>JADFGZ010000060.1 GCA_022567475.1 Acidobacteriota bacterium | reverse complement strand
AACAGGAGGGGAACAGGTAGGATTTTCAAGCGTCCCAATAGTTCACTATTGTGGATTTCTTATTGCCACACTGGAAAGGAATTCCGGGAAAGCAGCGGCTCTACTGACCGTAAAGTTGCGGAGCGCCTGCTAAAGCAGCGGCTTAGGGAAATCGGCGCGGACGTGATGGGCTTGAGAGCGTTTGTAGGGCCTCAACAGGACCGGCTCACCGTGGGAGATTTGCTACGTGCCTTGGAGTCTGATTTTCAACTCCGCGAACTAAAGAGCCTGAAACAAACCCTGGGACACTTACGAATTGTCCGTGATGCCTTGGGCGATCTTCGGGCGAGAGCTGTCAGCGCGGAAACCGTGAGCCGCTATATCAAGAAGTGCCTTGCAGGAGGTCACAGCCCCGCAACGGTCAACAGGAGGACAACTCTTTTAGGTGAGGCGTTCCGTCTGGCTATCAGGCGGCGGCAGTTAAGTTCCATGCCGGAAATTCCAAAGCTCCGGGAGACCAACATCCGTTCCGGTTTTTTTGAGAAGGCAGATTTTGGGGCAATGATGGGGTGCTTACCGGACTACCTGAAACGGTTCGCCCATTTCGGCTTTCTCACAGGCTGGCGCAAGGGGGAGATTGCTTCCCTCGCATGGGGCGATGTCGATCTACTCGAAAAGGTGATCCGGCTCCGGCCAGAGAACTCAAAGAACGGACAAAGCAGGGTGCTGGCGCTTGAAGGTGAACTCCTCCAGATCATCGAGCGCCAGTGGAAATTGCGCGAGTATCCGCGCCCCGATGGAACGGTTGCCTTCTCGCTCCAGGTATTTCACCGGAACGGCGCTCGCATTGGCGACATACGCAAAAGCTGGGGCGCTGCCTGTAAAAAGGCGGGGCTGCAGGGAAGGCTGTTTCACGATCTGCGCCGTAGTGCGATTCGAAACATGATTCGGGGTGGCGTGACAGAGAACACGGCAATGAAGATTTCAGGCCACAAAACCGCCTCCGTCTTCCGCCGTTACGACATCATCAACCTGGAGGACGTCAGGCAGGCAGTTCTAAAGACTCAAGCCTACCTGGATGCGGCACCTTCTAAGGCAACCGTTGCGGTCTTTCCGGAAACAGCCGTAGGTACACGTCAATGAACAACCTGGAGAGAATTCGGACAGTTTTCGGACAGTTTGCACAATTATTGTGTATGCTAACCTTTCGGACCACACCCTTGATTTCTCGCAACCGTCTGGATATTATGTGCTTACAGAATTGCGCGCCCGTAGCTCAGTTGGATAGAGCGTCGGACTTCGAATCCGCAGGTCGCCCGTTCGAGTCGGGCCGGGCGCGCCAGAATTTTCAATCCGTTACACAGAGTTCCTCACAACCTACGGGTTCAGCGTGTGAAATTTCGTGTGAGACTTTCTCACCCCCCCTGCTCCAGGATGCGCATGGCTTCCCGTCCGGCATTCCCGATGCCGTGCCGGTAAACTTCAGTCGTCTTCCGGCTGGGGCGACGGTTGATTTGGTGTTTCAACTCGTGAAATCTGCCACCAGAAACAGTTTCAATTCACACCCGGTCAGCTGTTTATTGCTGCAATCGCACGGCTGACCGCGCAACTCCGGGATGCGGGGACTTCCTGCACTTGGTTATGTGTATGTAGTGACTGCAATGGGTATGGGAGTATACCCTGGAGGAGCCAGGTCAAGCCGCCTCCGGCCTGACCCAGCGGAATCGCCATGCGCACAGCGGCGAGCTTCATAGCCGCATTGCAGTGCTTCGGGACCGCTGGCTCAAGCCACCTCCGGCGGCTATTGGCCTCGCGAACTCCCGCGTTTTGGCGCTTGTACTACTGTCTGGGATTGTTCTCCTCTACCCAGTTTATGGATCTCTCAAACACTTCGTATTCTTCTTGAGACATCTGATCTTTGCCGTACTTGCTCAGAAAACGGGCCAGCTTATCGTTCTTGTTTCCGGATATGGGGAGCATTCTGCCGTCCAACTCCTTCACGATCCTCATCCAGGTCATATTCGGCTTGCCATCTCGGTATGCAAAACCCCACGCCGTGATCGGATCTCCTACTTGCAGGGTTTCCTTCGTCCAGCCCACAGCACGATTCGAGCTCACGTTAGCCCCGATGAGCGTCCACGCCGTGTAACGGCCATCCGCCCCCTGCACCCTCAGCTTGATGACCTGATGCGGGTTGACCAGCATGTGCTGCCTCACGGTCCCCTTGATAATTTTCAAGGTAGTCTGGTCATACACCGCGTCCGAGTGGTGCGCCCACAACCACCCTGTGGCGACCACAAAACCAACAACAACAGTAAATACGGCCCTCAGTTTGTTCATCATGGCTACTCCTTTTTCCGCTCTCGCGTCTGATTCCGTTCTATGTCCTACCCGGTTGGGTTAGGATGCTCCTCAGCTTCTTATTGCGGATGATTGTTAATGCCCAGAACCCCTCCGAAACCGAACCCGACCTTCCTCCCATAATGCTGATCGCAGATTACGTTCTCTGTAAACGTCAAGTCATGCCTCACTTTAAGGATTGCGCGCGTCGTGTAGGGCTGCGCGAGCGCAACCGGGTCGGTGAATGTCCGCTCTATCTCCAGCGTCTCAGCGTCGATGCGCCGGAAACGCTCGACAAGATGCAACTCTCGATTTTCATAACCCTGATTATTGAGCCAAGTTTCGTTGCGGATATTGGCCGTATCCACGACGAAGGTGTCTCCATCCCACTCCCCAACCGAGTGTCCATTCCACCACAGAGAGTTCTGGTCGTACTCGTCCACCGCTGGATGTTCCCGTCCGTCGGTGAAAATTTGGCGCACCTCTTGGTTGTACTGATAGATCATCCATATTCGGCCGGGATAATAGCGAAGCTCAATCACGTCGAACTCGGAGGGGCCTCCAGGAAAGGGGCTGCTCTCATCGTACATCCGAACCTGGATGCTCTTGCTGGGAACCAGGAGTGGCGGACCCAGGCGCGCTATTCCGGGCCGATAACAGTGCATGATCGGGTCATATTCGGCTCGTGCCCCTTGCCCCTCTGGAAGCTTGTTGTAGTTGTATCTCGAAGCTCCCCAAGACGTCGGGCGTATAGGGCCCGCCGTGGAACTATCCGTCCTCCATATTCCAGACAGGTCGGGCTTGCCGTCCGGCGTTCGAGGTATAGACCCAGCCCCTCCCGGCTGCTGAGCTACTCCGGGCGCAACAACCGAGCAGGCTAGCAGGCCCGCCAACGCGATTGATCCCATGAAACGGTTCTTCATTCAATATGCTCCCGTCGTCGGTTCGTGTATCCCCAATAAAGTGTTTTCCCCTTCGCCAAAGAAGGGTTTTCTTACCATGAATTGAGTGCAGTCATACTGTTGTCCATTCTCATTCAGATCCACGTCCGGACTTAACATGAGGCTGGCGGTCGCTGTAAAAGGCTTCGCCAGCGCAATCGGGTCGGTGAGCGTTCGCTCGATTTCCAAAGTGTCATAACTGACGCGCCGGAAGCGCTCGACAACGTGCAACTGGGTGCTATGCTCATGACCTCCGGTATCGAGCCAGCTTTCGTCGCGCAGCCCGACCGTGTCCACAACCAGCGTGTCTCCGTCCCACCTGCCGATCGAGTGTCCATTCCAAGTGTTTTCCAGGGCCTTGGGATGTTCCCTTCCATCGGTGTAGATGTGCCGCACCGAGTTCCTATACTGGTGAATGATGAGCACCTTGCCGGGGGTCTGAATAATTGCCATCGTCACTCCGGTGGCGCCGCTGCCGCCTCTGATGATGTAGAGAGGAGGTCCGAGGCGCACCAAGCCGAGCGGGTAACAGTGGTAGACTGGATCATATTCGGTTCGGACGTGTTGCCCCCGATACACGTCTTCAGCGTCGCCGATCTCCGGCCCCCGGTTCCACTTGAATTTCCCTTCTCCCCACTCCGTCAGCTCCAAAGTTCCCGGATCGCTGTGTTGAGGCGCCAACCTCCCGCCCGTTGGCCGGGCCCCGCCCGTCCACGTTCCCGACAGGTCCGGTTTTCCATCCGGTGCGCGTGGCACAAGCTTCGCATCTGCTGCTCCCGGCTGCTGAGCAGCCTGAGCGAGAACAACGGACGAAAAAGCAAACACGGCCACCACCCAAAAGGCCGCGCTCCTAAAGCGCTTCCTCATTGCGAATTCCCTCCCTAATTCAACATCACATGAGCCGGCACGGAAGCCGTTCCGTTAATTGCCAAACTGCCACGCGCCCCATCGCCAGACCCGGAAGACAGAGGTCAAAGGCCGTAATCCGGGATTTCCGTTTTGAGCTCCGCCTATTCCTGAACGTGGAAGCAAGCGACCATTACAGGCGCTAGCGCTAGCCCCAACTCGGCTCGAAGGCGGCTTCCTTGCCGGCGATGTAGCCCTGGGTGGTGCATCGGCCCTGACCATGCTGGCTGCACCCGCCGGCCGACTCGCCTCCGCAGTAGAAGCCCTGTATGACCTCGCCTTTCGTGTCCATCACCTGGCACTTCATGTTGATTCGGAGTCCCGCATAGGTGTCGTGCACCACGGGCGTGGCCCAGGCAGCGTAGAACGGCGGGGTTTCGATCTTGTATTGGGGCTTGGGCTTTTCAAAATCGGGGTCGTATCCGAAATCCACAATGGCGTTGTACCTAACCACCGTCGCTTCCAGATTTTTGGCAGGCATCTCGGCCTTGTGATACGGATTTTTCTTCAGCTTCTTCGTCAGTTCCGCCAGCGTGTCGGCGCTGAAGAAGTAGAGAGGATCGATGGCAGGCGGCTCGACTTTCCATCTTTCCCGCTTCACCGCCTCGGCGTCAAAAATAGCCCAGGTCGGCCCGGCGCCGTAGTCGGGAGGAACCGAACCCTCGTTCATAGCCACCGCGGCGTCCAGGTAGTTCTGCGGATCGTATTTGATTCGCCGGGGATTGCGCCAATCCCCATGGACATAAGGGTCCAGGAACCCGTGATGGGTCCCGTATGGCCAGTTCCCTGATGTCTCATCGTAGAATCTCTTGCCCACTTGGTTCACTAAGATCACGTCCTGCCAATCGCGAACGCGAAGACCGGTGGCGCGGGCCAGAGGGAATACGGGGCTCTTCGGCGTCCACGCGACGTAGAGATACTGAGCTCCAATCAGGTTCCGCTTCCGGAAGTAGCCGTTTCTTTCTAGCGTCTGGCTCGCCGTGCCCCAGAGCGATGCTCCAATAGCCATAGCGGCCAGCTCTCCGCTGGCGTCCTGGTGGGAGTAGGGGTCGCCGGCAAGTTGGAACTCCTCGGTCATTCTCGGATCAAACATCCTGCGGAAGTTGACGTTGCCCGTGCTCCCGCCTGTGGCGACGATGACAGCCTTGTTCGCCTTGACGGTGACGGTTTCCTTCTCCATTTCGATGTTGCCGTCGGAACGGAAGCCCTTGAAAGGGGTGCTGGTTCCCGGCATGATCGTGGGCGTGTAGCTGGCCTGGATGCCAAGAACCCGTCCCGAAGTGGGCGTCTCGCGGAAAATGACGTCCATGTGGTAGTTCAGCAGGAACCGGACGCCCTTCTTCCTGGCGCTGGCCTCCAGCGCCCTGTAGATGGTGGTTCCGCCTCCGCCCCTGGGACTTTCGAGGCTCTGTCCCTTATCCCAAATGGCGTAATTCTCTCTCGGCGCGGAGATCCCTATGGCGTGTCCGCCTTGCACGCCCGGGGCTTCATCCTTGAACTCGACCCCATTCTCCAGCAAAAATTCGAAGGTCGGTGCCTCGTTGTCGGCCAGGGCCCGCTGGACGCCTCGGTCGTTGTACCTGTATTCCGGCATCCCGTTGGTTTCCACCACCGACCAATCGGTAAGGTCCTTGAAGAGGATGTCGGGCGAATCCTTGATCCCATATTTTTTCTGGGCGCTCGTCCCTCCACCCAAAGGAACTTGTCCTCCATTGAGCAACCCGTGTCCTCCAATGTCGTAATTGGCTTCGACGACGAGAACGGAGACCCCTTGGTCTGCCGCCCGAATGGCGGCGGGCAGTCCCGTGGCTCCAGAGCCGAGAATGACAACGTCTGCCTCCAGGTCCCATTCCGCCGGAATAGCAGAGGAGGCGCGCTCCTGCGCTTCCGCCTGGACAGCGACAGCGGGCAAAGCGCCTGCGCCGGCTATCGCCGCCGCTCCCATGCCCGCCCCTCGGACAAAGTCCCGGCGGCTGATTTTTTTCTGCTTTTTCTCGCTGGGATTCATAATGTTCCCCTCTCTAGCTTTGGCTATAGCATTGGCTCTAGCATTGGATTGTTGCTTCCGCCCACTACAGGCCAACTGCGGACCAACTACAGAATGATCTGACCGGGGCTTTCTGTGCCACTCGGAAAAGTCTACCTCATAGCCCCTGGCTGTGAAAATGGAAAAACTTCAGCGAAAGGATGCAGGCCGGGCAAGTCTCCTCACACAATTGATTTGACCTCTTCCCTCATGTAATCTCTACCCAACATTTTCATGCGCCGAAGGGTGCTGGCATGGCGGTTTCCCGGAGCACTGACTGTGGCGTAGACTCTGCCACCGGCAAAAAACGGCCCGGCCTGCCGGTCCATTTCGGCAGACGTAAAGTTTCCGGCTATGGCAAACATCCGCTTCTACCGCGATTTCAATTTCGAATACGGCGTTCTCGAAACCGTTTCGCCGCTCATCCGGCGGATCGTCGCCCGGAATCCGGGGTCCTTCACAGGTCCCGGCACAGGGACTTATGTCATCGGCCACGGGCGAGTGGCTCTCATCGACCCGGGACCGGCGCTTTCCAGCCACATTGAGGCGATTCTTCATGCCCTGCGCGGCGAGACCATCGAGCACATTCTGATCACCCACACCCATCCGGACCATTGGCCGGCAGCCGAGGCGATCCAACAGGCGACCGGGGCGCGGACCTATGGCTTCGGACCCGACCAAAGCATGCCCGGCGCCTCCGGCGGGCGAGCGGCAGGTTACGGCTCCATCCACGACCAAACCATGCGCGACGGCGACGTGCTGGACGGACACGGCTGGCAGATCGAGGCGGTGCATACCCCCGGCCATACCTCCGACCATCTCTGTTTTTCATTTTCAAAGGAGAAGGAAAAGGAGCAGGTGCTGTTCTCCGGCGACCACGTGATGGGCTGGTCGACCAGCGTGATTATCCCCCCGGACGGAGACATGGGAGACTATATGCGCTCGCTGGAAAAGCTGCTCGACCGGGACGAAGCAATCTATCTGCCGACCCATGGCCCGGCCATTCCCGACCCCAAGCAGCACGTCCGCGCCTTCATCGAACACCGGCGGGAACGAACCGCGGCGATCTTGCAGCGGCTCGGCAAAGGAGATGCGACTATCCCGGAGATCGTAGAGGCCGTCTATGTCGGCCTTTCGGCGGGATTGCGCGGGGCGGCGGGCCTTTCCGTGGAGGCTCACCTGATCGAACTTGTCAGCTTGGGACAGGCCGAATGCGACGGTCCGCCGGGGCTGCACTACCGCCTGCCTCGCGGCTCCAGAGCCGGAAGGAAGCACAAATCCGGCTCCGAGCCTGCCTAGGAGCCGCAGCGGGCGCAGACTGCCGATCTTGGATAGGTTCCGGGTCCGGGAAAGAACAGCCGGCCAGGAACACAAGCCCCAGAGACGGAAGCAACAGACTGCAAGATTGAATCGGTCATTGGATGGCGCTCCTTGGATGGAACACGTCAAGATACTTGAGTCCGCTTCCGGTGTTGAACAGCACCACTCGCTCCTCCGGCCGTACCCAGCCCTGCTCGACCAACTGGCGCAACCCCATCAGGGCTGCCCCTGCCTCCGGGCAGGCGAATATTCCCTCACACTGGCCCATCTGTTGCACACCATCGAGTATCGCTTCTTCGCTTACCGCCACAGCCGTTCCCTTGCTCTCGCGCAATGCCCGCAGCATTAAGGCGTCCCCCACGGCGCTCGGCACCCGCAAACCGGCTGCCAGGGTGGCAGCATTTTCCCAGAACTCGGCCCGCTCCGCTCCGCGCTCGAATGCCCGCACAATCGGAGCACAACCCGCCGCCTGCACCGAGACCATGCGGGGACGGCTGGATCCGATCCACCCCATAGCCTCCATCTCCGCAAAACTCTTCCACATGCCGATCAGGCCGGTGCCGCCGCCGGTAGGATAGACAATCACATCCGGAAGCTCCCAATCCAGTTGCTCCGCCAGCCGGTACCCCATGCACTTTTTCCCCTCCAGACGGTAGGGCTCTTTCAGCGTGGAGAGATCGAACCAGCCATATTTTTTGCATCCCTCGGCCACATGCTTTCCCGCATCGTTAATTTTCCCATCGACCAACTCCACATGGGCGCCAAAGGCCTCACACTCCGTGAGGAACGCCTTCGGCACATCTCGCGGGAAAAAGATGTGGGCCCGTAACCCCGCGCGGGCCGCATAAGCAGCGGCGGCGCTGCCTGCGTTGCCAGCCGAAGGAATCCCCACCTCCTTCACGCCGAGTTCGGCAGCACGCGATATGGCCACTGTAAACCCCAAGTCTTTGAATGAGCCGCTGGGATTCAAAGCTTCGTTCTGGATATAGAGGCGCCGCAAGCCAAGAGCTTTTCCTAGTTTGTCTGCGGGCAACAGCGGCGTCATCCCTTCACCGAGGGATACAATAGCTTCCGGACGCTGCACCGGCAATATAGCGTGGTAGCGCCACAGACTGTGGCCTTTTAGTCTGTGCCGGTCGGTGGTGTTCGCCGCCTCTTCCAGCCGATACCGTGCCAGGATCGGTCCGCCGCAGGAACAAAGATTGATGAGGGTATGCCGCTCAAAGGTGCGGGAACAGGCTGAACATTCCAAATGGTCCAAGCAGCTAAACATCCCTGTTTCCTTCCATCAATATTTCCTTCCATTCCAACAGAAAAAAAGGAATCCTTTCCCCTGCAACATAGGAGGGTATACTAGGGGCGCATTACACAGACGCTTCTTTTGAAATTCAACTCATCATGAGTTCAAGAGCATACTCTTTTTCCTGTTGGCGGTTCAATAGCCTTGCCGGCGCGTCGGTATCCCCGCATAAACCGCCGCCCGGTTCGGTGTACAATTTCATACGGGAAGGCGGGCCAATTCTTCTGACAGTGTGATCCATTGCACGGCAGCAGTTTGCGAACAACTGAATTTCGATTTAATTAAAACACCCGCGAGGTAGCAAGCATGACCAAGCCGACGAAGATTCTTTTTTTCCTTCTGTTCCTAGGAATGGTTTTTTTCCTGAATCGTCCCTGGGGGCAGGCCGCAGGGTTGGAAGCCGATCTGGTGCTGTATAACGGCAAAATTCTGACGGCGGATACCGAAGACCCTGCCAACTTTACCGTTGCCGAAGCAGTGGCGGTCTATGACGGCAAGTTCGTGGCTGTGGGGAGCAGCCAGCACGCCCTGGAGTTTGCCGGGCCGGGCACGCGGCGAATCGACCTGGCCGGGAAGACCGTGCTCCCGGGAATGATTGAAACGCACCTCCACGTCAACAGCCAGACGGTAAGCCATCATCTGGAACGTTCTCTGGACACCACCGGCCCGCCGCTCGCGTGGACGAGCAAGCAGGACTGGCTGGCTCAGTTGCGAACCAGGGCGCTCGAAAAAAATGCGGGGGAGTGGATCATCGTGGGCATCCGGGGCGGGCCGTTTAACCGAGGCAACGTGGATACTCACCCGGCTGCGCCATCCCTGTCCGAGATGGACGAGATGGCCCCCAACAATCCGGTCGTCATTCGGCTGGGTGGAGCAGACCCCATACTGGTGAACAGCCGGGCGCTGAACCTGTTGCTGGAGAGATACCCTCAAGGAATTCCCGTAATCGTGAAAGACCAGGATGGAAATCCCACCGGCCTGCTGGACACGGCGGCTGCCTACACCATGGCTGAGTTTTTCCCAGCGTTGTCTGCCCGGGAGCTGGAAGAATTGGCGCCGGCGTTCCAGAAAGAATTAGATGAGCCCGCGGCTCGCGGACTGACCACGGTGGCCACGCGGGTGGATGCGGATTCCCTGCGCGTGTACCAAATTCTGGACGAGCGCGAGGAGATGCCCGTGCGGCTGGCCTATGCCCACCAGATGGCCGCCTATCACCCGCTGGCGGAGACGATCTTCCGCCGTGTTCCAGGCCGCGCAGGCCACGGGACGCCCTGGCTGTGGCTCTCCGGAGCCACCATGCTGAACATCGAGGGAACTCGCGGCCCGCAGATAGGCGCTGCCTGCATTCACGGCACTTATCCCCGGGAGGCTGTGAATTTTCCGGCGTGGCTCGAGCAGCCGTGGGGCCCTCACGGGTACTGCAAGCTCACGGGAAACCCGAATGACACGGTTCTGCGCGATGCGCTGTTGACTGCTGCGCGGCTGGGCTGGGCGATCAGCAATATCCACCTGAACGGCGACCGCAGCCTCGACGATTATATGGATATACTGGACGAGGCCGAAAGAAGGTATCAGATTCAACCCGCCGACCTGCGATTCTCCGCCGACCATTGCGGATACATCACCGAACAACAGGCGCTGCGGGCCAAGCGCCTGGGGATCACATTCACCTGCACCCCGGCTTCCTTCGCCGACGCCGAAAAAGGAATCTTGGGAGCCTACTCGCTGATTTATGACAAAGACCGGGCGGCCGATTCGGTGGCTCCCTTCAAGCGGCTGGTCCGCCTGGGGCTCATGCCTTCGATCCATTGCGAGGGCCACCAGGACTGGGCGTTCACCTGCCTGCAACGTGCCATCACACGGCGGGACAAAGTCACCGGCCAGGTTTGGGGAGCACAGCAACGAATTAACCGGCGCGAGGCGCTCTACACCTACACCCGCTGGGCCGCCTGGCATGTGTGGAAGGAAAAAAATATCGGCTCCATCGAGCCGGGCAAATGGGCGGATATGGTGGTTTTGGACCAGGACTACCTGACGGTCCCGGAAGATGAGATCGCGGAGATTAATCCCTTGCTGACCATTGTGGGAGGACAGATCCGCTATAGCGAGCCGAACTTTGCCGCCAGCGAGGGCCTGCCGACGGTTGGATTTCAGGCCCCGCCTGATTGGTGGCAACGCTGACCGGCAGCGGACAGGCGAGGCGTCTCCAGCAAGCTGCCGCGTCACACCGGATGGCATATGGGTTGTGGCAACGGGGAAGCTTCCATCGGAAATTTCCTTTTGCATTGCTCAACTTTGCACTCCTTTCAGGAACCTGTGGAATCAATCTCCGAGATTCGGGCAGCTATTCGGAAAAGTAACTACAGAAAGTAACCATAGAAAGTAACTATGGGGGGGGAACCAAGCTTAAAGGACTTCCGGCGCAGCACGCGGATAGCGTGTTCCATTCCTGTTGAAGTTTCCGGTCTCGATGCCGACGGGCAGGAAGTTCACGAGAACACAACCTCCAACCTGGTGAATAAGCACGGGGCTTGCATTTCCGTGCAACATCAGTTTTCTTTAGGGTCTCAAGTCGTCGTCAGAGTTCCGCAGACGGAGCGGCAGCAGCGATGCCGGGTGGCCTGGGTCAGCGGCGGGCCCCGCGCTGGAGGCATTTACCAGATCGGAGTGGAGTTGGAGCGCGCGGAAAACATTTGGGGAGTTCTTTCTCCTCCGGAAGATTGGGGCGACTCCTAACCGGTTTCGCACGCGGAGAAAAACAGCCCAGACCCCCCGCCCCGCAAAGCATGATGCGCAACCGCATTTCTTGCATCACTTCTTGCATCTTGTCTTACATCTTGCCGGCATTTGATTTACCCTCGCGCCTCGTGTAATCTACCGCAGTTTCCATCATCAGCACTTCTATCCTGGCGGAGATCATTCACGGTGCCGCATGGCCCCACTCTGCCATACATCGTAAGGAGTTAAAATGAGTCAAGCGCTACCCGTCATGAAGGAAATTACACCCCACCTGGCAGACCTCACTATCAAGGTGCTCTACGGAGACGTTTGGGAACGCCCCGGTTTGTCCAAGCGCGACCGGAGCCTGATCACGGTAGCCGCCTTAACCGCCCTGTACCGGACCGATCAGCTCCAAGTCCACATCCGCCTAGCGATAGAGAACGGGGTAACGAAAGAGGAAATCTGCGAGGTCATCACGCACATGGCCTTCTATGGCGGATGGCCCACGGCAGCCAATGCCGTCCTGGTCGCCAAGAAAGTTTTCGACGAGCTTAAAATCTAAGTTTAAGATCTAAGCTTAAGAGCTAAGAAGGTGCAACTCGCGCCGCGCCGCATGGCCGGCGAGGGCTGGATTGCTGAACGGCCGGCGCATCACCCCTTGGATGCTTGCCGCAGGAATCCGGCAAACTCCGCATGCAGCAAATGATCGAGATCAACAACGCCACGGTGTATCGCGGGGAGACCAAGGTATTCGACAACCTCTCGCTCGAGATCACGCGAGGCTGCAATACCGCCATCCTCGGCCCCAACGGCTCCGGCAAATCCACGCTGCTGAAGCTGCTGTCCTGCGAACTCTACCCCGTGGCGCGCGAGGGCAGCTCTGTGCGGTTGTTCGGACAGAAACAATGGAACGTGTGGGAGCTGCGCTCGCATCTCGGCATTGTTTCTGACGATCTGCAAACCGACTATCTCGGCAGCGCTCCCGGACGGAATGTGATTTTGTCCGGGCTATTTTCGAGCATCAATGTGTGGTCCCACCAGCGCGTCAGCCCGGAGGAGGAGGAACGCGCGAACCGGATCATGGATATGCTGGCGGTGGCTGAGCTCAAGGACAGACCCTTCGCGGCAATGTCCACCGGCCAGAAACGCCGCTTTTTGCTTGGGCGCGCCCTGGTCAACAATCCGGAGACGCTGGTGCTGGACGAGCCGACCAGCGGCCTCGATCTCCAGGCGTGCTTTCAGTATCTCGGCATCGTTCGCGGCCTGATGCAGGCAGGAAAGACCGTCATCCTCGTCACCCAGCATATTCACGAGATCCCGCCGGAGATCTCCCGGGTGGTGCTGCTGAAGGATGGAAAGGTGATTTCCGACGGTGAGAAGTCCGCAATCCTCACCAGCGAGAGCCTCAGCAATCTTTTCGGCATCCCCATCCAGCTTTTGCAGGTCAACGGCTTCTATCAGGCTGTGCCGGGCACATCGTAATCAGTTGAAATGACAGAGAAGCTAGCGTACTCTTTTGTACTAAGACAGGGAGTCAAACAAAAATCCTGGTTTGAATTCGTTGCAATTGCTTTTTCCGAATTCAGCCGGTTCAGTCCGCGCACGACGGAAAGGGGCATGGAATGATTCATTCATTTTTCAGGATCGGCGCTACGCTAGCGTTCCTGGCCATTGCAGTTCCTGCCTTGCAGGCACAGGGACCTGGCGAAGCGCAGATCATCAGCATGCTCCAGCAGGAGCAGCCCTACCACTCCGTATCGCCGGAGCTATTTGAACAACTGGGCTGGGATTTGCCGGACGGAGGCTCGCGCGTCAAGGCGCTCGCCGATGCGGCGCCAGGCGGCGCCGTGGATCCCCGTAAGCTGGAGAGCTTGCCTGCGGATCAGCTGGGTTACCGGGCCAAGTGGCACGAGATCCGCTACAAGCTCTACGGTTTGGATTGGGATATTCCAGGGTTGCACTTGATACCGAACCATCCGCTGCCGGGGATGCCGACGCTGGTGATCATCAACGGTGGCGCGGCGAACTGGTACGAGTTCTTTTTGGACCCGCTGAATCGCCCGGGGCTGGGACAGTACCTGGCGCAAAAGATCCCCGTGCTGCTGGTAACGATTCCGGGGAACTACCGGCATGGAGGTTGGACGGAGCCCGAATACGAGAAGCGAATCCCCGGCTACCTGCTGGACCGCGACGTCTCGGCAGAGGAACTCAAGGTTCGCAATGCCGTCTATACGTTTCGGGTGGTGACGGAAGGAGTCAAGAAACTGGTGGAAGCGGTGACGAGTGGTCCTGTCGTACTGGTCGGCCATTCCACCGGCGGAGAAATCCAGTTTATCTTAAAGGACTCCAGCCTGAAGGACCGCACGCAAGGGCTTTCGTTCGGCTGGGGCACCGGCGGACCGGCCGCGCTGACGAGCATGCGGGAGTTCCGGGGAATCAGAAGCGCTGAGGACTACCTGGACGTATGGGAAATCAGGCCGCGCCCCGCCGAGGGGTATTCGCGCGGCTACCTCGGTCCTCTGAACCCTGTTTGGGACCCAACCCAATCCAGGGTGGCGATGGCGCAGCGTTGGATGGGCCTGGAGGAGCGCCGCAGGCCGCAGTTCAAACAACCCTTGCAGGATATGGAGCACAATAGCGCCGGCAATCTTCGTGAGCATGCGGCATCGCAGATTCAGCAAGCCCTGCAAGGAAATCCGTTTGGAGCCAACCCGGACGAGGCCATTGCCGACCTGTTTTCCACCATGCGCGCTCCAGTCACCGGCTACCGGAAGATGATCTGGTCTACGACAAAGCTCGACGACGGACACTGGAACCAGAATCCGTCCAACGCCAGGGAACTGCGGGTTGCCAATGAGTTCCGCAAGAACAATCCAGATATCCCAATCCGGGTGCTGGTCTTCGATGTTCCCATGACGCACTATGGGCACGTTGAGATGCCGCGCCAGTTGGCGGGAGGGTTGCTCGCGGCGTTGCAGTGGCTGGTACAACCTTAGCGGCCATTTCCCTGCCATCCCCTTAGCTTTGGCTCCCTGACCGGGGAACCCGCGCCTGCCTCGCCCTTCCAAATACACCGATCTCCCTTGAGCAGACCGGCCCCGCTGGGACTGGTCTGCCGGGTCTGCTCGGGCCGGGCCTGTTTAGTCGTTCAGCAAAGGAATGTCTTTCACCGCAGGCGGCTGCGGCAACGTTCGCAGGAAGGCGTGGATGTCCGCCAACTCCGAGTCCGACACCACCTTGCTCGTGTAGGGCGGCATCTGGCCCCGCGGATGGCGGATGTAGCGGACAAAGGCTGTAAACGAAATCGGGTTCGGGGCCAGCCGCGATCCGGCTCCCCCTTGAGCCGCGTGCCCGTGGCACTGGTAGCAGCCATAGCTGGTATATATCCGCTTCCCGTTTTCGGCGTTCCCCGCCGGAGCGGTATTCGTTTTCGAATCCGAGCCCGAGGACTGGGCTCCTGCCTCCAGGCTCACGAACAGCAAGCAAGCCACCACCATCAGGGCAGCAGCACTTCCTGCACAGCGGTTTGCAATTGACCGGTTCATACTTCCCTCCTCAGCGTCCTCTTTTAGCGGGGCTGCGTGACAACGTCGAGCAGCGCAGGCTCGCCTCGCTCCACCACGGCAATGGCGCGGCGAATGGCCGGACCTAAGTCTTTGGGGTCCGAAATCGGCCCCTCGGCATACCAGCCCATGCTCTGCGCGAGCTTGGCGTAGTCGATGTTGGGGTTGTCAATCGTCGTGCCGATATTGACACTTTCGCTGCTAATGCCGCGGTTGTACCGGTTCGCCATGCGCTGGAGGTGCATGACCTCCTGATGATAGGCACGGTTGTTGAACATGATGTTCAGAAGCGGGATGCGGTGATGCGCGGCGGTCCACAGGACGCCCGGAGCGTACATCAGGTCGCCGTCCTTCTGGAAGTTGACCGACAGCCGCCCGTGTTTCCGGTTCGCCAGCGCCGCCCCCACCGCGGCGGGAGAGTTATAACCCACGCCGGCCGCCCCGGAGCCGCCGATGCATTGATAGTACTTTTCAAACGACCACAGCCGCCGCACCCATCCGCTCATCGAACGGGAGTCGGAGACCAGCGACCAGTCCTTATTTTTGATCTGCGCCCACACTTCAGCGGCGATACGGGCGGTGCTGACCGGGCTGGCGTTCCATGCATAGGTTGCGTTGGTCCGCATCCGCTCTTGGGACCGCTCATATGCCTTCGCAAGCTGGGCCCCGCGATCCTGGAACGCCCGCTTCCGGTCGCTATTGGCCAGTCGCTTGACGGCTTCAATCAAAGACGGCAGCGTGGCCTCTGCGTCGGCGGCCAGCGCCAGATCGATCTCCGAGAAGCGTTGGAAGTCCTGATAGTTGCTCCGGCTAAACAAATCTTGTGCCGTAATGCTGATCAGCTTTACGCCCGGCTTGGTACGCGACCGCGATGAGCGGTGC
>JADFGZ010000059.1 GCA_022567475.1 Acidobacteriota bacterium | reverse complement strand
CGCCCCCGGCTGGCCGCCCCGTCCCTTGCTCGCGGTTCTTTTCCCGCCCCTCCTCGCCGCTCCGCCCCCGCCCCTTCATGCCAGTGGGTCCGCCGTTGGAAGGAGTTTCGACCAGCGCCCCGCTGGTGAGTGTGGCTTCGACGATGGCTAACTCTGGCGAGGTTGGGGACCGCTCCATTACTGTCGTGGCTCGGATGATGTCCGCTTGCTGGCGCGCGTGGCTCGGATTGGTCGCGGCTCGGAGAGGCGTGGCATGGGTTTCTGGAATCATCAGGCTGTTTCCTCCTGGCTTCCGGGTTTTGCACTTGCAGGGTTTTCGCCGGCGGCGGCCAGCCTGCGACGGACCGCTTCCAGGTCCATCTCCACTCCGAGCTGCAAGGCCACCGAGGCCACCAGTTCCTGCGCCGATTCCGTGTCGATCAGTTGGGCGCGGCGCAGCTCCATTACCGTGGTTCCCACATGGGAGAGCGCCTGGGCGGCCTTGCCCATGTCGCGCACGCTCATCTCGGGCATCTGCACGTGGAACTTGCGGTTTACCGTTTCCGGGAGTGTTCCGGCTGCGACGGCTTGGTCGATGACAAACTCGATCACCTGGCGGACCATGAAAGCGGCAAAGCCCTGCCGCTCGACCAGCGTCTTCAAAGTGGGATCGCCCATCTCCAGGGCCGAGGCGCGGTTCACGTTGCCGCCCTCGGCGAACCAATGCTCGGGAAATCCCGCGCCGGCCAGGTTCATGTTCTTGATGGTGCGGGCCGCCTCATTGAAGTCCTGGGCTTGCAGGCTGGGCGACACCGTTTTCCATTCCACCTGCTCGTTGTGCGCGCGCACCGAGCCGGGACGGGGCGGGCGCTGCTCCTTCAGCCACTCCTGGATGTTCTCCTCGGTCGCGCCCTTCAGCAGCACGTCCCAGATGAAGGCGTTCGAGAAGCCGACGCGGTCGATGAGGCCGAACAACATCTTGTCGTAGCCGTCGAGATAATCCCCGATGGCAAACAGGTCGCTGACGCCGCGCGAAGCGGTGCGCGCCTTGTTGATGGCAAAATAAAAGCACTCTCCCACCAGTTGGCCAAAGGTGGGGCTTTCCGGATCCTCGTCGGGACGGATGATGCGAAAGCGGCGCGGCTCGGTTTCACCCGGCGCACGGCGGCGCAGAATGGCGACCGGGACCGAAACCGTCCCCGCCGCTCCCGTCGCGTCCGCGCCGATGGCCAGCTCCCCCCACTCCACCGCGTCGATCTCAGCCGGGTCCAAATACGCCAGCCGCACGCGCCCGCTCAGAGGGTTCACCGCCGCCAGCCAGCACTGCTCGCCGAAGATGCCAAGCTCTTTGACAAACTCCGGCAGCGCAAAATCCATGCGGTTGACCGAGTCCTGCCAGAAGGTTTCGACTACGCGCCCGGCGGCAGGGTCTTCGGCCTTCACCGAGACGCCGTCGCCGACGACGTAGTTCTTGGTGTACTCGACAATGCGGTGAGCCAGCGGGTTGACCAGATAGAGGTAGTAGGCAACCTGCTGCATGCGAGCGTGCAGAACGGGGTTGAGGTCCCGCGAGGTGAGGGCCGAGCCAAAGCGCCGGCTGGTTCCGTAGGGACGGAAACCTTCCGGGTCCTGCCCCAGCAGCAAGGCCGGCGATACGGCTTCTGCTGCGCGGCGTGCGCCGGATAGAGGTCGCGGCTCGGAAGCGGCGGCGGTTGCCCGGCGCGCGTCTTGCAAATTGAGCAAGGTTAAGCTCATGCGATGCCTCCAGCAGGAGTCAGAAGATGGAAGTAAGAAGTCAGAAGACAGAAGTCGAGGAAGTCAGAAGGTAGAACAGTTGCAGGCCCGGGGTTTATTCTGACTTCTGACTCCTGACTTCTGCTTGCTAGCTTCTGACTGCCGGTTTCCTCCACCTCCTTGTCGTAGACCGAGTGGCGTTCCTGCGGCTCGTACCATTCGGGGTCGCTATCGAGCGTTCCCTGAGCAGGGGCTGCGAGGCTGCCGTGCCCGGCGGCGTGCAGGGCCAGCGCCAGCGCCCAGAAGCGGTCGGCATGTCCGTCGGCGGTGCGCTCGGCGTCAAACCGAATGTTGCCCGCCGAGGTGACGATGCGCTTGACGGCGTTCAGGTCGCGGCGCAAAGGACGGTTGTCGGGAATCCGCAGGGTGCGCTCCTCGAAGTGCCGCTTCATGCGTATGGCCATCTCGTGCTTGACAGCCGCAGTGAAGGTCACCGGTTCGACGCGCCCCGCGAACTTTTCCGCCAGACGCTCCGCCATCTCCTTCCCCAGGCCGGTGGCATCCACCGCGCCGCGCAAGCAGAAGGGGACAAGATCGCTGAGAGCCTTCTCCTGGGCGGAGAATTTGGTTTGGGGCATCTCAATGAGGGCGCGCGTCCAGAAGACATCGCCGACTTTTTCGACCACGGCCACAACGGCCAGGTCATGCACGCGGCCTACGTCATAGCCGAAATAGCACTCCCGGTTGGGACTTGGTTGCCAATCAGCAGGAAGCGATACGGTGGCCTGCGGATGCTCGCACTCGACAAGCAGGTCGATGGGGATGTAGTTCTCGCGGTCGGAATGGAAGACGCATTCGTATTCCTGCTGCCAGGTCTCGGTGTCTCCGATGGCTTGACGGAGCGCTTGCGTGTCTATAGGGCAGCCCTGGCGGACCGCTTCATGCACATCACACCAGTGCCCGGACCACTGCTGCGCAGACCGATTTGCGCGAGCGCGCCAATCCGGAAGCTTCCGCTTAACTCCGGGGATTTTGTCGCTTGCGGCTTGCAACGGGTCCCCGGCGCCATCGGCGAGGCCAGCTTCCTGCGCAAGCTCAAAGAATTTTCCGCGATGGCCATTGGGGGTGGAGATAACCCGCAGCTTCAGGTTGCCCCGCGAGATGCGGCCAAAGGCAGCGGCCCAAATCTCGCGATCCTGCTGATGGAAAGCAAACTCGTCGAGGATCATGTTGCCGGTGTAGCCGCGCGCCGTGTCCGGGTTGGCAGGCAGGGCGATGATGCGCGAGCCGTTAGGAAATTTTATCTCGCGTTTCCGAATAGTTGTCTCGTCAAAGAAAGATGTCCCAAGAACGCTGCCTATAATCCGTAACGCTTTCGTATGCTGCTGAACTTTCTGCATGAACTCCAGCGACTGCCGGTCTCCGCGCGAGAGAACGATCCAGAGGGTCCGCTTGTCGAGGCAATCGAGCACAGCTTCGAGCGCGGCGGCGAAGCTGAAGCCGATTTGGGTGGACTTGACCGCAAGCTTGAAGCGCGAATCGTCCATCACCCAGCGCTTCTGGTAAGGGTAAAGAGGGACTGCCGCCGGGGCTCTCGCCGAGAATTTCCCACTTTTTAGCATCTCCGTGCTCTTTGTAGTTCCCGACGAGCGTTTGGTTGCCGGCGGCAGCCCGTTTTTCGGGAACTGCCGCTGCGTGCGTGCTCGCGCTGAAGGAGTCTGCGCAGCAGCCTTAGGCTTTGGTGATTTATCAGGCTTCGGTTTCTTGCGAGTTTCCATAGGTTTCATCCGCTGCGGTCTGGTCTGGGTCCGGCTGCCATTCGTCATAGATCTCGTAAATCTCCCGCATTCGTCTCACGTCGCCTGCTGTCAGGGACTCGCCCAGCTTTGCCTTGCGGTCGAGCTTCACCAAGTCCGCCTGGGCTTTTTCGCGCTCGATTTCGAATCGCTGCTCGTCGAGGCGCGCCTGCCGTTCCTTGAGTTCCATCTCGCGCTTCTTGTGTTTGGCAGATTGCCGCGCCTGGCTTTGCTTGAGTTCGAATTCGCGCCGCCGGCGCTCGGCGTCCTCTAGTTTGAACAGGTCCGCCTTTTTCAAGCTCCCGTCCCGGCGCGCACCGATGAGGCGGTCGATCAAAGCGGCCCGCAATAGGTCGGAAACTTTGACCCCCTTCTTCCCGGCCAGCCGGATAAAATCGTCCGTCTGCGCGCGCGCCTGTTGGCGCTGTTGCTGGCGATTGGTGTACTGCGCGGCGTAGTAACCAAGGGCCGGGAGCGACACCCGCTCGCCGCTGAGCCGGTACACTGCGCGCCGGATTTCGTTGATCTCCGCGTCCTGGTCGAGCATCCGGTGGAGGAGCGCCTGCGACTCCGGCCGCAGCTTGGTGATGTCGGATTGGATTGAGCCGGTCATTCATGTGGTTGCGCAGACAGCGTCCTAGGTTCACGGCGGCGGCCTCAAAAGCGCACTCCGGCGTCGGTAATCTTGTGGTCGAGGAGCAGAATCCCGCGTGCGGTCAGCGAAGCGGCCAGAATCCTGTCGCGCGATTCCTTCTCGTCATAGCGCCGTTTGCAGCGCACGAAGCCGCCCTCCTCGAGATAACTGAGATAGCCCTCCAGGTCTTTTTGCGAGAGGGGGATGTTGCGGTCCCGCAAAGCCAGTTGCAGGTGGCGGAAGGTGACCAGGTGGGGATAGTCCTGCTTCAGCACCCAGATGATCTCCCCCCGCCGGAAGTCGTGTTTCAGGGAAGCTCCCAGTTCACCGCGTCCGGCCATTCCGCCACTCCTCCTTCAGTTGCTGTACGTGATCTTGCAGGTCGGCAACGGTGTTGCGCACCTGCTCGAGTTTGTCCGAGTTCACTTGCATGGCCAGCACCAGATCGTGCTGGTTGCCGGAATTGTGTTCCACCGTGTCGGCGAGCTTCTGCAAGGCCGTGGCGGTGGAGCGTTGTGTCTCGATCAGCGGGGGCGCGTAGCTGTGCGCCAGCCAGAGAAATCCCATCAGGATGAACAATCCGGGTCCCCAGCCGAGCAGCGGCGCGAGCAGCTCCGAGTATTGCGCCAGCGCGCCGGAGCGGGCCAGCTCCACCAGCAGCACAATGACCGATGTGCCGACGAGGGCGCCCGCCGCCGGTCCGACGGCTTTTTTAAGGCCGCTGGAGGCGGGGCCGGGGAGAGAGGCTTGCGGGATGGGTTGCTGATTCATTGCCATCTTCGTTTGTGTTTGGGCAAGCATTCTTGCTCGCCGTTTCCGTTCTAAGTAGTGACCGCTCCATTACTGTCGCGGCTCGGAAGAGTCGTTAATCTGCCGGCCGCAGTTGTTTCGCGCGGCGCGCCTTTGCGAGCGCCATCTCCGGCGTCTCGGTGATCCGCACCGAGTTCCAGTCAATCTCTCCCTCATCCCCGGAGGCCTGGACCGCCGCCAATACGGCAGCTAATGCCAGCCGAACGCCTTCCTCAATCAACAGCATTTGCTTTTCGCTTAAAGCCATAGTTGTTTCACCAAGTGTTCTTTCACCAGGCTTTGTTGAACCAAACTTTGTTTAATAAAACTTCGGGCAGGCGTTTTTGCCGGCGGCAGCACTGGCGCACTTTCGGTTGCTGACTCCTGACCGTTTACTTCCGGCTCCGGTTGTTCTTGGAAGCTCCCGACGAGGCGGCGGATCTCCAGGATCAGCCGGGGGAGGATTTGAAGCATCGCTTCCAAGCGCGCGGCATCTCCGTCCGCTTTCGTTGTGCGCCAAAGAGCGAACGCATCGGCGGCGGAGTTGTGGGCGTCGATGAAGCGGTGTCCTTCGGCCTGGAACCGATTCCACTGCTCGGTGGTGATGAGCCCGTGTACCGCGGCCTCGGCAACGTGACGCTGGATGGTCTCGTACTCCGCCTTGGTGACGGCCATCGTCTGGTAAGCGGTGCGCTCGAGGTCGGCACAAGCGGCGAGCAGCAGGGTCAAGCTCATTGCGGCAATCGCAACCCTCTTTACGGCTTGGCAGCTTCTTCCCGGCTTGGCGCGTTCGCGGGCTGCCGCCGGCAGTTTCACGCTTTGAGTCTCACCCCGCAGGGTTGCGCCCTGGCGCTCTATCAGTCTGCGCAGCAGTCTGCGCAGCAGCAGTTTGCCTCGCTGGCCGCTGCGCCGTGACGAGCGGAACGGAGCAAGCAGCCTGGAGACAAAGGCGGCGAGCCTCCCCGTCCGCTCATGCCGTTGAGGCGATCCCGGACGGATATTGCCAGTGTCCGGGGGATGCGGAGCAGGGAGGCCCGTTGTGGGGCGGGAACCGGAAGGGGGCGTCCCCGGCAGAGTCGCCGCTGGCAGTTCTGCGTTTGCAGCAGCAGCCGGCGGAGACAGGTAAAGCCGGTAGAAGTTCAGCCGCCCGATCTTCACGGTTTGTTTGGAAGGGTGAGCCCAGGAGGGGGGTTGGATGGAGTCGTCGAAGTAATGATCGCTGTTCGCCGTCAGTTCGTCGCGCTGGTCCGCGTGAGGTTGCGCGTTGTAATCGCCGGCTTGCAGAGCTTGCCGGGCGCAACGGAGGCACCGCTCCCATACCTGCGGCTCCTCGTGATCGAGCGGATGCAGCAATTTCGCGCGATTGGCGTCGTCCGGGTTGAAGCAGGAAAACTGCCAGGGCTGCAGAATGACGCGGCGGAGATTTTCCGTAAAGTCCGCTTCGGGTTTCGAGCCAAAGACACGCCGGGGATTTCTCGCCCGGTTCAGCAGCAGTTGCGCCACGGCCCGGCGGGCCAGATCGCTTTCGCCTCGCGCCTCTCCGAACAGGCACATGGCCAGAAGGACGACGAGTTCCTGCTCCGCAATGGGCTTGCCGGGATCGGGGATGAGGACCTCGGGCGTTGGCGCACCTTTGGGAGTTCTCTCCGGTTGTCGGTTTGTCGTGGCCGGCCCTGTAAAGGTTTTGCGGCTTTCTTGGTTTCGCATTTTGATTTCGCTCTCTCGCTCCGTCATACAAGCCGAGTTTCAGCGATGGGGAATTTGGGAGCAAGAAAACTATCCCGATGATTGCGAACAGCCCGCAAATGCCGAGGAGGGAGAGAAAACGGATCGATTCGAGCAAGCCGAGCGAACCGAGCGAGACGAAGATTCCGAGGGGGGCCGGCTGCGAGTGCGCTCAGGGGGGCGGTAACTAATTTGGTAAGCGGAAAGCCCCGCCCACTTCAGGGTTTGTTTGCTCCGCCGCTGTGCTAGATTGACTCCAATGATAAAGAAACACTGTCGGCAAGGTTTCCTTTTAGTCCTTTTCGCCAGCGCTGTTTTTGTTTCAAGCCTTGGGGCGCAAAAAAGCCAGTGGGAAGGACTCAACCGACAACTGTATGACCTGTATCAGGGCGGCAGCTACGCCGCAGGGATTCCTATCGCCGCCGAGGCGGTGCGGGTTGCCGAGGCGACCTTCGGGCTGGATCATCCCAACATGGCCATCAGCCTGAATAACCTGGCAGAGATGCACCGGCTGGTCGGCCAGTTTGCCGAGGCCAAGCTGCTCTACGACCGCGCCCTGCGGATCTCCGAGGCGGCACTTGGCACGGAGAGCCCTCTGGTGGCGACCACGCTGAACAATCTGGCCGAGATGAGCCGGATGCAGGAGGATTACGGCGTGGCCGAGCCGCTGTACCAGAGGGCGATCAGCATCCGCAAAAAGTTTCTGGGACCGGAACATCCCGATTTGGCGCAAACATTAAACAATCTGGCGCTCCTCTACGCCGCTCAAAACATGTCGGAGCAAGCGGAGCCGCTCTATCAGCGCGCCCTGGGAATCTACCGGAATGCGTTGGGGGAGGACCATCCCTTGGTGGCGGCCTGTATGAACAACCTGGCCGAGCTCTATCGGGTGCGGGGCGCATTTCCGCTGGCGGAACCGCTCTACCGGAAGGCGCTGGCGATTGACCAAAAACAACACGGGCGAGATCATCCGATCGTTGCGATGAACCTCAACAACCAAGCGCTGCTCTACGCAGCCCAGAGCAAGCCGGAACAGGCCGAAAAGCTGTTTCAACAAGCTCTCGCTATCGGGGAAAAAGTGTACGGCAGCCAGCATCCGGAGTTGGTCACGACGCTGAGCAACTTTGCGGTCTTCTACCAGGAGCAAGGCAACTACCGGAAAGCGGAGACGCTCTTGCAGCGAGTGATTACGATCGCGGAGGCTGCCCTCGGAGCCGAGCACCCGAACTTGGCCGTGCCGCTCAAAAACCTGGCAGAAGTGTACACGCAGATGGGCGAGACCGAACAGGCAAAACAGATCGGAGAGCGCGCACGAAGACTGACCGCCAGCCGCTAGGGTTGCCGCCGAGGCTGTCGCCGACAATTTTACGTTTTGGCAGCTCCTCCACGGCTTAGCGCGTTCGCGCTAAATCAGTCTGCGCAGCAGTCGCCGCCGGGGTGATCGGTCATGCAAAACCCAGCCCCGTTGCTTCCTCAGACCCTCCACCGCAGCTTCACATTTGACGCCGGTCCGTTGAGACCTCTATAATAATTGGGTTAAGAATCCAAGGGTGTTTTGTTGCCGTTCCGTATGGATGAGCCGATGCCCATTGCGGGTGGCTTGCGGGAAGCGGCCAGGAATGGCTGGGACGGCAGAGGCTGGAGGTGTCGATGTATGCCGTCATAGAGACGGGCGGCAAACAGTACCGCGTGGCGCCGGGCGATGTGATCCGCGTGGAGAGTTTGCCGGGGGAGAAGGGAAGCGAGGGGGAATTCGGCCGAGTGCTGGCCGTTTCTTCCGAAGAAGGAAAGATATTGACCGGCGAGGCGGTGGCGCAGGCGAAGGTCGAGGCCACGATTCTGTCGCACGCCCGGGGCCGGAAGGTTCTTGTTTTTCACTTTAAGAGAAAAAAGCAATACAAAAAAACTCGCGGGCACCGGCAGAATTACACGATGTTGCGCGTGGATCAAATATCGCTGTCGCCGGGAGAAACGCTGAAGGCTCCACCGAAAACATCCCCGGCGCCTGCCAAGAAAGCCGCGCCGAAAGCTTCACCCAAGGCGCCGCCGAAAACTGCAAAGAAAGCCTCGGCAAAGCCCGCGGCAAAAACCAGCGCCCCGAAGAAACAGGGCGGAAGCGGAACCAAAAAAAGCGGAGGCACGACCAAGAAACGCTGATTCCATCCGGGCCGGGTGGGAAAGCTGAAAACAGGGAAAGCCTGAGGGTGATCGAAGTATGGCACACAAAAAAGGATTAGGGAGTTCGCGCAACGGCCGGGATTCCAACGCGCAGAGGTTGGGCGTAAAACGGTTCGGGGGCCAGTTGGTCACGGGCGGTTCCATCCTGGTGAGGCAGCGCGGAACGCCCATCAAGCCGGGCGAGAACGTGGGCCGCGGCAAGGACGACACGCTGTTTGCCAAGATCAGCGGCGTCGTCCGGTTTGTAAACCGGGGCCGGTTCGGAAAATTTGTTCACGTTCTGCCTGCAGAGCCAGCGGCCCCCCCGCCGGCAAGTTAGGGCGGTCCGCCGCCGGCGGCAGCTCTTCCGGGAGAAAAATTCCGATCGTGTTTGTGGATGAGACCAGGATTTCCGTCAAGGCCGGCGACGGCGGCAACGGCTGTGTCGCTTTCCGGAGGGAAAAGTTTATTCCCCGGGGAGGTCCCAGCGGCGGCGACGGCGGCGACGGCGGCGACGTGATCCTGGAGAGTTCCCAGCAGCACAATACCCTGATCCATTTCCGGTTTAACCCGGAGCATAGGGCTCCACGGGGAAGGCATGGCGAGGGGAGCAACCGGAAAGGACGCAGCGGCGATGATCTGGTGCTGAAGGTGCCGGTGGGCTGTGTAGTCACGGAAGAAGACTCGGGAGTCAAGCTGTGCGACTTTGACCATCCCAACCGGCGCTTTGTCGTTGCAGCCGGAGGACGAGGCGGGAGAGGCAATGCGCGCTTTGCCACCTCCACGCATCAGGCGCCGCGGGAAGCGGAACCCGGCAAGCCCGGTGAGTTTCGGCGGCTGCGGCTGGTTTTGAAACTGTTGGCCGACGTCGGGCTGGTGGGTTTTCCCAACGTGGGGAAGTCGTCCTTGCTGAGCCGCATCTCCGCCGCTCGCCCGAAAATTGCCAACTATCCGTTTACCACTCTGGAGCCTTGTCTGGGCGTGGTCCGGGTGGGGGAAGAAGAAAGTTTTGTCGTGGCCGATATCCCAGGCCTCATCGAGGGAGCGCACAGCGGTCATGGCCTGGGGATGCGATTTCTGCGGCACATTGAGCGGACCCGGCTGCTGGCGCACTTGATCGAGGTCAGCGAACACGCCGACTCGGAGCCGGAGCAAGACTTCGAGACGATACTGGAAGAGTTGTCCCGTTTTCAGCCGGAGCTGGCCCGCAAACCAATGCTGCTGATTGCCTCGAAGCTCGATCTTGCCGGACAAGGCCGCCGGTTGCGCGCCTTGGAGCAACTGGCCGCTCGCCGGAATCTGAGGCTGTTTCGGGTCTCGGCTGCTACAGGCGAAGGTTTGGACGAGTTGAAATGGGGCATTGCCGAACTGCTGCGCGAGAGGCGGCGCGCCGAACCGGAGCCGGTTGCCTCCACGCTGCCGGAGCCTTCTGTCGTTTGGGGTGATGCAGCCGGTGTAGCAGAAGGGGAGCACGAGTGAACGTTGCTTTGTTTGGAGGCACCTTTGATCCGGTGCACTCCGGACATCTTTCCGCCGCGCAAGCTGCGATGGAGGCTTTCGCTCTGGACCAAATCCATTTTGTTCCGGCCAGCATCCCTCCCCACAAGCGCGACCGTCCCCTCACCTCCTTTGCACACCGCTACGCCATGGTTGCCCTGGCCTGTACCGGCGTGCCGCAATTTATTCCTTCTCTGCTGGAAGCCTCGGAACAAAACGGCGAGGAGGTCAATTACTCCATTGTCACCGTCCGGAAACTGGCTGCCTTGTTGTCTTCTGAGGACCGGCTCTATTTTTTGATCGGCGCAGACGCCTTCCTGGAGATTCCGCAGTGGCGCGAATCGGCTGCCCTGCTGGATTCCTGTGATTTCATCATCGTCAGCCGGCCGGGTTTTCCGATTGAGGAAATTGAAAAGGCGGTGCCTTCGGAGCTGCGAACGGGCCGCGCCACTGAAAAATGCATCCCGCTGCGGCGGACGAGTCTTCATCTGCTGACGACGGTCCAGGCGGATGTCTCCTCTTCCGCAATCCGCAGCCTGGCCGCGGAAGGAAAATCCCTTTGCGGGCTGGTGCCGGATTGGGTGGGCGATTACATTCAGAAGTTGCAACTTTTTCATGAAAGCTAAAAAGAGCAGGCAGATATCCCCGTTGGAAGTAGCGGTGGAAGCGGCACGGGACAAGAAAGCCCAGGACCTGCTGGTTCTGGAACTGAGCAAGGTGGCTGCGTTCACCGATCACTTCCTGATTTGCAGCGGCGCCAGCGGGAGGCAAATGCAAACCATCAGTGACGAGATCGAGCGCCGCCTGAAACAGCAGGGTTTGCTGCCAGCCCATATTGAAGGCTATAATCACGCGGAGTGGATTTTGATGGACTACGCTGATTTTGTGGTTCACATCTTCTCCGAGCAGGCCAGAGTCTTTTACAATCTGGAGCGGCTGTGGCGGACCACGCGACGGGCGCCGGACGAGGCTGAGTTGTGAAGGGCGTGCAATGCGCGGCGGAACAGCCCGTTTAGCCCGGCAGTCCGTGGAGGAACGATGGCATGGAAGTGCGGGTATTCTGGGTGGGGAAAACCCGTCTGCCGGGGGTGGCGGCTCTCACCGAGGAATACACCCGCCGCCTGGGACGGTTTTGCCAGTTTCGCGCGGAAGAGATTCGCGGCAAAGGAAAAGGAAAGGGAGATGTAAAGGGCGAGGAAGCCGTCCTGCTGGCCCGTTCGGCTGGCTCCTATCGGGTGGTCCTGGATGCTTCCGGGAAATTGTGGACCTCGCAGGATTTTGCGCGCTTCTGGCAGCGCAGCCGCGATGAGGGAAACCGCGGCATTTCATTTTGTGTCGGCGGCGCGGACGGCTTTTCCGCGCCGTTTCGGCGGGAGGCCGACTTGCTGCTCTCCCTCTCGCCCCTGACGATGCCCCACGAGCTGGCGCGCGTTGTTTTGCTGGAGCAAATCTATCGCGCCTGCACGCTGCTCGCCCACCATCCCTATCCGCGCTAAGGTTGCCGCCGGCGGTTTTCACGCTTGGGGCCGGCAAAGAAAATCAGCTGAATTGCCGGAGAAGGCGAAGTTTTCAACCAGGCTGCACAGGGTTGGACATTAGGGCCGGGCATTAGGGACGGACATGCGGCGCGTTGCAGTATACGATCCTTTCCGATGAGGGGTCGGGTGAGAGGAAATCATGGCGTGGTTTCGCAGAGAAAAACAGCCCATCCAGCCCGCGGAAGGCTCGCGGGTTCGCACGGAAGGCTTGTGGGTCAAGTGCGACGGCTGCCGGCAAATCATCTGGAAGAAAGACCTGGAAACGACCTGGAATGTCTGTCCCCAATGCGGCTTTCATTTCCGTCTGGACGCACGGGCGCGCCTGCGGCTTTTGCTCGACGACGGAAAATATACGGAGCAGGATGCCGGGTTGGAGACGACCGACCCGTTGCATTTTGTGGACCTGAAATCCTACCAGGACAGGTTGCATAGCAGCCAGCAGGCCACGGGTTTGAAGGATGCGCTGATCAGCGCCGAGGGCAGCATGGAAGGCCGGGCCGTGATTGTCTGCGCGATGGAATATTCCTTCATCGGCGGGAGCATGGGTTGCGTGGTGGGGGAGATGGTGACCCGCGCCATTGAACGCGCCGTGGCCAGGCGGCTGCCGCTGGTGATTGTGTCGGCGTCCGGCGGCGCGCGGATGATGGAAGGAACGGTGAGCTTGATGCAGATGGCCAAGATCAGCGCCGCGCTGGCGCGCCTGGATGAAGCCCGTGTTCCTTTTCTCAGCCTCCTCACCGATCCCACCACGGGCGGCGTGACGGCCAGCTTCGCCATGCTCGGCGACCTGAACATCGCCGAGCCGGGAGCGCTGATCGGGTTTGCCGGGCCGCGCGTGATTGAGCAGACGATTCGTCAGAAGCTTCCCGCCGGGTTCCAGCGCAGCGAGTTCCTTCTGGAGCACGGGATGCTGGATGCCATAGTGCCCCGCCGGGAGCTGAAAGCCTTTCTGGCGCGCTCCTTGAGTTTCTTCCTGGACTGAGATGGATGGAGACGATGGATTACGCAGGAGCCACTCGATACTTAATTTCGCTCGGCAATGAGATCCGCGCTTCGGCTTCCGATACCGTCCAGAAGCTGGGGCTCGGAAACATTACCGAGCTGCTGGAAGATTTGGAGCGGCCGCAGGAGGCCTATCGCAGCATCCTGGTTGCGGGCACAAACGGGAAAGGCTCGGTTGCCGCCATGCTGGATGCGGTGCTGCGGGCGGCGGGCCTGCGCTCCGGCCTTTATACCTCGCCTCACCTGGTGGAGATCAATGAACGAATTCGGGTCGGCGGACATCCGATCCCTCCCGCCGAGTTCGCCGAGCTGTTTAGTTTCCTCCGCAGCCGGATCGAGCGGCTCTTGGCGGCGGGGCGGCTTCGCTATCATCCCACATACTTTGAATGCCTGACCGCAATGGGCATGGAGTACTTTCGACGGCGGAAGTGCGACTTGGCGGTCCTGGAGGTGGGCATGGGCGGACGGCTGGACGCCACCAACATCTCAGCCGCCTGCGTCTCGCTGCTGACGGAGATCGACTTTGACCATGAACGGTTTTTAGGCAACACCATTGCAGCAATCGCTTCGGAGAAGGCCGGAGTCATCAAGCCGGGAGCGGTGGTGGTGAGCGCGGCTTCCCATCCGGCGGCGGCGGCAGTGATTCGCGCCAGGGCGCGCGAGCAAGGCGCGCGGCTGGTGGAGGTCGGGAGGGAATATTTCGCCGAAGAAGTTTCCCGGCACGAGGGGCAATATAGCTTTTTGGCCTGCGCGAACAACGGCCCTTCGCTTCCCGTGAAGTTGTCGTTGCGGGGAAGGCATCAGGTGGAGAATGCCCTGGCTGCCATCGCCGGGGCCAGAGAGCTGGCGCGGCTGGGGTTCCCGGTCTCAGACGCGGACATTCAGCAGGGCCTGGCATCGGCCGAGTGGCCCGGGCGGCTGGAGTTGTTTCGGGAACGTCCACGGGTCTTGCTGGATGGCGCGCACAATCCTTCCGCAGCGCGGGCGCTGGTTCGCTTCTGGGAGGAAAATTTCCCCTCCCGCCGCCTCATCCTGGTCTATGGCGCCATGCGGGACAAGGCGGTCCAGGAGATCATGGAGATTCTTTTCCCCAAAGTCTCCGCTGTTGTGCTGACACGCCCGGAGCAGTTTCGAGCCGCTGCCCCGGAGACGCTGCTGGAGCTGTCGAGCCACCTGAGCCGGAATCTTGTGATCGAGCCCGCGCCTGCGGCAGCGCTGGAAGCGGCGCTGGCGATGGCTTCGGACGAGGATGTGATTTTCGTTACCGGCTCGCTCTTCCTGGTGGGCGACATCAAGCGGCTGTGCGCTCCCGAAGCCGGAGGGACGGATCCGCTTCGGGAACAGCCCTTGCTGGTTCCTTCGGGCAACCGCTAATGCTGTGGAACTCGCTGAGTTGGCTTCGCTCGATCCTGTTTACCATTCCGATTATTTCTCTCTACACGATTGTGATGGGCAGCCTGTCGCTGACCGGCTCGCTTTTTGAGCGGCAGGGACACTTCCAGCACGCCTGCGCCCGCATTTGGTCGCGACTGATTCTGGCCACAAGTTTTGTGAAGGTAACGGTCGAGGGGCTGGAAAAGATCGACCTCGCGAAACCCTGCGTCTTCTGCTCCAACCATTTGAGCTACATGGATACGCCCGTGGTCTTCGGGTTCTTGCCCTTCCAGTTCCGCATCGTGGCGAAGAAATCGCTCTTTGCGATTCCCTTTATGGGGTGGCACTTGCAGAGGGCGGGGCATCTGCCGGGCGACCAACGCAACCCTCGGGAAGCGGTTCGCAGCCTGGCAAAGGCGCGGGAGCGAATCCGTCAGGGGACTTCGATCATCCTGTTTCCGGAGGGCGGACGGAGCCCTGACGGAACGTTGCAACCGTTTCTAAGCGGCAGTTTCCGGCTGGCGCTGGAAACCCGCGTGCCCGTGGTGCCGATGATCATCGTGGGGACGCGGAAGGTGCTGGCCCCGGACTCGCTCAACATCCACAGCGGACGGGTCCGGCTGATTGTGGATGATCCGATCTCGACAGAACAGATGAGCAAGAAGGATAAGGACCTGCTGGCCGAAAAGGTGCGGGAGGCGATTCGGGGGATGTTGCAGAAGACCACTGATAATTGTAGCTAGAGACTGAAAATGAAAGAGAATGCGCGAATATCACTTTCATGACCCAAAGCCTACATGCCGAAGGTTATGCTACCATGGTTCACGAGGAGGGCGTGTCCGTGAAATCCTACATTTTCCCTGTTGTCATTGTACGCGATGAGGACGTCTGGCGTGCTTATGTCCCGGAGCTGGAAGAGAAAGGAGCGGCGACCTGGGGACACACCCAGGATGAGGCGCTCAAGAATCTGCAAGAGGTTGTTCAAATGGTGATCGAGGAGATGCTGGAAGACGGAGCGCCTTTACCGAAGGTCGTGACCGCCTCAGACCGGACAGTGGTTGCCGTTACGGTATGACGATCGAGTATGCGAAGCTGCGGTCGCTTACTGCCCGCAGGTTGATCGCCGCCCTGACCGCAGATGGCTTTACTCTGAAACGACAGCGAGGAAGCCACCGGCGGTATGCTCACCCCGATGGACGGCGCGTCACCCTCTCCTTCCACCATGCTTCCGACACTTTTCGGCCAGGAACATTAAAGAGCATCCTGGAAATACAGGCCCACTGGATCGAGGACGATTTGCGGCGTTTAGGCTTGGTGAGTTAATTGATGTGGTCCAGTCCCCGCAGGTGGATCGAGCAATCCGGCCGTGGGGGGAATGCACCGGCAAAATTGTCCCCGCCTTCTGCATTACACGCCCGCCAGCATTGTTACCCCGACTATCGTAAATAGAACTGCCAGGGCGCGGTCATCAGCCCAGCGGCCACGGCCACAGGAACGGGCAGTCCCAGGACAAGAGACGAATAGTGGCGTGAAAAACGTGGCGCCTCCCACGCCGGAGGCCATCGCTGCGGTTGCGATGAGGATCGAAATCGGCAGCATGTGCCAGTATTCAAAGCCTGTTCGGGTGTCTCCGTAGCTCGCTTTACACTGATCCGCCGGTCCCGGCCGCTCCGTATCCTAGCACCCCCTTGGCCACCCCCTACCGGCAATTCCCCCTGGCAGAAAGCCTCGATGGAAGGGCAGCAGTAGCTAC
>JADFGZ010000342.1 GCA_022567475.1 Acidobacteriota bacterium | reverse complement strand
CCACTGTGGCGGGAGGTTCCCCCGGCTTCTCTGGGGATGGTGGTCTGGCCACGCAAGCCTCCCTCAACACGGCACAGGGTGTGGCTGTGGACTCCTCAGGCATTCTGTACATTGCGGACCGCTTCAATCACCGTATCCGCAAGGTTGCAAATGGCATCATTACCACCGTGGCTGGCAATGGATCGGCGGGTTTTTCGGGTGATGAGGGATCGGCCACAAACGCGATGCTGAACCTGCCTCACAGCGTGGCGGTAGACTCCGCCGGGAACATCTACATCGCCGACGCTGGCAATCACCGCATCCGGAAAGTCACCCCCGAAGGAACAATCACTACCGTCGCTGGCGATGGAACTGCGGGCTTCTCCGGTGATGGCAATGCCGCCACTGATGCCTCTCTGAACTTTCCCCTGGGTGTGGCGGTAGACTCCGCCGGGAACATCTACATCGCTGATACAGGCAACAGCCGTATCCGCAAAGTACAAGTTAGTTCGCCTTCCCCTGATTTGCCCACTGTAGGTGGTGTCGTGAACGGAGCCAGTTTCGGCACCCAGCCACCGGCGGCAGGCTCGATCGGTTCCATTTTCGGCACTAATCTCGCTTCCTCCACTCTCGCCGGGAACTCGCTGCCGTTGGAAACTTCGCTCGGGGGCACTAGTGTTCAAGTGAATGGCGTGGTTGCCCCCTTGTTTTTTGTCTCACCCGGGCAGATCAACTTCCAGTTCCCTTGGGAAGTGGAAGGGCAAACAGAGGTGTCCGTTACAGTGACCTCGAACGGGGTAACCGGCGCGCCAATGATGATCAGCCTGGGATCTTTTGATCCGGGAATTTTCGTGATTAACCCGGAGGGCCAGGGTGCTGTTCTCATTGCGAACGCGGTAGAACTGGCGGCTCCCATTGGAAGCGTTCCTGGCCGCGCTACTCGGCCGGCTGGGCGGGGTGAATTTATTTCCATTTTCTGTACGGGCCTGGGAGCGGTAGACAATACACCGGCAAGCGGAGCCGCCGCAACAGGCGATCCGTTGTCTAGGACAATTTCCACCCCCAGCGTCACGATCGGCGGCGTTGATGCGACGGTGGTTTTTTCCGGCTTGGGTCCCGGATTTGTGGGGCTCTACCAAGTAAACGCACAAGTGCCAGAAGACGCTCCCACGGGCGATGCCGTCGAGTTGGTGCTTACGATCGGAGGCGTCACTTCCAACACCGTTACCATCGCCGTGCAGTAGCTTCTGTCGGAAGGCAAGAAAATCCGGCTGGAAAGCGGGAACTGGCCCGGATCAGTGAGCCATGGCTTTTCACAGATTCCGCATTTGGAGGTACTGGTAGCCACGGCGAATTGCCTTTTGCCGGGGCTATCTCGGACGCTCATCTTTAGGCGTATTCGTTGACCAGGAAGGGGGGAAGGTCCATGCCCAATGGAAGGCACAGCAAAGAGAGTTGGATCGCGTTTTTTTTCGTTTTGGCTCTGGGATTCTGGATTACAGGCGCCGTTTCTGCACAGGAGCAGGATATCGAGGGGAGTCAGGACCATCCAATGATCTCTCGCTACCAAGGTTCGCTTGCCGACGGCTATGAAGTGCGGGAATACGACCGGTTTGTCTTGGCGTTAGGAAAGCCTACGCGTGACGAGGCGGGTAAAAGGGTTGCCGAGAAAACTCAGGAACTGGAAGGGAAGGTAACACGAATCCTCTACAGCACTCCGGGAGACCGTTCCGCTTTCGAAATTTTCCGAAACTACGAAATCGCCTTGCAGGGAGCTGGGTTCACGGTTTTGTATAAATGCCTTCCCGCCGAATGTGGGGAATACTATCCTTTCGTCATCTCCTGGAACACCAGGAATTTAGCCAAGATAAATCCGAGAAACAGCAACCTGTCCCTTCCCAAAGAAGTTCACTATCTGGCCGCAAAAGCGGCCACTCCGGAGGGGAACGTCTATGTTTCCCTGCTGGTGGCAATGGACAAACGGGCCACCTATTCTCCCGCAACCCTGCTGGAAGTAATCGAGACTAAAGAGATGGACACCGGCATGGTGACGGTGAACGCAGACGCCATCGGCGAGGGCATTGACGCGACGGGTCACATGGCAATCTACGGCATTTACTTCGATACCGGCAGCTCCGAGATCAAGCCGGAGTCGGCTTCGACGCTCGAAGAAATTGCCAAGCTGCTGAGTCAGAGGGCGGAACTGAAGCTCCTGGTTGTCGGACACACGGACAATCAGGGGGAATATGACTTCAACCTGAACCTTTCCCGCCGCCGCGCCGATTCCGTTGTGAAAGACCTGGCCTCGAATCACGGCATTGCCGCAACGCGCCTGAGGGCCGCCGGGGTCGGGTATCTGTCACCGGTGGCCACGAATGACACCGAGGAGGGACGGTCAAGAAATCGCAGAGTGGAACTTGTCAAACAATAGCTCTTTGGGGCGCGATTCCTGTCACCTGTTCCGCGTGAATATTGGCTGCCTTCCAGGTGGTGGTGTTCCTGATTGCGGTGGAAGGGCTCAGTTGGAAGCCAACGGGTGTATACTCATTGCAGTCGGTGGGCCAATAAACTAATTCTGGCTAAGATGATTGTATGTCACTTCGGAACTGGATCTGCGGGCTATTGCACCACAAGACCGGACCGTGGAAAGATGAGGCCGGCTCCTATGAGCGCTGCATTGATTGTGGCCGGCGCATCCCCTGGACCGATAAAATGCCACTCCGCGATCCAACCAAAGCCAGCCATGCGTAGCGGCGAAACTGCCTTGCGCGATGCCCTGTAGACATCCGCCCTGATCCCGCATTTCCAGTTTGAAATCGTAGAAGCAACCCGCGACTAACCTCCAACGTCAATATTGATTTACATCACAGCCTGGGGCTAGGAAACTAGTTTTGCGGTGCGGGATGTGGGGGGCTAGCTCTGCTCTGGAGCGGAGGACGCGGCAATTGTCCAGGGGGCCTGCCCGGTAGGCGCGGATGGCCCCCAAATTTCGGCAGAAAATAGTCGGGCGGATGGATTGTAGGCGGCTGAATGTTACGTTCGGCGGTTTCCGGTGAGGGTTGTTACGTCTTTCGGGACAGTTTCTTCCTTCCGAGGCCAGCCAAACCTGCACCATCGGGGGCGGAGAGGTATAATCTCTCTCGGCCCCTTTAACCGAAAGGGAGGCAAGAGAAAATGGGGAAAAACTTCATTTGCGATATGTGTAAGGACCCGATCAGTGGCCGGGTGTGGCGTTGGGAGAGCGGAGGGGAAGATAAGTTTCTGTGTGAAGAATGTTTAAATGATCTTGCCAGGACTCGCCCCCCAGATTCGCCAGTTGAACCGGGTGGGTGGATAAATTAAATTTAAGGGGGACCTCCCCGGTCCTTTTTTCCTTTTCCGGAACCCCCCTCCACAGCCTGCCAGCGGTGGGATTGCATCTTTGAGATTCCAGCGTCAGACAATGACGGGGTTCCATCGTGGAACCTTGATTTTGACATCCTGTCTCCACCCCGCTTGGTTGACTCGGCCAGCAGCCCCCCAGCCCTTCGTTCGGCCCTCAGTTTGATTTCCGCGCAACGGATGGGTGTATAATTCCCTCGGCAAGGGGTCCAATAAGGAAATTCTGGATAATAAGGATCGAGGTAAATCATGTCACCGAAGCTTTTTCTTGGCTTGGTCCTGGGTGTTCTGACTTTCCTTGTTGGGGGGCTTTTCCTGCGTTCGGGCTCGGCTTTTCCGGCGGCTGATTCCTTTCCCGATCCGGTGGTTGATATGGATCGCTCCGTCACGAAAGCTAAGCGAACCGCAGTACTCGCAGGCGGATGTTTTTGGTGTACCGAGGTGGTCTTCGAACAACTCACCGCTGTGAGTGATGTCGTCTCCGGTTATGCCGGGGGCAGGCGGGAAACGGCCAACTATGATCTGGTAAGCTGGGGAAAAACGGACCATGCCGAATCCATCCAGATCACGTACGACCCTTCAAAGATCTCTTACGGACTATTGCTTAAGGTTTTCTTTAGCGTGGCGCACGATCCTACTCAGTTAAACCGGCAAGGCCCCGATTATGGGCGGCAGTACCGCTCAGCGATCTTCTTCGCCGACGCAGAGCAGAAACAGATTGCAGAGACCTACATCAAGCAACTAGAGCAGGCCAAACTGTTCAGCAAGCCGATCGTCACCGAGGTCAACGAACTCAAAGGCTTCTATCGGGCCGAGGAGTATCACCAGGACTTCGTCAAGCGGAACCCTAGGCATCCCTACGTCGTCGTAAACGCGATCCCAAAAATACAGAAAACGAAGAAGGCATTCTCGTCCTTAGTGAAGAAGTAGCTGCAGGAGCCAAAGGGCTCTGTGAAGGACTTGACAGCCTCGAAGGTTTCCGCTGGGAGACCTGCTAGAAATTGAGCCTCAGAGCTTTCGTTCTTGGTAATTCCAATATCTGAAAGGGTTTGCACCGGTACGCCATGGTTA
>JADFGZ010000058.1 GCA_022567475.1 Acidobacteriota bacterium | reverse complement strand
TCATCGAGTGAGGGCCAGGCAATTGAGAAATTGAAATCTCTAACTTTGGTCACAGCGGGCACGAGTGCTCTTCCAAACCGAACATCAATGCTAAGAACCATTCAGGAAATTGAACGCAAGCATGAAGGCGACATGTCGCCGGCCTTGGCGGATGCGCTGGCAGGAGCCATTGTCTGTTTTGTTGGCTGGCACGTTCGCGGCGAGGAAAGAAAACCGTTTCTCGAACGCGCCGTCCACTATTACCGCCGATCTGGAAACAAGGAACAACTGGGTTGCCTCTTGGTGGAGGAGGCACAAGTGCGAGAGTTGAAGGAAGCAATAGGTCTGCTGGAGGACATATTCAGGGAGAGCAAGACATATAGGCCAAGCCTTTGCCTTTATGCAGAGGCCCTGTACAAGGATGGGCAGTACATGAAAGCCTACGAAGCCGCTATAAAAATCCGGCGTATGGCAGAATTGCACGTGGCAGATTCGAAGCGGAAATTCGCAAAAGATAGTATTTCCGCCGCTGCCAGCGAGGGGTTAATCCTCTCAGTGCCGACGGGGCCAATAGATATCGCGGCTAAAGCTCTGCGAGCGGAAGCAAAGCGGCTCTCGAAAGAGGGTCAGATCGAAGCGGCTCTTGCAGTACTGGACAGGCTGCAAGCGACAGGACGGGCAACCGAGAATGATGCAAAGCTGATGGAGCGTCTGCGGCAGAAATCGAAATAGAAGACGATTTTTCATTCCAGGCAGGCGACTTTTGCTTGCCGTTGCGGATTCAATTCAGATGCATCACGTTTTTGAAAGTTCGGAAAAGTAGGGTTCCAGCTTTTCCAATTCTTTTTTCGGGAGTTCCTCCCCAAGAATTCCAAGAAAAATTCCAAACAAACGCTGCCAATATTCTCCCTGTGCCTGGCCTTTTGCCTTCCCTATAAGGTGCGCAGCAAACGACAGGTACGCCACCTTTGAATCAAGTCGCGTTGCCCTCCACGTTGTATACGCAAAGCATGCAATCGCCACTGTGGCCACTCCTTGAACCACTACGGCGATAAGCATTATTGATTGGGAACTCATCAGTTTCACCTCCTACGGGCACTATTCTTTTGTCAAACGCGATCCAGGTTGTCTGCTTGCAGTTTCTTTGCGGGAGGCGCGAAGCTTCCGCTGGCGAATCTCTTCCAGGCGCTTGCGAAACTCCTGCTCTAAACCCTCTCCGGTTGGCTGGTAGTATTGTCTCCCCTCCAAGCCGGGAGGAAGACAAGGCATGGCAGAAATCTTCTCTTCCAGATTATGGGCGTACTCGTAGCCCGCTCCATATCCTTCGTCTTTCATCAGGCGAGTGGGCGCGTTGCGCAGGTGCAGTGGGACCGGCTGGGCTGTGGTCGTCTCCAGGTCTTTCTGGGCGGCCCCATAGGCCGCATAGAGGCTGTTTGATTTGGGCGCCAGCGCCAGATAGATGGCCGCCTCGGCCAAAGCCAGCGAGCCTTCCGGCATCCCCACAAAATGGACCGCCTGCATGGCGGCAATCGCCAGAGGCAGGGCCTGGGGGTCGGCCAGCCCCACGTCTTCGCTGGCAAACCGCACGATGCGCCGCGCGACGTACAGAGGGTCCTCCCCGGCCTCCAGCATTCGCGCCAGCCAGTACAGCGCCGCGTCGGGGTCGCTGTTCCGCAGAGACTTGTGCAGAGCGGAGATCAGGTTGTAATGCTCCTCGCCGGCCTTGTCGTAGAGAAGGGTCTTGCGCTCAAGGGCAGCCTCCAAAACAGCGGGCGTGATCCGAATCTTTTTCCCTTCCGGACTCTCCTCCGGCTCCGTGCCCCGGACCACTGCTTCCAGGACGTTGAAGGCGACGCGGGCGTCCCCACCGGCGAACACGGCCATTTGGTGCAACAGCGATTCCGTCACTTCAATATTCTGGCTGCCCAACCCATGCTCCCGGTCCTTTAGGGCGCGATGCAGCAACAACATGATCTGATCTTCATCGAGCGGGTGGAGCCGGTAGACCCGCGAACGCGACAGCAGCGCGGCGATCACCTCGAAAGAGGGGTTTTCCGTTGTGGCCCCGATCAAAACGACATCGCCCTTCTCCACGTAAGGGAGAAAAGCGTCTTGCTGCGCCTTGTTGAAGCGGTGGATTTCGTCGATAAAAAGGATCGTGCTCCGTCCCAGGCGGCGCGCCCGCGCGGCGTCCGCCATGACGGCCTTGATCTCCTTCATGCCGCTTAACACGGCGCTAAAGGTGACGAAGGTGCTCTTGGTTTTTTGCGCAATCACGCGCGCCAGAGTTGTCTTGCCGACTCCGGGCGGACCCCAGAAGATGAGCGAGGAAATTTCGTCCCGCTCCAGCTGCGTGCGGAGAGGCTTCCCTTGCGCGAGCAGATGCTGCTGACCGACCACTTCCTCGATCCCTTGCGGCCTCATACGGTCCGCAAGCGGGCTCGGGAGTTTGGCCTTCTCGCTTTGTTCCAACTCTTCCGGTCCCAGGCTGGGAAACAATCCCATTATGTTTTTCCCTTTTTTCCCTGGCTGCGTTTTTGGTTGCGTTTTCCTGATTGTAATTCCTGGTCGTGATTCCTAGTCGCGGCGACGGAACGCTTCACCCGGCCAGCACGCTTCACCCGGAATGTCCGGCCCTACTCTCAACCGGAGTTTCTTTGTCGGGCGATTTCGTAAAGGATTACGGCGGCGGCAGTCGCGGCATTGAGCGATTCCACGGCTGCGGCCATCGGAATGGTCAATCGCCGGCCGGCTGCCGAGATTTCCTGCGGCAGTCCCGCCCCTTCCGATCCGATCGCCACCGCCATCGGGCCGGCGCAATCTATTTCCGGAAGGCGTCTGCCTCCGCGCACGACACTCGAAAAAAGCCGCACACGATGGCGGCGCAGCAGAGCCACCGCCTCCGCCGCAGTCAGGCTACGGAGCATCGGAATCCGGAAAATAGCGCCCGCGGTGGCGCGGACGACCTTCGCGTTGTAGGGGCTCACCGTGCTCCGCGTCAAAATAACGCCTGTGACGCCGAATGCCTCCGCGCTGCGCAGGACCGTGCCCAGATTCCCGGGGTCTTGCAGCCCCGCCACAAGCAGCAGCAGGGGAGACCCGCTGGGGAATAAATCCTGTTCACGCCATAGGGGCACGCGCGCCAGCGCCAGTATTCCCTGCGGTGTTTCCGTGCTCGCGAGCCTCCGGAAAACTTCCGGCGCCACCTCGCAGATCACCGTTTCGGCAGGCAGCTTTCGCAGCAGACTGCGGACCCGCGGACTGCCCTGCCCATCCACTAGAAGCTGGGGGATCGCCGCACCGCTGCCGAGCGCCTCCTCCACCAGCCGCACAGTCTCCAGCAGCACCAGACCGTCCGGGGACAGATCCCCGGCGCGCGCCATTCCCCGCACCTGCTTGACGAGCGGATGATGGCGGCCTGCAATTTTTTGATGCGAGATAGGAGCGCCCATGTTCGATTCTTGAGCCAAAGGGAAATGCCACCCGGCCGATCTGATCTTAAAACAAAAGCGCGGCTCGTGTATCATATTTGGGCGAATGAAACGGCGAGATGGAGCGCATGGCGCCGCTGGCCGTGAAGACCCGGAGCATAGAGACCACTTGTCCACTGACAAACTACAAAAAGCGGCATTCTACGACCTGGACGGGACTTTGTTGTCATGCAATCTGGTCACCACCTACGCGTATTACGCCCGCAATGACCGCTCGATTTTTAAGTCGGCCTATCTGCTGACCAAGGTGATTCTCAGCGCTCCCTTGCTGCTGGGCCTGGACCTGTACTCCCGAACGCTGTTTAACATATATTTTTTTAAAGTCTACCGGAACATGCCCCGGGACCGTTTGATTGGCTTGGCGGACGACTTGTTTGAGGAAACACTCAAACCGTCCATCTATCCGAAGGCCGAGGGGCTGGTTCAGCAAACTCGCCAGGATGGATATCGCAATATTCTGGTCACGGGGGCTCTCGATTTTACGGTCAGGCCGATTGCGCTCCATTTTGGAATTGAAGAGGTGATCTGCAACCGTCTGGAGTTCAAAAACCATATCGCAACGGGACGGGTCCTGCCGCCGCTGGTCGCGGAAAAAGAAAAGGCTCGAATCATCCGCGATTACGCGGCCAAGGAAGGGATCGATCTGGCACAATCGTGTGCCTTCTCCGACAGCACTTCAGACCTTCCCATGCTGACCGTCTCCGGCCACCCGGTGGCAACCAACCCCTCCCGCAGGCTGCGAAACGTGGCGTTGCGGAATGAGTGGCCTATACTCGAATTGAGTTGAGGCGGGCCAGGATACTGATTTTCAGGATACGGACGATTCGGAATGGCGGCCGAGAAACCCGCCTTCCCGCAGTTTTCTCCAAGGAGACGGTTTTTGACATACGGGAATGGATACGATCCCGCTGAGGCGGCAAAGGATTGCGTAGTTTATCTGGACCAGAAGTCGGCTCCGCGCGTTCTGTTCAGCGGCGAAGACCTGGTGGAGGTCTCCTTGCCGGCGGGCACGCGTGTCATCTACGCCAAACCGCCCATTCCCGGATTGCAGGACCCGGCAGCGGCAATCCGCCATGCTCTCGAACATCCGGAAAACATGGAGCCGCTTTCGGCGCTGCTGCAGCCCGGCATGAAGATCACCATCGCCATAGACGACATTTCCCTGCCCCTGCCGATGATGAAGCTTCCCGATATCCGGCAATCGGTTCTGGAAATTGTTCTCGACCTGCTGGCCTCCCAAGGAATCTACGACATCCACATCATCCTGGCGACATCCTTTCACCGCCGCCTGACGGTTGCGGAGATGAAGCGGTGCGTCGGCAAAAAAATCTTCCGCGCCTTTTACCCGGATCGCTACTACAACCACGACGGCGAAGCTCCCGACGGCATGGTGGAACTCGAACAGACGGCGCACGGCGAGCGGGTGCGGATCAACCGCAGGGCTGCGGAATCGGACCTGCTGATTTACGTAAACATCAATCTGGTCCCGATGGACGGGGGACACAAGTCTGTCGGCGTCGGCCTCTGCGACTATCCCACCCTGCAGGCGCATCACACGCCGCAGACGATCCTGGCATCGGATTCCTACATGGACCCCGCCCGGTCCGCGATTTCCCATTCCTGCGACCGCATTGGAGCGGTGATCGACAAGCATCTCCGGGTCTTTCATATCGAAACGGCGCTCAACAACCGGATGTTTGACCGCACCTCGGATTTTCTTGGCCGCAACGAAGACCGCTATTCCGCAACCGACCGTTTCAAGCTCAAGGCGGCCCAGTTCGCCCTCTCGAAAATGTCCGCTTCCATGAAGCGCAAACTTTTCTTCCGCATCCCGGCGTACTATGAAATGATCGGGGTCCACGCCGGTGAAACGGTAGCGACGCACAAGAAAATTTTGCAGCACTGCTATGACCAGTACTGCATTCCCGTCGAAGGCCAGTCCGACGTGATGATTGCGGGCATCACCTTCGTCTCGCCCTACAACGTCAACTCGATCATGAACCCGCTGCTGGTCCAGGTAATGGCGCTCGGCTATTTCTTTAATTTTTACCGCAACATGCCGGTCGTAAAAAAGAACGGCGTCATGATCGTCACGCATCCTTGCTACGATGAGTTCGATCCCGTCTTTCATCCTTCCTACATCGAGTTTTTCAACCGGATTCTGACCGAAACGCGGGATTCAGCGGAACTCCAAAGAAAATACGAAAAGGAATTTGCCACCGACCCGGGCTACATCCGGATGTACCGCGAGGGCAACGCCTATCACGGCGTTCATCCCTTCTACATGTGGTACTGGGGAGAAAACGGACGGGCGCACATGGGCAAGGTGATCGTCGTCGGCAGCATTAGCAAACGAGTGCCCGCCATCCTGGGCTGGGACGCGGCAGATTCGATGGAGCAGGCCCTGGAAATGGCAGAGTCCTACATCGGTCGCAAGCCTAGCATCACGCTGCTCCACTTTCCTCCTATTTTGATGGCCGATATGATCGGAACACCGGAGACGATCCCGGCAAGACCTCCTGAGACTATAGGGGTACGAGACTAAATGGCAACCACCAGCCCATGGCGATGGAACCCTATTCTGGGAGAGTATGAAATCTCCGAGGGGAAGCAATTCAGCGGCACCGGCGAGATCTCCGCTATCGACGCGTTTCGCAACAGCACCTTGGTTCTGCTGGGCGCCACCGGCTTTGTCGGGAAGGTGCTGCTCGCGATGATCCTCGACCGAATCCCGGAATTGGAACGCCTCGTCATCCAGGTGCGGCGAAAGAAGTCGCCATCCGGAGAGAAGCGCTTCTATTCCGAGATACTGACTTCCCCGCCCCTGCTCCCGACATTGCAAAAATTGGGGGAAGATTCCATCCGTCAGAAGGTGACGATTGTCGAGGGCGACCTGACCCATCCCTTCTGCGGCCTGAGTGAGCGGGAGTTGTCGGAACTGAAAGGAAAAGTCGACGTCGTCGTGAACACGGCGGGCCTGGTGGAATTTGATCCCCCGCTCAACGAATCGCTCCTTACGAATGTTTACGGAATTCGGAACCTCCTCGAATTGGTGCAATTGCTCGGCACCAAGCTGGTCCATATTTCCACCTGTTATGTGGGGGGAAAGAGGAGCGGCCAAATCTCCGAGAACACTCCGATGGTCGGTTACTATCCCGGGAGAAAAGACGACCAGGACAACCGCTTCGACGTGATGCAGGAGCTCGCCTGGTGCGAGAACTTCATCCGTGAAACAGAGAAGGAGGGATTGGAAGAACAGGGAAAGGAAGCAGTTCGCCCGGAAAGCGCACCTCCCGAGCCCCGCAGCCGGATTCCTGCCCCTGCCATGGTTCGCGAAAAATTGCGCAAAGGCGGCACGGCGAGAGCTAACTCGTGGGGCTGGATCAACACCTACACCTATACGAAAAGCATCGGCGAACAACTCATCGCCTTGACGCCGGGTTTGGAGTATTGCATCGTGCGGCCTGCAATCGTCGAATCGGCCATGAGCTTTCCTTTCCCTGGCTGGAACGAAGGATTCACCACGTCGGCCCCGCTGGTCCTGATGGGCGGCGAAGGGGTCAAGAGCTGGCCGGTCCACAGGGACGGACCGCTCGAAATCATCCCGGTGGATATGGTCGCGGCGGGGATTTTGATCGCCACCGCGGCGACCCTTTGCGAAAAGAATTTACCGGTTTATCAACTCGCCACTGCCTACGACAATCCGGTGATGATGCCCCGGCTGGTCGCCTTTCTCGGCATGAACTCCCGCTATAGGCACAAACGCAAGAAGACCGGCAACCGGCTGTTCAATCTTTGGAAAACCTACGGGCAAACCCAGGTGGTCACCGTAGAGCAACTCAAGTCGCAGCAGGCCCGGCTGCACCGCGTCCTGAACTTTTACCACGCCTTGCTCAACCTCCTCAAGCAAATCCTGGGCAACAAGATTGTCGCTCCGTACCTGAAGAGTTTTCGGATGACTCGCCGGTTGATCCGCCAGCAGGAACAGATGGTGGACAAGTTTCTCCCGTTCATGCTTCATAACACCTTCACCTTTGAGACCCGCAACATCCGCGAGACCTTCCTCAAACTGACGGACAAAGACCAGCAGCGGCTGACCTGGGATCCGGAAAACATCGACTGGGCTGATTACTGGGTCAACATCCACACCAAGGGAATTGAAAAGTGGATTCGCCCGCGCTTTGCCAAGCAGGGGAAGTCCCCCGATGGCGCGGCCCTCTGACGCTCATGAAGAAATTCCTTGTAACGGGGGCCTCTGGTTTTCTGGGAACCCATTTGGTCGAGCGGCTCAAAACACAGGCCCAGCATGATCCTGACGGCCTCTCCGTCCGCGTCCTCTCCCGCAAAAAAACCCGCTGGGAAGGGGATCCGAAACTGGAAATCGTCTGCGGCGATATACTCGACCCCCAAGCCGTAGACCGCGCCGTCGCAGGCGTTTCCGGAATTTTTCATCTTGCCGGCTCTGTCACGCGCGACCCTACACGGGCCGCCGAGCTTTTTGACACTCACATTCGGGGAACGCGCAACCTTTGCGAAAGCGCGCGAGCCCACGGAAGCCCGAGAATAATCATCGCCTCTTCTTCCGGAACCATCGCAGCAAGCCGCAAGCCCATCCTGCACACCGAAGACTCGCCTTACTCGTACGAAATCACGGGACACTGGCCCTACTACCTGAGCAAGATCTGCCAGGAAAAATTGGCGCTGTCTTATCATGCGCATCACAGTCTTCCTGTCATTGTCATGAATCCGTCCCTTCTTCTGGGACCGGGAGACGAGAAAAATTCCTCCTCCGGCGACATTCAGATGTTCCTGGACGGCTTCGCCAGCAATATTCCAAACGGAGGGATGAATTTCGTCGATGTTCGCGACGCGGCAGACGCCTTCATCCGCGCCATGCAGCTCGGCGTCCCCGGCCGCCGGTACCTTTTGGGCGGCCATAATATGACCGTGCACGAATTCTTTCAGTTGATCGAGCGCGTTACCGGCGTGCGCGGCCCGAGAGTCCGGCTCCCGGAAAACTGGGCCCGGCGCGGCGCGGCCATTCTCCGCCGCATTTACGGATGGCTGGGCCGGAGTTTCCCCATCGATGACTGCACGGCGGAGATGGCTTATCGATTCTGGTATATCGACAACACGCGGGCACATTCCGAGTTGTGCTTCACGCCGCGTCCTGCCGAAGATACCATTCGCGACACAGTAGAATTCTTACGCAGCAGAAAATCTCCCGCTCCTGGGAAGCAACCGTGAACGAAAACGTCCACCCGCCAGGAACCGGCAAAGGAACTGGCAAAGGTTCGATTGCCGCGATTGTCAATCCGAGGTCTGCCAGCGGAAAAACTGCCCGCGCCTGGGCCGCCATTCGCCCGCACCTGGAGGCCGCCCTGGGTCCGGTCCAGGTTTTGGAAACCACCGCTCCCCAGCACGCCACCCAACTGGCCGCCTCCGCCATACGCGCAGGGGCAAAAACAATCATCGCTGTGGGAGGCGACGGGACGATCCATGAGGTGGCGAACGGATTCTTCGATCGTGACGGGCCGATCTTCCGCGACGCCGTGCTGGGAATCATTCCGCAAGGCACAGGGTCGGATTTTCGGAGGACGCTGTCGATCCCGCTCGATGCGAGGGAAGCCGTCGATGTCATTCGCAGGGGCGTCACCAGACAGATTGATGCGGCAAAGGTCCGCTTCCAAACCCTGGAGGGAACCAGCGAAGAGCGGTATTGCTTCAATATTACAAGCTTTGGCGTAGGCGGCGCGGTGGCCGCTCGGGTGAATCAATCGTCGAAACGCCTGGGTGGCAAGCTGTCGTTCGCCCTGGCCGCGGCCCGTACCGTCCCCTGGTTTCGCGGCAATACGGTGAGGCTCCGCCTCGATGGAAAAGCGCTCCCGGAGACAACGATCACCCAAATTGCCGTCGGCAACGGGCAATTTCATGGAGGAGGGATGTGGATGTGTCCGAGGGCGGTTCTCGATGACGGGCTTTTGGACATCACCATCATCCAGCATTTATCGGCGCTGCAATTTCTGCGCTCCTTCCCGGCCCTTTACAACGGAAAGCTGTACGAACATCCAAGCGTCGAATTCCATCGCGCATCGAGCGTGGACGCCGTTTCGAACGACCAGAGCTTGATTGAAATTGACGGCGAGCCGGTCGGCAGGCTTCCGCTGGAGATTTCCGTTCTCCCCAAGGCGATTGCAGTCTATGTGCCAGGCGGTTAAGGAATGCAGGGTGGAACCCGAGCGCTGTTTTCTATTTTCCGGCTTCTAACTTTTCCCGCCCGCCAGCAGTTCCCGCAGGTTCGCGCTGTGGCGAATCACGATCAGAACCCAGGCAAAGAAAGCAAAGATCCCGGACTCAACGCCTTGGAAAAATAGCACGGCCATGGATATGGCAAATATTGTGCTGAGGGAAGCGATGGCGCCCTCCTGCGCCCAGCCAGCGCGCCGGCCCACCATCCGAAGCGTTGGATACAAGATCACACAGGCTCCCGTGTACAACGGCACGAGGTAAAACAGCACGCCCAAAGTCGTTGCAACACCCTTGCCGCCTTTGAATCCCAAAAAAGGGCTCCAGCAATGCCCGACGACCGAAGCCAATCCCAGCAACCAAAGGATCGTCGTGCTGTCCTCGGGCCTCGACAATAGCACTAGCGCTACGAAGCCCTTCGACACATCACCGGCGAGGGTGATCCCCGCACGCAGCTTGAATCCCATGCGCAGAACGTTGTTGAAACCGGGATTCTTGGAGCCTACCTGCGTGATATCGATGCCTGTCCCCCACAGGGAAACCACGGCGAAGGGAATGGCTCCGATCAGCAAGCTGAGAAGGATTCTGCCGATATCGAAAAAGTCCATAGGAGAAGCCAGTTTTTGAAACCACTTTTAAAACCGGGGACACCCCATGCCGCTGCGCGATGGGCTGGGATTGCGGGTAAACCTTCGAGGAATCGACTAACCCCAGATTTGCCTGGCTGTATCGACGACCAGGCGGAGCTTTTGTTTTTCCACATCCAGCGTTACCGGCCTGCTTCCCACGCTGGTGCCGAAACCGCATTGCGGGCTGATCGCCAGCCTTTCGAGCGGAACAAACCGGCTGGCCTCGTCCACTCTTTTTTTCAACAGGTCAGGCTGCTCCATATCGGGCGTTTTGCTGCTCACCAGGCCCAGCACCACCGTTTTATTGGAAGGCATGTACTGGAGCGGACTGAAGTCGCCGGCCCGGGGGCCGTCGTATTCCAGAAAAAACGCATCCACATTCAGATTGTTGAACAGCTGGTCGGCAACCGCTTCATAGCTGCCTTCCGAGAGCCAGCTTGCCTTGTAGTTTCCGCGGCAAAGATGCATTCCCACCGTCAACTGCTCCGGCTTGTCTTTCACAATCGCGTTGACGAGAGCGATATATTTCTCCCGCAGCAGTTCGGGGTCCTTGCCGCGGCTTCGCACCGCTTCTTGAATTTTCGGGTCGCAGAGCATGGCCAGGGGAACCTCGTCGATCTGCAGGTACCGCAATCCGAGCGAGACCAGTTCGGCCACCTCCTCGCGATAGACACGAACGAGATCGGCGAAAAATTCCTCCTCATCGGCATAGGCTGATTTCTCCACCGCTTCACCGCAACGAAAAAAATGCATTGTGGAAGGCGACGGCATGGTGATTTTCGGCGTGCATTGGGTGTTCCCCTGCAGGAACCGGAACTCTTCGGTCGAGATGCCCCGCTCGCGCTTGAGCTTGCCCGCTATATGAGGCGCATGGAAGTGAATCTTTTTGCCGCTCTGGCCGGTGAAGTGGAAGACAGCTTCCTTGTCTGTGATCCCGGTCACCGCCTCGATGAAGTGGCTAAAATAGGAGCCCCGCCGGAACTCACCATCGGTGACCGCCTGCAATCCGGCTTCCTCCTGCAGGCGGATCACATCCCGGATCAAATTTTCCTGCGCTGCGCGAAAACCCTCGGCGGTCAGCTTGCCGGTTGCGAGGGAGCGATGCGCTTCAATCAGTTCGTGCGGGCGAAGCAGGCTGCCGATGTGTTCCGCGCGAAAGGGAGGATTGCTTTTCGTATTGCTTGTCATATCCTTGCTCTCCTGGCTCACTACTTTATTAGTTATTTCGCCTCGTCTCCCTCCCGCCAACCCGGCTCCATTCCCCGGGGGCGCAAAATGCCAACACTCAACTTTCCAACTGATAGATCGTCAGGCCGGAGAGCAATTTGGGATAGAAATCAGTGGACTTTTGCGGCAACACGCGGCCCTCCAAGGCAACGTCCCGCACCTGCTGCAATTTTACGGGATTCAAAAAGAAGCAGGCTTGCGCTTTGCCTCCGGCGACTTTCTCCACGCCTTCCTCGAACTCCCGAACGTAGGCAATCCATTTTTCGTCCCGCACCGCCTCTTCGTCCATCTTCAAACAGAGTTGGAAAACAATCTGGTGCAAGATGGTCACATCCAAGGACCGTTGCGCCGGGGAAAGCTCCGGCAACAGGCTCGCCCGGTCCACACCCTCCCGCAACTGCAACAGATAGAAAGCCTCCTGATCCGCAAACAGCGCGCCAATCGCCGTCATCCCGCCAGCGGAGGCGGCGGCCATATCCGCCCGCAATCTCTGCATCACGGACCGCCTCTGGTCCGGTCCGGAATAGGCGTATTCCCGGCCCGTAAAATAGCGGGCGGCACGCGAAAGAAATCCCGCGCTGCTGAACTCCGGGATTCCGGAAAGCAAACGATGCGTCGGCAAGACGGAAATCCCTTTCGACTCCATGTTGATGAAAGTCATCATCACCTTCGAGCAGTCCGACGGTCCCTCATGCGGACGGCTGGCCCGGCACTCCCGCTGAAAGGCCAGGGCCGTTTCATACCGATGATGTCCATCGGCGATAATCAACTGCTTGTCACTCATGGCATGCTGAATGGCCTGCACTTGCTCCGGGCCGTCGATATCCCAGAGCGAGTGAATCACGCCGAAATCGTCTGTGACGCGGATTGCCGGGGATTTGGCAGCCTCGGCCCGGAGGAGACGGTCGATCTGTTGCCCGGGATCACTGTACACCATGAAGATTTGGCCGAAGTGGGCGCGCGTCGCACGCAACAACTCCAGCCGGTCCAATTTAGGTCCGGAATGAGTCAGCTCGTGGCGAAAGACAACCCTGCTGTCATAGGATTCCAGATTGCCCAAGCCGATGAAGCCTCTCCGAACCAGCGTAGCGTCGTTGGATGCCCCAGGCGGATGAAACTCCTGCGAGTAAGCGTACAGCGCCGGGCGCTTGCGCTGGAGAAGAACGCCTTGCTCGCGCCATTTTTGGAGATACGCTGAGGCACGCGTGTAAACATTATCGGTGGGAGAATCTCCCTCCCCTGCTTTCCCCTTGAGGATGTAAGCCAGGTTGTAGGGGCTGCGTTGCCAGTACACCTGCTGCATCTCCGGCGTTATCTTGTCGTAGGGCTGCGTCAGGACTTTATCCAGCCCTCCCACCTGCCGGGCGTCGTAGCGAATCGCTGCAAACGGAGAAACCACTGCCATGAATTGATATCCTCGAAACTTGTAATCTGCTGGAACGGAGCAGCATTCGGAGTTGAGATTTTTGAAACGGCGGTCGAAGCTGCGGGCGGAAGCGTTTCCGGAACCGAATCAATTGGCGGCCAAAGAACAGATGGCCGCTGCGAGCGCCTCATCCTGTTCCGGGAGCACGGTGCGGAGGTCCAGCAAGACTGCACCCGATTCTACCCGTGCAATCACCGGCGGCTTCCATGATCGCAGGCGGCCTTCCAGCAGCGTGGCATTTTCCCCGGCATGCTGCAGGGCAATCAGGCGGGTGGGAAGCGTTTGCCCCGGGGCCGAGCCCCCTCCGATCACCGATTCGCCGTCCCTGAGTTCCAGACGCAACGGCCCATTCTGGCAGCGCGCACAGGCCTCCAGCAGCCGCTTGGCACGGGCCTCCAGTTCCGGAACCGGAAGATCAATCATCCGAAAGACCGGAATCCGGTGGAGCTGATCTTGCAAGTAGGCCAGCAAGGTGGTTTCCAGGACCGCATAAGTCAGCTTGTCCACCCGCAGCGCCCGAAACAACGGGTTGCGGCGAATTTGCTGCACCCATTCCTTCTTCCCGGCAATCACGCCCGCCTGCGGTCCGCCCAACAGCTTGTCACCGCTGAAACTCACCACATCCACACCCGCGGCCAGGCTCATCGCAACGGTAGGTTCCTCTGTAATGCCACGGGACGCCAGCGATACCAGACAACCGCTGCCCAGGTCTTCAAACACCGGAATTCCGGCTTCCCTGCCCAGATCGACAACCTCCTCGAGCGCCGGCTTTTCCGTGAATCCCGTGATCCGGAAGTTGCTGGGATGCACGCGCAGGAGGAGTTTTGTTTTTTCGCTGAGCGCATTCCGATAGTCGCCGATGCGCGTGCGGTTGGTGGCGCCCACCTCGCGCAGCACCACCCCGCTCTTCCGCATGATGTCCGGGATGCGGAACGACCCCCCGATTTCAACCAGTTCTCCGCGCGATACGATGACCTCGCCGCCCTCGGCCAGCGTGTTGAGAGTAATCAACACGGCCGCTGCATTGTTGTTCACGACAATCGCGCCGGGGGCGCCCAGCAACTCTTGCAAGCGCAGCGACACATGCACGTCCCGCTCTCCTCTGCGGCCGGCAGACAGGTCGTATTCCAGGTTGGAGTATTGGGTGGCCGTCTCCAGAGCGTGTTCCAGCGCCTCGCGGGCGAGCGGAGCGCGCCCCAGATTGGTGTGGAGAACAACTCCTGTGGCATTGATGACCGGACGCAGCGAGCAAGCGCCCGCCCGTTCCACGGCCCCGCTGATGCGGGTTTCGAGAAGCGTTTCCGACAGGGGCTCGGTCCGGGGCCACTGGCCATCGCGGATTTGCTGGCGGAAGCCTGCCAGCACCGCCCGCACCTGGACGGTCACAAATTTCCTGCCCAGTTTTTCTCCCAGTTCCCGGATTGCCGGCCGATTCAAAATTTCTTCCACCGCCGGAATCTGCCGCAACAACTCTTCCGGGCCGGGCGTCCGGGCATCCGCAGCCGGGATGCTACTCGCGCGCTTTGCCTTCGCTTTGGGAATGTGCTGCCCCTCCCGAATCGGAATTCCGACTTTTATACTGGTAAATAAAAATTGGCTGGGGCGCTGGGAATTGCAGCCAAGGTTCAAAGCCAGAGCTTCAAAACCAAGCCGTATGCACTAAATATTACCAGCGCGACATAGCCAGCCGTACCAGAGTGCGCTGAAGCCTTCATCCTGCGGGGATTGCAACGCACTTCCCTTCCCCCCGTAACGCCCCATGCACTTACGTAACACCGGCATTCTAACATTAGCGGTATTCAAACACTAGTTACTGTGCTCGTCCCGCATCAGCGCGTCGCGCCGCTTGAACGGCTGCTGCTTTTCGTAAATGGACGGAATGGAATTGCCCGGCAGTGTGTGAAATCAGCCATCCTGGCATCACTGAAACACCGCCCGAATCTCGCCGGTGATGCGGAGCAACTCCAGCCTGGCCCTTTCCGTCTGGTATCCCACCTCCAAAAAGTTCAGCCAGCTTTCGTTTTCCGCAAAACGGGCTTGCTCCAAAGCCAGCCGGTTGATTCTGCCTTCTTCGTACTGCGCCAGCGTCGCGTCCAGCGAACTCCGGGCCAGCTCCAGCTCCAGTTGGGCAACTTCCTGAGCCGCTGCTTGCTGCTCCGTCTCGCCCATCAGTTTCCGGACCTGCCGGGCGATGCCAGCGCGGGCGCTGCTCAGCCGGTAGTGGGCGGCGGCCAATTCCGCTTCAGCCTTCGACAGGCGTGCAGAGAAACGGGCGCGGTCATAGACAGGCATCACCACGGAAATCCCGAAGGTGGCGTTGTGGCGGGCGAATTTCCGGAAGAAATCGGAGAAGTTATTGATGTCGCTGAACAGTCCATACTGGCCCACCAAGTTCACACGCGGCCAGCGGGTCCCTTGCTCGCTCTGCACCTGGAACTCCCGCGCGCGCACTTGCGCTTCGAGAGACTTGATTCCTTCATTGTTGCGGACGGCGCGCTCGATCGTCTCGTCTGCCGTCGCTTCCTCCACCGTCGCATCCATCCTGTTCGCTCCCAGGCCGGCGCCCGGCACCTGAGCGGTCTCGGTCAGAATTGCTTCCGACTGCGGAACCCCAATCAGGTCCCGGAGCGTGAACTCCAGCATCGCCACCTGGTTTTCGAGAGCCACGGACCGGCGGCGCGAACGGGCCGTTTGGAGCCTGGCTCTTGTTCTCTCCAGCGGCGTTTCCAGGCCCGCCTGGACTCGTTCGTTTACGATCCGCTCGGCAGCCAGCAAATTTTGCCTCTGGCTCCGGGCGTATTCGAGAGACCGCCTGCTCCGGTCCAGGTCCAGGTAGGTGAGCACGGTTTGCGCGATGATCTCGTCCCGTTTGGCCTCGAGACTCCTCTGGGTGGCCTCTCGCATCTGCCCGGCCTGCCGGGCGACATTCTTCAGGTTCGGATTGAACAGAGCTTGCGTCGCGGCAATATGAAAGATGGAGGGCGCGGAACCTTCAATACTGAGCGGGAAACCTCTCGTTGCCGCCAGGCCCGTCCCCACCAGAACTTGCGGCTTAAATACCGATTCCGCTTCCCGGTGCTCGGCC
>JADFGZ010000057.1 GCA_022567475.1 Acidobacteriota bacterium | reverse complement strand
CAGGCCTCTTCGGAGAAACAGTTCCGAGAAAGCGACAACCCACGCATGCGCTCCATTTATCTCGTGCATGGACACTGGACGAATTATTCTGAAGCACAAACCATTGGAACGACGATTACCCAGCTGTTGGTCGACTCCACGACGGACCCTCGCCCGCTACGTTTCGTCATTTGGTCCTGGCCGAGTGCTCCGTCCGAGGCGGTTCGCGTCATTGTCAATGCCCGCACCAAAGCCGATCGAAGCGACCTGGCGGCGTACCTGCTTGGCCGAGTTGCCAGGCAGGCCCGGTCCCGCTTCCGTGCCCTGCGCGTGCCGCCCGTGGCAGTTGAAACACCCCCTTGGCGACGAACAGGCGCTGGCCGCGGTTATCGCCTCATCCGCGTGCTCCATCGCTGCTTCTTCCTGTCCGTGCTCTCCCATTGGCTCTTCATCCCCGCGCCCCCCTTCTCCATGCGAAGGGACGCCGCTGCCATACTCGAAGGCCATGCTCAACCACAACCCGGAGCCGGGATGCCGATAGGTGAAGCCGGCAGTCAGTGTGTGCGTCTGATCCATAGGCGCAAGGAAAGCGGCGTCGTCCTCCAGGTGATGAGAGTCCTCGAGAAATCCTGCCACGACCGGATTGTAGAGATAGACGCGGCTCAGGGCATAGTTCAGATAACCTCCCAGGCCCACTCGCGCGAGGGTCGGCACATCCATCTTGACCTCCATGCCCCACGCTTTCGCTTTGTCGAAATTCGCATAATTGTAGACGCGAGAGTCCGGGAGCAGAACGGTATGGAGCTGATCGTTGCTGAGGCGATAGTACCCGGTCAGCCCCAGGCGAAAGTTGTCATGGAAGGGCTGAGTGACTCCCAGCTCGAACTGGTTCTCGATAACTGGCCGCAGCGGCGGCAAGGCGACTCCGATCTCCCGGATGCGTTGCGACAGGCCAGCGCTCGATGCCAGAACATTCTCAATCGCGGGCGGCACAAAGAAATGGTTGTAGGAGCCGTGCAGCACCGTGCCGGTTCTCAAGAAGCGATAGGCAAGGTTGAGCCGGGGGCTGAAGTGAAAGTGCGAGCTGGCCAGGGTGTAGCGGTCATAGCGGAGGCCGGCATCCACTGTCAGACGATCTGTCAATTGCACCTTGTCCTGGAGGTAGAGGCTGATCTGTCCGCCGGTTTTCTGCTGGTCAAACGAGATGGGTCCGTCGAAATGCACATGTGGCGCGTCCAATAGGTGTGTGAACTGGCGAAATCCTTCGTAGTCGTAGAAAAGTTTTTCTTGGGGCCGGAGCAACACCAGGTCCAGCCCGCCCTTGAGTGTATGCCGTCCGAAGAACCTCGTCAGATCGCTCTTGATGCCGGTGGTGTGCAGGGTTCGCTCCGAACGGGCCGTGGCCGCCAGGGGCTCGGCGGAGGGAAGCAGCAGCGAACGGGACCAGCGTTGGTAGAACGAGGTGTTGAGCAGAGCGTCATTGGAGAGGATACGGCTCCATGTGAAGATGGCGGTCTGGGACCGGGTCCGCTGGAAAGCATTGAAGTCAGGGCGCAACTCGTCGTCCAGGGCCGTCTTGGGTATCTGGAAGTTCGTCCCGTCACCCATGAGAACGAGTTTCAAAAAGTTGGTGGGATTGACGTTGAAGTCCAACTGGAGGAAGTTGCGCATTCCCCGGCCAGTATCATGAATCGCGCGGGGACCCGGCGGGCTGAGAAACCGCGCCGACTCAAAAGCGGAACTGAAAAGGAAATAGGCGGCCTTCTGCGTGTGCCCGCCGTACTGGACGCCCAGGTTGTGCCGGAGAGCCGTGCCAGCCCCCACGGTGAGGGCTCCCTCGTTGTCCATGGAAAATCCGGACTTGGTGACCACGTCCAGCACGCCCCCAAAGCGGTTGCCGTATTCGGCGGGAAAGCCTCCGGTCATCACATTCACCGACTGGATCAGGTCGGGACTCAAGCCCGGGGAAAACACGGAGTGGGGATTTTCCCAGAAGGAGACGCCGTTGATGAAAACGTTCAACGCGAGCTCACTCCCCCGCACATGGACAAAGTCATCATGGCTGCGGATCATGCCCGGTGCGGTGGCCACAATTATCTCGGGAAGGTTGGTTCTCTGGCCCAGCGGGAGGTTCCCGATGCGTTGTTCGTGCAACACCGTGGAGCTGGGCGAATGAGTTCCGGCTACGGCGACTGATTCTGTCGTCACCTCCACGGTCTCCGCCAGCGGGCGAAGCGCAAGCTGCAGGGTGAGATTTTTGACCTCGCGGGGTTTCAACCAGAAATGGGTTCGCTCTTCCAAAAAACCAGCGTGTGCGACAACAAGAGAGTATTGGCCGGGAACCAGACGCTGAAACCCGAAATGCCCATCGTCACCGGTGGTTGTTTGAAGGGGCTCTGGCAGAGTGGGACCTTCCAACCAGACTCCCGTATTGGGGATCGACGAGCGATCGGCCTCGGCCATCACAACGCCGTGAATCGCTCCTTCCCCTTGCGCATGAACCAAAGCAGTGAAGCTCAAAAGCGCGCAAAATAAACTAAGTAAGCATAAAAAATACTTTTTCATCTCAACCTCCAACTTTCCCGCCCACGGTGCACTTGGTCACCCTGGAAGGCTTTAAGAAGCTGGCGGCCTTGCCTCACTGATTCTCGGCAGAGAAAAACAGTGGACAGGCAGCCACAACTTCAAAGAATCAATGCCGCGCCATCACACTCAGGCGCAAGCCTATTTTTTGAGAAGGAACTAACTCAGATTTCTCGGAGGTTGGAAGGGTGGAGGAAGGTAATTTTCGAGCGGTTGGAGAGTCTCGCTCAGCAGTTCTCCCCAACGAGCTTCCGTCGGCTGATAGGAAACCGTCTCGGGCGCTCCCTGCGGCTGGACCGGGGTCAGGCCGGCGTCGCCATAGGTGTCCTTGCAATGCTGGAAGTAGTGTTCCCCGTCGTGACCGCGCGAAGGAGCTTGCTCGCCTTCATGGTCATGTTGATGCCCGTCATCTGCATGCGAATGAGGGTGCGTAGTGGCACCGTGCGTGTGGTTGGGATCAAAACACTCGACGGCGTCCAACTGGACAATCAGAAAGAAGCGGCTGAGTTGAAAGCTGAACAGAACCACCACGCACAGGGCAATTACCTTGCTCTGGGAGCGGTATCCAGTTTTGTTTCCAAACCGCATAAACATCCCCATGTTTACTCAGATGCCGATCCTCCGCTCAGGTTACAGGTCTTAATCGAGGAATGTCAATCTTTTCAAAGTTCGTGCGGAAGTGCGCGTCCTGATACCGACGGCAGGCTCCCCCGATGTCGTGCAGGAGCTTGAGCACGGTCATCATCGAAACGTCCGTCATTCGGACGGTTGAACGCAGAGAGTTGCCCTCGACAACGCAGCTTACAACTTGGGTTTGCTTTTGGCTAATGAGCTTATTCATAAGCTGATTATGCTTGAGCAGCTCATGCATACCAAGCTAAAAAGTGGTCGCTCCTGAAAAGCTGTCAAGGGGTAATTAAGTAAGCACGCAAGCAACTTGCAGCGCAAATATGAGGCACTCGGAGGAACAGGGATTATAATTGCCTTTCCATGAAACCAACGAAAAAAGCCGACCAAATATTAGAAAAGATGGTCTCAGCGGTAGACAAGTTCATGGCCAAAATGCCCGCTGCTGAGCAGCAAAGTCGCCTCAGGCGCTTGGCTTCTTACGCTTCCGGATCTCCCCGATCATCTCGCGCCACTGCCCGTAAAGCTGCACCGCGAGTGCGGAGTCATCGGGTATCCCGGCATCTCGCATAATCTTCCAGAACCCCCGCGTATCTTTGGTAGCCTTGGCTCTGTAGAACGCCTGCCTGATCGTCTCTCTTCTATCTAGTTCCTGCTGGTCAATTGCACCTATCCACCCTCGCTTGGCCATCTTTTAGAACCTACCTCTCACATCCATCTGGATAGTATTGCTATTGCAAGGAAGGGCTGGTAGCCGTTATAATAATTATGGAAACTGTCTATCGCCTTGCCCTAAACGGCTAGTGGTTTCTTCCAGCCCCATTCGTGTCAGCGTGTGGGGCTTTTTATTCCCCTGCTCCCCCATTTCCACGCTTTTGTTTCTCCCGTTTATTCGCCACATCTGGATACCACGTCACGAGACCAAACGTGTTGTTTGGCAGCTTGTGAAACACGGCTACATTTTTGGCAAGAGAAATTGCCAAGCCGCGCAGCCGATCATCTTCCTTCCAATTCATGGTTCGAAAATCGAAACCACCTTGTTGCAGCCCACGAAGCACTTCTTCTGCTGGGCATGCCTGCCTTTTAGCTGTTAAGAACTCTTGCGCGGCAGTGGCAAAAGGCTTGCCGTAATACTGGTCGGCCCGAATGCCAACCGTTCCTAGTTGTTCGACAGCGACATCGGAAAACATCGGCTCCTCACCGATTCGCCGCTTGAGCGAATTAATCATTTTTTTTGTTTCTGCTGCTTCTTGGAGCTGGACCTGGAGCTGCTCCAGAAGGACATCAATTGCGGAGTTGAGTTTTTCTTTCATGCCTTGCCCTCATTTCCGGCGGTGTCAGCCACCACTTACTGAAAACATTTTAGCTTATTCCAATATCTCAATGCAACATGAAAATTATCTCCCCTTACCTACTGATTCTATTGATATAATAATCTGGTAAGTTAGCAATATTTCTTGGCTTAATTTATAGCCATACAATCAAGCTGCCACTGAATCCCACGGAATGCGAATTAGCGGAGATTGTTGAGTTAAATTGGCCCTATGTGTATCTAATTCATAATAGGCGGGTTACGGTGGGGATATTCACAAAGAAATTCAACAGTTTCCGCTAATTCGCATTCCGTGGGATTCAATGGGTTACTTGCGGGGTTTGGACCACCGTTTTTCAGCGGCCTTCCTGGCTATATCTCGTCGCTTGCGGGGTGATAGTTTTTCCGCCCTGGCCTTCCCACCCTTCAGCCCACCCTTCCGCCCGATCTTGGCGAGATACTCTGATATGGTCGACCTCTCAGTCTTCGGCTCCGATTCTTCCGTGGACAGCCTGACGATCTCAGCGGCTAGCTGGTTTGGGTCTTTCGGAAGCTTGCTTGAGCGCCTCATGCATATATTATGGCATAATCTTTTGATTGCCACAACAAGGAGTTTATATGCACCTTCGTAGAGCCCTCCCAGAAGATGCCGAGGGCATCGTTTCATTGTGGAAGGATGCCGAAGCCACTGAAAGTGTAACTGATACAGTGGAGGAAGTGCGCCGGATCGTCGTCCGGGACAACGTAGCATTCATCCTTGCAATCTTTGAAGGCGGTATAGTGGGATCAGTTATCGGAACTTTTGATGGATGGCGTGGCAATATCTATAGACTGGCAGTGCATCCATCCTACCGACGAAGAGGGATAGCGCGAACGCTCATGGCAGCTACTGAAAAGGCGTTCGCCGGGTGGGAAGTGAAGCGAGTGACTGCGCTTGTAGAAAAAGAACATGAGTGGGCCGTCGGGTTCTGGGAAGCAGTCGGATATTTACCGGATTATCGAATGACACGGTTTGTTCGGAACCTTGCCGTGTCAAACTAGAGCACTACCTGAAGTTCCGAGTCCTTGACCCCTAATTAGGTTAGGATGTAGGCTTCATGCTGTCCAGCCGGTTTCCGTTATGAATAAGCCTTCATCGATTCGAGTCCGCGTGCCAGCCAGCAGTGCCAACTTAGGGCCTGGATTTGACACCCTGGGGCTGGCGCTGAGCCTTTATCTGCGATGCACTCTCCGCAAGTCCAGCCAGGGATTGCAGATACAGGTTTCCGGGTGCGACAGCTCGGAGATATCGCTCAACCGGTCCAATCTCATTTTTCGGGCCTTTTCCCGTCTTGCCAGCAAGGAAACCCAAGAGGCGGTGAAACTGGAGATCGTGAATGAAGTGCCCTTAGGAAAGGGTCTGGGCAGCAGCGCGGCGGCTATTCTGGCAGGCCTTGCTCTGGCCAACGAATGGGAGGGGTTGAACCGAAGCAAAGAGCAACTCATCCAGATGGCTACGGAGATGGAAGGCCATCCGGACAACGTGGCGGCAGCGGCCCGAGGCGGGTTGGTGGTGAGTTGCCAGGCAGAGGACGGCGCGGTGATCTCGGTGAACAGCCCCATCATCCAGAAGCTGGAAGTAGTGCTGGTGGTTCCGCAGTGCCGCTTGTCAACCGAAGCCGCCCGCGCGGCGCTCCCGGAAAGCTATTCCCGGCCTCACGCCATCTTCAACGTGCAGCGAGTAGCGCTGTTGCTGGCTGCGCTTCGCGAGGGCAGGGCTGATTTGTTTGCCGAAGCCATGCAGGACCGCCTGCACCAGCCCTATCGCGCCTCTCTCATTCCTGGTTTTGCTGATATCCTGAAGCTTCGGAATATTCCGGGCCTGCTGGGATTGGCTCTCAGCGGAGCAGGCCCCAGCGTGGTGGCATTTTGTGACGGCCGTGGGGCTGCCGAGGCCGGAGAAGCCATCGCGGCTTGTTTTCGCGAGCATAAAGTAGCCGCCGAGATACATCGGCTTCAGGTCGACACACAGGGGCTGGTAGTCGAGAAAGCGTCATGAAGAAAACGGTTAGCCGGAGACCTGCTGCGAATAAGACCACTGTTTCCTTACGCTGTTTTGAAGAAAAATGCAGGGCGCGGTATCCCATCACCGACGCCAAACCGTTTTGCCCCGCTTGCGGAGGCCTTCTGGAGGTCCACTACGAGTGGGGCGATCTGGACCCGGAGGCCCTGAAACAGAGATGGCGGACCCGGAAGATGTCCACCGACCCGCGGGACTTGAGCGGGGTTTGGCGCTTCCGGGAGATGATTCCGTTCCTGCCGCCGGAGGCCCGCATTGTGACCCTGCGGGAAGGAAACACGCCGCTGCTCGATGCGCCGCGCTCGGCTGCCTATGCGGATATGGATAGGCTCCGGTTCAAACACCAAGGCTTCAACCCGACCGGCTCCTTCAAGGACAACGGCATGACGACCGGGATCAGCCAGGCCGTGGCCCTCGGCAGAAAAGTGGTGGCTTGCGTGAGCACGGGGAACACCTCGGCCTCGCTCGCCGCCTATGCCGCCACCGGCGGTTTGCAGGCAGTCATCCTGATCCCCGCCGGGCAGGTCGCCACCGGCAAGCTGGCGCAGGCGCTCGAATACGGCGCGCTGACCATTCAGGTGGAGACGAACTTTGACGGCACCTGGAAGCTGCTTTCCCGCCTGGTGGAGGAGGCCGGAGTTTATCTGCTCAACTCCGTAAATCCTTTCCGGGTGGAGGGGCAAAAGACGATCATCGTTGAGATGATGGAGCAATTGGAATGGCAGGCGCCTGACTGGATTGTGCTGCCGGGCGGCAACCTGGGCAACTGTTCGGCGTTTGGAAAAGCGCTGCGGGAGATGCGGCAACTGAAACTGCTCGACCGCATGCCCCGCCTGGCTGTGATTCAAGCCGAGGGCGCGGCCCCGCTCTATCAACTGTTTCAACGAGCCGCAGCCGAAAAAAAAGCCCCGCAGGAGCTTTCTCTCTGCCCGGTGGAAAATCCAACCACACTGGCTACCGCCATCAAGATCGGCGCGCCGGTCTCCTGGAAGAAAACCCTGCAAGAGATCGAGGCCACCCGTGGAGTGTGCGAGAAGGTCAGCGAACAGGAGATCGCCGACGCCAAGGCAGTGATCGGACGCTCGGGTATCGGTTGCGAGCCGGCCTCGGCGGCCACCCTGGCGGGCATTCGGAAACTGGTCGCGAGCAATGTGATCCGCAAGAATGACCAAGTGGTGGCGGTGCTGACCGGAAATCTGATGAAGGACCCCGATTACGTGCTGGCCTACCACCAAGGCACCCTCGCCTTTTCCGTCGCCGGCAAGCAACGCCCCATTGAGTCCCGCTTTGGCAACCCGCCCGTTTCGGTCCCGGCCGACGTCGAGAGCATCAAACGCCTGCTGGTCGCAGGATCGAAATAGTCCGCTGCCCTGGCGTCCAACCTAAGCCATCTTCAGGGTTGGCGTAGCGCAGCCGCAAAGTAGGGACAGGCCTCCAGGCCTGTCCTCTCAAGGGCAGGCAGGCTTGTCCCGAGTGAAGCCGAGGGAAATGCCTGCCCTACCTGCGGGCTATACAGCAACGCCAAAAATGGCCTAATCGCGCTGTCTTAGCGCAACTACGCTATCGCGCCTTCCGAGAACACCGGGATGGGCTCGATGCGCATATGGCGAAAATCCTGTTCGAGCTGCCCTAACTCCGCCGCCGTCATAGGATGCAGGAACTGCTCGTTGCGCTGGCGCAACTCCTGTACGCGCATCTCGGTGATCTTCCGTTTCGCCTCCTCCAGATCATCCAGCGACGGAACGGTTTTGGCCAGCTCCTGAATCAGCTCGGGGCCGTGGTGCAACTCGTCCCGGGCGACGAGGCTAGGGGTTATCCGTTTGATCCGTCTCAGCCTCAATTCCTCCCCGCCGCTGGAGGCGTCTGACCCCCTTTGGCGAGCACGCCACCAAAGCGAGCAGGAAAAAAGCGGTGTAAGTTTGGGCTTGCTACGACTTACGACGACCTCCTTTGAGTGGGATTTGAGACTCCGATGAAATTGCAGTGCAGTCCTCACATTTTGCACAAAGAAGAAAAAAACTTCCGCTTAGGACCACACCGGGCAAGCCTGAACGGCGCAATTCTCTTGTGTCTTCAGTAAGTTAAGAATGTTTTGATAAGGCCTCCCAATTGCACAACTCTTGCCAGGTTTGAACCTACTTTTTTCCTGGGAGGAGCGTTAATGAAAATTAAAATGGCGGGGTTTCTGTTTGCCGCAATAGCTGTGGTGGTCCTTTTTGCGGCGCCCGATTTAATGGCTATTGGTAACGGACCACAGGCAGCTGAAATCAGTAGCAACGACTATGGCATTCCGTACTTCGGTTGGCTTGCCAGCATAGGGGGCGGGTTGCTGGGCCTGTTGGTCATTCGCCGCAAGTATTTCAGGAAATAAACAACCCGTTTATACGCAATGGGACTTTTCACGCCCTCCCAGCGAACTGCTCCAAGCAGTACGAGGCAGGACGTTTTTGTTTGCCAGTTGCATGTAATCTTGTAGGTGTTTCACCACGCTTTACAGAGTGGGATGGCAATGAATCACCTACCCCATATGTGCTCTCAAAGAACCTGCACCGAAGAAATCTGACTACCAACCAGAGGGCAGCCATCGCTGCTGAATCAGTACCTCTACTACAGCATTTTTCTCATTGGTGTATAGGGTTTCTTCCAGGGCGTGCTTCCGGTGTAGCGCCGGCTTCCAGCCGGCTTCATAAGCCGCCAAGATGGCGGCACTACCAGCGCCATGTGGTCACACTGTATACACCATTCCGAAAAATGCTGTAAGGGAAGAGGCGAATGAACGGCAGGAGTGTTTTCATCCAGCGAAATCAACGGCCTACAAAAGGGTGCGGCGAGGGATATAGCTGCTAAGGAAGCGCGGGTAGGCCATGACATCGTTCAGGGGGCGATGGATGGCAAGAAGGCCAAGCCAGGGGAATTCGAGCGGATCAAGCGCAGCGAGATTACCGTAGGGGCAGCGAGAAGAAAGCTGGCTTGGAGAAGACATCTCAGGGTGCATTCACCCCCCCTGAAAGGGACTGCGGCTTTCCTTGAGGGTACGAACAGATAGCCAGAGGCACGCCTGCCATTCTTTTTTCAAAACTCCATATGGGGCCCAAACCTGATTATTTTTCAACCCCTAAATTCGCGATCCCGATTTTTGTCACCCCCCAACCCATATTATTTGTAAAGGCTGTCTATAAACCCACTTTCATCCAGCTCCCGAACGAAGCTGTCGTCGTAGAAGTCTTCGGGCTTGTATTTCCGCATCTCGTTGGAATCATAAATCTCCATTGTTTTCTTGATTCCCTCCACAGCCGGATAGGGCTTGCGCGGCATCTCCGCCCCACCTGCGTACATCAACTCCAATTTTTCAGGGTCCGTAATGCCCCACCCCTTCTCATAGGCACGGAAGACAACATTCTTGTCCTGCTTCATCAGCGCGATCGCTTCCACCAGCGATTTGATAAAGCGACGGGCAGTTTCTCGATTGTCCCGCAGCCAGGATGCTGGAGCATTCACCGAAGAGCCGGCGATAGGTACGTTCCAGGTACGTATATCGAACAAAACTTTGTAGCCAGCAGCCAGGGCATCTGCTTTGCGAAAATCAGAGGCGATGAAGGCATCTAAAGAACCTTCCTGTAACTTTGCAAGACTCCCTCCAGCCATCAGCGAGATATCCTGGACCGGGTCCCATCCCATCTTCTCCGCTAAAACCAAGGCCATGAAGTGGGTTGTGGAACCCACGACGTTGTAACCCAAGCGTTTCCCTTTGAGCTGCTCCAGGGAGGTGATCTCCGGGCGGGCTATGATCTTAGATTGGAATACATGATCCGTTGTGGCAAAAATAATCCAATCCGGAACTCTGGCATCCGTCACCCGGTGGTGGACGCGGGGTGTGCCACCTCCAATCCGGATGGGGGCTGGCGGGCCAAAATAGGGCAAAGTCTGGCGCGGCCTGTTGAACCAGGAATTGAACAGATTACTCCACGCTCGGTAGGTGAGTTCCATGACTATTCCAGCGCTGGAGAAGGGATATTGGTCCACATCCAATCCGTTCCTTTCATAAATGCCCTCCTCCTGGGCTACCACAAACGGGATCTTGTTGATGGAAACGGTCCCGCCACTCCATAAATCCACGCGCACAGAGAGCCTTTCTTGAGTCCACGCCGGCGTGCCGGCCCCCGTAACCAGCAAAACCATTAATAGGAACAACGGCTGTGATCGATTCCACATAGGCCTTTTATCCTTTTCTGTTTATTGAGAGATTTTATAGTGGACATATCCTCATTTCCACGGCTGGCAGCGATGGAAACCTGCCCTTCGCCTGATTGGAAATATTGGGAAGAGATTACACGAGGTGCGTGGCTAAATCAATTGTTGGACGGGGTTTCCTGTGCCTGTGGCCGGGCTCCGAGCGCGGTCGAGGCGGACAATTCCTAGATTACTCCCCAAAAGTCGCCTAGTGTTTAGTAATGGTCAGAGCGCAGAATCGGTAATCACTACGGCGTTAATCGCAGTGAACACATCCATGCATTGCTATCTTGCGCGAAACAAGGCCCTTGTTCGAGGATGTCAAGTGGTCGGTAATGGAGCGAGGTCTCTCCGCGATCAGACAAGCCTCAGAACAGCCGGGAACTCACACTGAAGTTGGTACAAAATTTCGGGGCCGGTCAGTCTGACCGCTTACACTTCATTTATGCGGGTTCTCTTGGGCGTTCTTTTCCCGGATCGCCTGAGCGCGGGCTTCCATGCTAGACGCCTCATTCTCTCGCCCCGTTTTGCGTAGAAGGTCCGCGTAGTTCTCCAGGGTTGTGGCCACTTTGGGATGCTCCGGCCCCAAAGCCTTCTCGTCAATCGCCAGCGAACGCTGGTACAAAGGCTCGGCTTCCTCATACTTCCCCTGGGCTCTGAACACCACCGCAAGGTTGTTGAGGCTGGTGGCCAGGCGCGGGTCTTCCGGCCCGAAGTTTTCCGCTTCCTGGAGGGCGGCCAAGAACTGCTTCTCCGCCTCGGCATAGTTGCCTTGCTCATACGCCGCTTCTCCCGCCTGGATATAGCTTTCCCAGGGCGAGCCAGCAGTCTGCCCGCACCCAATAAACAGGGCAGAGACCAGCATCAGGCACAAAACTCCAACCTGCGATAAACGGGTATGGGTGCTCATTTGGCCTCCCTCTATTTCAACGCCTGAACTCTCCCAACCCTTGGAGGACACGAATAGCAAGTCTGCCTCGCTTATAAACGTCTTTGCCTTTGATTTCAAGAACGTTCTTGACGGCAGCAAGGGCTAACCCCACCAAACCCTGGGCATTACGTCAGCCAAATCAACACTTCTCCGTGGCCATCCAGGTCGGTTTCCACCCGCATTGCGGTTTCGGCTGTTCTTCGGCTGTTTATCAGCCAGCAACCATTTACCAGCCTCTTCCCTTAATCAGTAATGGGTATCTGTGAGTGATCGGAAGGGGGAGGGCGGGTCAAATCTCTACAGATCGGCGCTGCGGGCTGCCCCTTCCCAGGGAATTCTTGCATCTAATACCACCAAAGAGGTAAATTGGAGTTTCGGCAGAGGCTCTTAACTTTTCGAGATATGGCTTATGTCTAGGGTGGGAGGAAATCGGATGAAGAGAACAATCGGCGTTGCAGGGGTCCTGTTTGCTTGCTGGGTAATGGCAGCCCCGGCTCCAGCAGAGGAAATCACCATGCCGGCAGGCACCGAGCTGCGGGTGGTGCTGGAGACGACGCTCAGCACAAAGGTAAGCAGCGCGGGCGACCCGTTCACCGCTCGCCTGGTGATCCCGGTCTTCATTAACGAGCGGGAGGCGCTTCCTATAGGAAGCATGGTGGAAGGCACGCTGGCCGGCGTGAAAACTCCCGGACGGGTGAAGGGCAAGGCCCAGATGCAACTGCGCCCTGAAAAATTGATCTTCCCGGATGGCCGCACCATCTCCTTGCGGGCGTCGGTGACCGGCGCGCAGACCGGCGACGAGATCAACGTGGACCCGGACGAGGGCACCATCACAGGTCCCGGCAAGGACGGCATCAGCGGGAGGACGGTAGGGACCGGAGCCGCCGCGGGCGCCGGTATTGGGGCGGCCATGGGCGGAGGCAAGGGCGCTTTGATTGGCGCTGGAGCCGTGGGCGCCATCGCCCTGTTCCACAGGATTTTCAAAAGAGGCAAGGACGCGGTGTTGCCCGCCGGCAGCGAGATCGTGCTGGAGTTGACCCGGCCGGTGTCGTTCAATACGTTCGAGGAAGTTCCCCCAGGGGAGCGGCCAACACTCCCATTGGAAGAGCGGCAAACACTCCCCTCGGAAGTAGTTTTCGTGGAGTAAGAGGACGAGGGCCCCACAGCATGAATTCCGGAAGGGGCCCTTTTTCAACAGGAACCTGAGAGTCTTGCTACGAGTGACAGGAAGAATTTCGGGTGTGCTTTCTAATGCCCGGACCCCTTCATGCCCCCGTGCCCGTGACCTGCTGCCTTCATCGATCCCATCATCGCCTGCCACTTGGCTAACTGCTCGGTTGAGAGGATGGGCTGCATGGCAGCCTTGATCTCGGCGTGCAGTTGCTGCCGATTTTCTCTTATTTCGTTGAGTGCGGCTCGCTGTGATTCCAGAATCTTGGCGTCGGCGCCGGAGGAGCGCAGCGACTTGAGGGTCTCATGTGAGGCCTTCCATTCCGCCTGGACCGCCTCCATTCTGGGCTGGATGGAGTCGAACGCTGCGGCCACATTTTGTGCCTGCTCATCGGTCAAGTTCAGGTGCGCCCGCATCTTCTCCACGCGGTTGGCGCTGGAGTGGCCCTTCGAGGCGTCGGCAGCCCAAAGCATGCCAACCCCCACGAAGAGGGCTAACAACACGACAGTTGATTTTCTCAGCATAGATTCCGCCTTTACCTTTCTTTTAGCTAGCTAATAGATTAACTAGCGAATAGTTTGCTGCTAGGGATGAGCTTCTGTCAAGGGAGAATGGGAAGCTGGCTGCATTATTGCCGCAGCTCCATATTGACGCACCCGGTAATCTTTGCTAATCTATACTGTTATGCCGTTAAGACTCGCCTTCGAGATGGGCTGTTGTTGTCCTTAGCCAGGGAGTCGTATCGAAGGTGCCTGACTGGCAATAGAAGATTCGCAATAAAATCTGAGCAGTCATAAAGGAAAACAGGCCCGCCGGTACAACTGAATCGGCGGGATTTTTGTTTTCAGGCCGTTATTCGGTGACGGCATCATCTTTCTTGGAGAAAAGTGGGGGTAAGCGTGAGCAACGACAGCGGAAACAAAAGTAACTGGGAACCGCACGGCGGGCGGCTGGTCAATCGCATGGTCAGCACCGAGGAGGCCGCCGACTGGGCCGGACGGGCGGGGGAACTGCCTCGCCTGAAGCTGGATTTTCGCCAGCTCTCCGACCTCTACCTTCTGGGCGAAGGGGCCTTTAGTCCGCTGGAAGGCTTTCAAAACCGCGACGAAGTACAAAGCGTGCTGCGCGATTTTCGGCTGGGCTCCGGCCTGGTCTGGAGCATCCCTATCGTTCTGCTGGTAGGAGACGAAGCGAAGGACTGGAAGCCGGGCGCCGACGTGCTGCTCTATGACTCTGGCGCGGACCCGGTAGGGGTTCTCCACCTGGAAGAAAAATTCCCATTGCCGAAGGCGGAGTATGCCGAGCAGGTGTTTCGCACAAAAGAGGAGAAGCATCCCGGCGTGGCATGGCTCCACGGCAGCGGGGACACCGCCCTGGGAGGCAAGGTGAGCGTCTTTCCCGGATGGCGGCCGCATTCCCATGAGGGCTATCCTGCCGTACCCCGGGAGACCCAGCAGGTGATCGCGGACCGGGGATGGAAACGGGTGGCCGGGTTCCAGACGCGGAACCCCATTCACCGGGCCCACGAGTACGTCCTGAAGGTGACGCTCGAGGGTTGCGACGGCATTCTGATTCATCCCCTGGTGGGGGAAACCAAATCCGACGACATCCCTGCCGAAGTCCGGCTCCAGTGTTACCGGGCCTTGATCGATAATTACTTTGTTCCGGAGAGGACGCTGCTGGCGCTCTACCCGACTTGGATGCGGTATGCCGGCCCGCGCGAGGCGATCTTCCACGCCCTGGCGCGGAAAAATTACGGCTGCACTCATTTCATCGTGGGACGCGACCATGCAGGCGTGGGCAACTACTACGGGCCGTTTGAGGCCCAGGAGATCTTCCGGCAATTTGCCGCCGAGGATTTGGGAATCGAGCCGCTGTTTTTCGATCTGGTCTTTTTCTGCAAGGCGTGCGGCGGCATGGGAACTCTCAAGACCTGTCCTCACGGCAAGGACTCCCACGTCCAATTAAGCGGGACGCAGGTGCGAGACATGCTGCGGGAAGGCAGGCTGCCTCCGACCGAGTTTACACGGGAGGAAGTGGGGCGGATTCTGATCGAGAGCATGGCAGCGGCAGCCGCCGGAGGCAAATAACACAGGGGGACCCTCTGCGGCAGGCTTCCTGCCGGGCCGCCCTGGTTGGTTCGAGTTTGAAATCATTTTGAAAATGCAGAAGCGAGGGAATTTCTATGGTGTTATCTAAAGAAGAAGTCCAAAAACTGGACGAAGAATTTGCGAAAAAGTCTGCTGAGGAATTTCTGGGCTGGGCGCTCAACCGCTTCCATCCCAAGATGGCGCTCGCCAACAGCTTCCAGACCGAGGACATGGTGGTGCTGGATATCGCGTGGCGCATTCAGCCGAAGGTGCGCGTCTTCACGCTCGACACCGGGCGGCTGCATCAGGAAACCTACGACATGATGGACCGCGTGCGGGATCAGTACGGCATGAACCTGGAAATTCTTGTCCCGGACTCTGCGGAGGTGGAGGCCATGGTGCGCTCCAAGGGCCAGAACCTGTTCTACCAGAGCACGGAAAACCGGCACGAATGCTGCGGCGTGCGGAAGGTGAACCTGCTGAAGAGATTGCTCTCCGGGGTGGACTGTTGGGTGACGGGCCTGCGCCGGGACCAGTGGGCGACGCGCTCCTCCATCAGCAAGATCGAAATCGATGCGGGAAATAACGGCATCGTCAAGCTGAACCCCATCGCCGATTGGACCGACCAGCAGCTCGCCGATTACATCCGGGTCCACAACGTTCCGAGCCATGCCTTGTATCAGAAGGGCTTCACCAGCATCGGTTGCCTGCCGTGCACCCGTCCGACGCAGGCGGGAGAAAATCCCCGCGCGGGCCGCTGGTGGTGGGAACAGGACCTGCAAAAAGAATGCGGGTTGCACGTGGCGGCTGCGGAGAAATAAGTTTTGTAGGAACTCCGGCGGCAGAGAGCTGCCGGGACTGCCCGGACCCTGACTAAGCCATTTTCAGGGTTGGTGTAGCGCAGCCGCCAAAGTAGGGACAGGCCTCCAGGCCTGTCCTCTCAAGGGCAGGCAGGCTTGTCCCGAGTGAAGCCGAGAGAAATGCCTGCCCTACCTACGGGCTATACAGCAACGCCGTTATAGATGGTCTAGCCGGACGGAGCCGAGCGGCTTTGCAGCTTGGCCGCGATATCGGCCACGATCT
>JADFGZ010000341.1 GCA_022567475.1 Acidobacteriota bacterium | reverse complement strand
TGGCCGTTTCCCCAGGTAAACAGTTGGGCACTTACGAAATCCTGAGCCACATCGGTTCGGGTAGCATGGGCCGTGAGCCCTGTTCCTGCGTCGCTGTAAAAGATTTAACGCAATGGACACTCGGAATTTCCGTGTGATTTTTCAGGAGGCATTTGCTATGAGACTTCCTCGCTTGCATTCCTTTACTCCTGCGATCTGCTTGATCTGTTTGATCGTCCTGTTCAGCTTCATCCCCTGGCTGGCCGCTCAAGAACCCGCAGCAGACATTGTCCTCCACAACGGAAAAGTCCTGACGGTGGATGCAAACTTTTCCACTGCGGAGGCGGTGGCCATTACGGGCAACAAAATCGCTGTGGTAGGGACAAACCAGGAGGCGCTGGCAATGGCGGGTCCCCATACTCAGAAGATCGACCTCAAGGGGCGGACGGTGGTTCCGGGTCTGATGGACACGCACATCAACAGTTGGAATGATCCGGGAAGCTATCTTGCGGAGCTTCCGGCGGATCAGGCGTGGGAGTTTGATGTGGATTGGAGGGCTGTGACCGAGAAAGCGGATGTGCTCGCGCAGATGCGAGGGTTCATGGAGAAGTCCAAACCGAAAGCCGGCGGATGGCTTCTGTTCCACAATGAGCCCAGGGCAGTGCCCCAGCGCAAAATTCTTTATGATGATCTGACCCGGTATGATCTGGACAAGGTGGCCCCGCACAATCCGGTGGTTCTCACCATGGGGTTTCCCGCAGAAAACGGATTATTTGTCAACAGCATGGCCATCGACATCCTTTGGAAGGATCATGGGGATTTCATCAACAAGTACGGACGCTACTGGGTGGGCGCCGACGGGCTGCCGGACGGGCATCTGGAAGCCCCGGCCGCGCGGCTCATCCTGAATAAGTATCTGCCTCGGGCGACGCCGGAAGAGTTGGCTCCCGGGTACCGCAAGGTGATGGAAGAACTCAACGGGCAGGGCCTCACCACCATCTCCAACAAAATGCGGCTCCATGGGATCGAAGCCTACAAAATCCTGGAAAGACGAGGGGAACAGACCGTGCGGCTGGCCTACGGGCTGGGCTGGGATTATTTCGGCAGCATAACGGACATTCCGAATGGGCTGAAGCAATTTCAGAACATCACCGGAACCGGCACCGACATGAACTGGGTCGTTTCCTTCGCGCCCGCCGCGTCGGATGGCTCCAGCACGCGGGCCTGCACCAATCAGAAACGATTGGCAGCTTATGATGACCTGGACTCCTGGTGGCCCGTCGGCCAGTGCTTAACCGACGATGAATATCGCGGCAGCAGCGGCCGCTCAGCCAGCATTAGCGGAAACTATTTCCGGGAGTGGATCATGACCATGGGCCGGTACGGGCTTCGCCTCGCTACCGACCACGTCGCCGGCGACCGCACGGCGGCTAACCTGCTGGACATGATTGAGGAGATCCAAAGGCAATATGGTCCCAACGCCACCCAGGACTGGGCCTTTGACCATTGCTCGATGATGGACCCGAAAGACATCCCGCGGGCGGCCCGATTGGGGATCATGTATAGTTGCGCTCCCAAATATATTCTGACTGCTTCTTCTGTTGCGAGAGGTTATGGCGAGCAAATAGCGCACACGTTCGTCGTCCCGGTCAAGAGCATGATAGACGCCGGAAGCAAGGTGGCCTATGAATCAGGGACGTATGGCAATGTTTGGGAGGGGTTGGAGACGTTCCTGACGCGGAAAGATAACAATGGAAAGGTCTGGGGCCCGCAGGAGCAACTGGACCGGCCTACCGTCCTCAAGATGGCCACGCAATGGGCGGCTGACTACGTGCTCAAGGGCGACAAGCTGGGTTCCATCGAACCGGGCAAGCTGGCCGACTTGCTGGTGCTGGACAAGGACTATCTGAGGATTCCCGTCGAGCAAGTGGGCGAGATTCGGCCCCAGGTGACCATCTCGGATGGAAGGATCGTATTTGTGCACACTGACTTTGCCGCCGAGTATAACTTGAGACCCCAGGGGGCCGTAATCAGCACCTTGCAGGAATTAACAGCGCGACGGCCTGAAACGGTCCGGGCGGGGGAGGGCCTGCGATAGGGCGCAGCTTGCAGGAATCCCGTCTGCATAAGCGTCGGTTCATTCCAATACCTCCGTCGATATGAAAAGGCGGGTTGTAGTATGTTTCACCTATATTTGACGCCGCGATGGAGCAACAGTTCTCCGCTCCAAACGCGGAAGTGGACGTGGCCATCGATCAAGCCGGGCAGGATGTAGTTGCCCCGAGCTTCAACGAGAGCCCCCCCGGCGCACTTTAGTATCGAAAATCTACCAGGAAATAGACCACATTCGAAGTGCCACCGCCGGACCCTGGATTCACAACTGTTAAGGCATAGGTGCCGGGCGTTTGCAGCAGACTGCGGTCAATCGTTGCGCTCAGTTCAGAGTCGCTCACAAACTGGGTGCTTAAATTGGTGGTATCAAACCGCACAACCGACCGCGGTGTGAAGTCTCTCCCTCCAATCCGCAAGGGCACTTCCTGGTCGCCCTGCCGGGCTTTTATGGGCGTAAGGGTAGAGATTGCCGGTCCCTCCTGCGGCCCAGCTTCATCCGCGTTCGCAGTCCGTGGCAAGGGATTCACAAAGTGTGGGTCATAGGTCGTATCCACAACTCGGCCGTCCTTGACGACCCAGAGGATATTCCGGGTTGCTGCGATATTTTCTAATGGGTCACCCGCAATGACGATCACGTCAGCCTTCTTCCCAACCTCAATAGTGCCGAGTTCTTCTTCCAGGTGGAAGAGTTCGGCCGGCCATTTCGTGGCCGACAAGATCGCTTGCATGGGAGTCAAGCCGGCATCCACGAGCGATTGCATTTCGAAATGAGTCCATAGCCCGGGTACGTCTTCGTCTCCCGAGTCCGAACCAGCCACAAATTTGCCTCCCGCCTGTGCATACTTCTTCATAAAGGCGTGAACCTTCCGCAATCCCACGATTCGTTGCTCTCTCACTTGGGAACTTACATTCCTCTGGTTGAAGGCTGCTGTAGACCAACTCGCTCTTTCTTTTGCAGGGACAAATGCTAGGGCAGGATCATTGGCCAGCTCCGGACCCAGTTGCTCCCAGCCCCACCCACTTGCTCGGGGGTTAAATGCCCTCGCCGACCAAAGGGGCACATTCACATACACTCCTTGTTCCAGGAAAAGCTCGATGAGAGGATCGAAGAGACTTTCTTCCATGAGATATTCCGGATTAGCAAGGTTATGCTTTTCAGGGTCGCGAATGGTAGCTCTGGCAATGGGTTGGGAGTGCTCGATATACTTCAGGCCAGCCAGGGCCGAATCGCGGGCATTCCACTCGTGACCCACCACGGTTTCCATCCCCAACTCATGCGCTTGGTCCACGACCGCTTGGATCATTTCCGGCGTGAGTCCATCGTGAACCTTGATCGCGTCTACCCCTTGCGCGACTAGACTGCGAACTTCTGCTCGCGCTTCCTCGACGGTTTGCACATTAATCCTGTAGCTGCCATTGATCGCATTCGGGACTACACCGCTCCTCCCTCCGGGAAGCGGTCCACCGAGCCTATGTCCGGTCACATACATTCGAGGTCCCTTGATATAGCCGTGACGGAGAGCTTCGCGTTGCGCTATGATCCACGCGGTCGGATTGGCCGTGTCAGCAACCGTAGTGATTCCGTAATGCAGGAAAAGAGGAGGCATCCATTCCCTGAAGTGAATATGACTGTCAAACAGTCCGGGGAGGATGGTTCTGCCGTCTGCTTGAATGATCCGCGCATTCGGAGGATAGGATATTTGTCCTTTGGTTCCCACAGCCCGGATTCGGTCTCCTTCGATTACGATGGCGGCATTACGGAGGGGAGTTCCTCCTGTTCCATCAATCAACGTTCCGCCTTCGATGACAAGGGCTTGCCCTTGCGCGTTTCCGGGAATCGCGCTAAGGAAACCAAGAATGAGTGAGAAAATCCATACCTGTCGTCGCTTGCTCATAGTTCCTTTCCTTCCTAGTCGGCAGCTTGCGAGCCGGCAGAATGAAGCAAAACTTCCGATTTCGCTTTCTCCACAGCGCCGGGTCCCCGTTGACGTCCCCGGCATGGACAAATCCAAACCAGAATTAGTTGTTAGCCACGCGGCGGTTGCGAGTATACACGCATTTGCCCCCAGTCGAGCCAAGAGCACATTTTTTCTTCCAGACGGTCCCACCGGCTCCCTGCCGCCCTTCCACGGGGCCTCCAACACCGGCATGCTGGCAAACAGCCGCCGGGGCAGATGACACCCCGTAAGGTACAAAAACCCGAAACCGGTGGTCGGTCGGAAGCTCCCGCAATGCTTGATCGAGGCTTTGGATACAACTCTCCAGCGCGAGTGATTCACGCCGTGTATAATGTCAGACAGGCTTGCCGTTGCGATCAACTCAGACGTTCCATTTGGAAGGGTTCCCGGTGAAGGAAGAAAG
>JADFGZ010000340.1 GCA_022567475.1 Acidobacteriota bacterium | reverse complement strand
GGATCGCGACAGCGGCTTCAACCGCGGAGGTCGGGGTTGAATCGCTGGAACACGCAGAGTTCAAGACTCACCGCAGGCGCTAAAGCGCACTTGGCTGGAGAACCTTCCGGCACGGCTGAAGCCGTGCCCTGACGAGATACACAATCCATAAAAACGGTCTAGTTCAGCCTTCCACACAACAGCTTCTCTCAGTATGATGCAGAAGCCTTGTGCAATGATCGGGAATATCTGGTTCGAGCATCTAGTGAATCCAAGAGCATATGCCAACCGCCCTGTTCCCTCAAGCTCAAACTCCCTCCTGTTTGTTGGGGTGATAACGCGGCGCATAACAAATTCGGGTGTTCGGGGAAACCGCCACGTTTTTACTCCCGCCTGATTGGAAATGATGGGGAAAGATTACATGAGGTGACAGGGCAAAGCAATTGGGGGCGGGAGACGGCGGTGCCCTAAATCTGTGTTGCTGATTGGTGGCGGTCGCAGACCGCTACTCGCCGGCTATAATTTTCTCCACCACTCGCTCTGCGAGCGCCAGGCTCACATCGCAAGTTGTGTCGTTGATCCGGCACTGCGCCAGCGTCAAATTGCATCCGCAGGTGCACGTCTGCTCGTTGAGCTGCCGGAGGGCGACTTTCCGTTGTTCCGAAGTCAGCTGGGAGAACTCCACTCCAGGCAATTCGGTTGCATTTGCGAGGAAGACTTGTCCCTCGTCCTCAAACGTTTCCACGTTCGCATTGACGGGAAGATCCAGCAAGGCGCGAATCTCCATTTCGTATAGCTCCGGGTTCGCAAAACCAATATGCTTCTGTACGACTCGTCCCCTGGTATCCACCAGGAAAGTTGTCGGGAGGCCCAAAATACCCCCGAATTTTGCTTCCACCTCCGGCGAGGACATGCCCACCAGGTAGTTGATCCCCGCCTCATCCACAAATGACTGCACTATTTCTTTTCCCTCAGCGTCGGTCGAGAGTCCGACAATCAGCAAACGGTCCGCATACTCGGTCTGCAGCCGGATCAGGTCGGGAATCTCCGCCCGGCAGGGAGGGCACCATGTGGCCCAGAAATTCAACAGAACCACCTTGCCCAGCCAGCCGCTCGTGTCCTGGGTTCGTCCCTCCAGGTCTTCATAGGTAAATTCCGGCACAGGTGTGGGGTTCTTCACGAACCGTATGGTGGGAATGCCCGTTGCGGAGCCGCTCCCCAATTCGGATTGAGACCGGCGGATGTCACGCACGCCAAGTGTGAGCGCAATCAGCACCCCCGCAACGAGGAGCAATCTTAATCCCCAATATCGAATGTGCCGCCTCCCTCTTACATGGGAATACTTAGGAAAAGGGTACACGAGGTCATAGGGTAAAGCAATTGCCGAAAGGCCGCTGCGAAGCGGGGAATGGACAAGTGGAATTTGCCGAAAATAATGCTGTCGGGGCCGCCCGGCAGGGGCGTGGTGATCCTCGCTTGGGCCAGCAGGCTTGAGTCGCCAGGGCGGCTTGCGTATGCTTTAGGACGAAGGGAAGCTCGACAGCGGAAATTCAGGACTAAATCATAATTTCTCCCGCAGGAGGTGGAAGGAAATGAGACTGTTTCAAACCCTGGGAGCTTTTTTGCTGGTGGCTGGAACATGGGCCGCCGTGGGGTGCGGGCAGAACGGTGCGTCTTCACAAGTAACTTCGCAAGCAGCTTCACAATCAACGTCGCAAGCGCAAGCAACTGCGGCAGCGTATCCCGCAGAGTATCCCGATGATGTCTACCCCGACTCGCGCAACCGCCTTCCCCTGATCCAACGAGAGGAGATGGACGAGCAAGGACAAAAGGCTTACGACTCCGCCGTCAGCAACCCCCGCTCGCTCGCCGGGCTCCAGGGACCGGCGGGGATACGGCTCCACAGCGCGCGTTCCAGGGAAAGCGAATATCTCCGGTACGAATCCGATCTCGGACGCCGGCTGACGGAACTGGCGATCCTGGTGACGGCCCGCGAAATGGACCAGCAATTTGAGTGGACGGTTCACGAAGGCGTGGCGCTGCAGGAAGGACTGGAACCTGCGATCATCGAAGTCGTCAGGTTGCGCCAGCCCCTTACGGGACTGGGCGAAAAAGAGGCCGCCATCATCCAGCTTGGCCGCGAAGTCTTCAGGAACCACCGGCTCAGCCCGGACACCTTCGCGCGCGCCTTGCAGCTGTTTGGAGACAAGACTCTCGTCGACCTGGTTTCCTTGATGGGCAACTATGCGAGCACCGCCGTGTTGCTGACCACGTTCGATCAGCAACTGCCTCCCGGCCAGAAGCCGCTTCTGCCGATTCCGTAGTGAATCATTAGTGCAACCAGGAACCGGTCCGCTCCCTCATGGTTCAGACGGTCTAAGAGGGTTGGGACGATGACGATGCGGAATGCTGTGTCAGGGCCGTATGCCCGGTATCTTCAGCCGAATCCGGTACAACCCGGCGCGGGCCGTGACGTATAAACTTTTCCCGTCGGCGTCGCCGAAAACCATGTTCGCCGACCGCTCTGGAAACACAAGCGTTCCCAGGTGTTTGCCCTGCGGAGAAATGACCCAAATCCCACCGGCGCCGGAGCAATACACATTTCCCTGTTGATCGACCTTCATGCCGTCCGGGTTCCCGATGGCTTTGTCGGGGCTCATATCGACGAAGACGCGGCCATTCGCGAGCGTGTCGTCCGGTTGTACGTCAAACCGCATGATCGTCCGAGTGCGTAAGCCGGCGACATAGAGGTATTTCTCATCCGGCGAGAAAGCAAGGCCGTTCGGGTGACGAACGTCCTGGGTCAGCAACACAAGTTTCCCATCCTTCAATAGGAAAACGCCATTGTAGGGGAGTTCCTTCTTCGGATCGGTATCCCCGTTGCGGAGCCCGGAAGGAGGATCGGTGAAGTAGAGAGAACCGTTTGACTTGTATACGAGGTCGTTGGTGCTGTTTAGCCGCTTGCCCTCGTAGTGGCTTGCGAGTACGGTGCGCCGTCCGTCTTCCTCCAGTCGGACGATCTGGCGGTCGCCCATCGCGCTGACCACAAGCCGGCCCTGCGGGTCCATCGCAATGCCGTTGGAGCCGAGATTGTAGAAGACGTCCACTCCGTTGGTTTGTTGACGGCCAACGCCGGTGGGATCGCTCCCGGTGAACCCGCTGCGCTCCACCAAGACGGACACCTTGCCGCTGGCCGGATCCCACTTATGGATCACGTTGCCGGAATGTCGCTAAAAACCAGGTAGCCTTCTCCTTCCCCTCCGCCCTTGCGGACCCAGACCGGACCTTCGAGGAAACCGAAACCGTCAGCCAGTTTCTCGACTTTCGCGCCGGAAGGAACGATATTATCGAGCGCCGAATCCAGGCGGATAACCGGGCTTTCTTCCTGCGCCTCGGCAATAGGCGGAAGAGTTGCCGAAACACTGGCAATTGCAGACAAGGTAATTGCGGACAATCGGATGATTGAGAGTATTCTCATCGTCACTTATTGTTGTCCATCCTCGCTATGGAATCTTCAATCCTTCCAGAGCCTTTTGCTGGTAAGAGGGATCGGCATACTTCGCCATGGGAGAAACTGGCGGAGTCAGTTGCCCGCTTTCGGCCATCAGGTCGAGCACCTGCTGGAACCCATCCCTGCTCAGGGCAACGGAGTGAACTAACCCGGATCCGACAAAGGTGTCGTAGCTTCCCGGCAAAGTCTGCGGGTCGATTTTTACCCGCTTCGCGAAGATCGCCAAAGCCTCCTCGCGGTGGGCCGTATCGAGCAGCCATTCAACGGCGCGGATGTAGGCCCGCAAGTAGGCAACCAGGCTTTGCTCATGCTGTTTGGCCCAGTCTCTCCGCGCCCCCCCGGAGGAGCCCGGAAAATCCGGGAAGTGCTCGGAAAGATTCATCAACCGCCTAAGCCCTCCGGAGATGGCCTCCAGACTCAACGGAGGGTTCAGGAACGTCCCCTGAGCCCTGCCGTCCTTGACGGCCAGAAAACGATTCTCGGCGCCGCCCAAGTGCGGCAACAGTTGGTAATCCTGCGGTGGCAGGCCGTTTTCCGCAAAAACCTTCCGGAAAAGAAGCCAGTATCCCGTCGTAGGGCGGTCAAGAGCAATGGTCTTCCCTTTGAGGTCGCCGATGGATCGGATCGCGCGGTTGACGACAAAGTCGAAAATGGGCCGCGAGATGGTCATAAACACAAACACGTCCTTGCCCTGTTCCACGGCCCGAATGAAATGGTCTGCAGCTTGGTGGACGATGTCGTAGTTGCCCTGAGCCAGCCCGTCAAGCTGGCGGCCCGAGTCTCCCGTGACGATTGCCCTTTAGACCGGACATTTCACCTGTTACCGACAGCTGGAAGATGTTTTATTGGACTGTTGGTTGAACTGCACTATAATGTTGAAAAGGGGCGAACATTCCATGGCCACGGGGAGACCGCCAAGGGTTGCGCTCTTTGGGCGGCCATCGGGAGGCTTTGTCAACCGTTTATTCCA
>JADFGZ010000056.1 GCA_022567475.1 Acidobacteriota bacterium | reverse complement strand
GAAAAGAACCAGGAGCTTTTCCTGACAGTCCAACACACGAATTCGGTAGTGGTTTACCGCAAGATGGCGGAGGGCAACGAGAAACCTATTCGTACCCTAGGGGGTGACCGGACTCGTCTAGCAGACCCCCATGGGATCGCCGTGGACACCAAGAATCAATTGATGTTTGTTAGCAACCACGGCAGCACCAGGAGTCGGGATGCCAGGGGTGAGGTTATACCGGGTTCGGGCAGATATACCCCCCCTTCGATCACGGTGTATCCTCTCAAAGCAAGTGGGGACACGCCGCCTTTGCGTGTCATCGAAGGTCCCAACACTCAATTAAATTGGCCAGCGACCCTGGGACTGGACCCGGAGCGGGAGGAACTGTTTGTTGCCAACGATGCCGGTGACTCGATTTTGGTATTCCGCGAGAGTGATGATGGCGATGTGGCTCCCGTACGGGCTATCCAGGGTCCCATGACCGGTCTTAAAAACCCCATAGGGGTGTTTGTGGACGTGAAGAACAACGAAGTATGGGTGTCCAACATGGGCAACCACCGTGCCACTGTTTACCCGCTTACGGCCAATGGGGACGTGACGCCCCTGCGTACAATCCGCAGCGCCCCGGCGGGAAAGCTGGCGTTGGCGATCGGGAACCCAGTAGTGGGCTACGATAGCAAACGGGAAGAGATATTGGTCCCCAACTGACTGGCGCATCCGCGAATAGCGGCCTTCGCTAGGCTGGCGGGGGAGAATGCAGTGCCGACAAGAGTGCTCGCGGGACAAAAGACTCTGCTGGCTCGTCAGATGCACGACATCCGTTACGATGCGATTCACGATGAAATTTTCGTAACCAATCCTTTCGCCCAGGCAATTTTAGTGTTCCGGGGGGCGGCCAATGGGGAGGAAGCGCCGATTCGGGTGATCCAGGGTCCCAGCACACAGTTGAGGAACCCCGACCGCCTGGATGTGGACCCGGTGCACAACGAAATTTTCGTTCCCGAAGGAGGAGATTCCATTCTGGTATATCCACGGGAGGGCGTCGGAGACGTGGCGCCGATCCGTGTGATCCGAGGCCCCGACACAAAATTAAAAGGCATTCGGTCCATTGCCGTCGATCCGGTCCGGAACTTGATTATCGCGGGCATTGATGGCGGCCCGCGAAGAGGGGTGGATGGCGCTCTGGTGCTCTTTAACCGCACCGACAGCGGAAACGCAAAGCCACGCTCGGTGATTTCAGGACCGAAAACCCGCATCGAAAGACTCGCCCAAATTCGAGCTTACCCGCCGAAGGGCTGGATTGTTGTGGCCCGGCACGGAGACGCGGTGGAGCCGGAGGGGACCTTTGTCGGCGTGTGGAGCGTCAACGACAATGGAGATGTTCCGCCCCGCTGGGCGATCGGAGGACCGCAGAGCACGTTAAAGAAACCGCGCGGGGTCGCTTTAGACCCCAAAAATAAGGAACTCATTGTCACGGATATGCGCTTGAACTCCGTATTGACTTACTATTTTCCGGAGATGTTTTAGCCCTCCTTTTCCTGCGGGCAGTCCGGCTGCGCGGGATGTCAACAGAGCTAGGTGATGTCTGCATTTCCGAAGAAACGCTCACGCAGTCCGAAGGTATACCCAGAGCCGAGCCAATTGAAAATGCTTGGTTACGAGATGCCTAAGGGCGCTCTGCTTTCGTGGAAGTGGGCCGAAAAACGATTGAAGCAAAGTCATAACTACTGGATTGCAACGGTGCGTCCAAATGGCCGGCCACATGTTATGGTTGTCTGGGGTCTATGGTTTCATGGTGTCCTATACTTCAGCACGGGTCGGTTGTCCCGCAAAGCACAAAATCTGACAAGGAACCTCCATTGTGTAATTTGCTCTGAAATGGCAGATCAAGCAGTCATCATGGAGGGAGTTGCCCGAAAAGTTCCGAGGGCTAGGCTCCTACAGAAAATAAGAGGGCTTTATGAACGTAAGTACAAGTGGGACATGTTTTCTCTTGATAATGTTGTCTATGCCGTCTATCCATCGGTAGCATTTGAGTTGAAAGAGAAGAAGTCTTTCGACAGCCACACGCGATGGAAATTTCCAGCACAATGACAGTCCTTTGTACTTAGCTGAAGATCGCAACACACTCGGGGAGTTCCATTGGCAACTGTACTGGCTCATCTTCATCTCGAAGCTCTTTTCTCCTCGCTAATCTTAACGGAGGTCGCTTATTTTCCCCTGGAAGGGTTTTCGGGGTTTAAGTTTCCTCAGGCTAGAGCGTTTTCACAGTTGGTGTAAACCACAACGCGGTGTCATTCCGAGCCCTTCGGCGTTGCTCAGGATAAACTCCGCGAGGAATCTGCTTTTCCGCCGGGAAAGGACCAATCCCCACGTACAAAAGCAGATCCTTCGCTTCGCTCAGGATGACAGCCAAAAGAGGATGTCTGGTCCCGATGGCAGGGCAGTCTACACTATTTGCGAAAACGGTATAGTGGCGTTCCATAGAAAACAAAGAGCGCGAAAAATAGTGAGCATGGAAAATAAAGAGATCATTCAGATATTTTCTGAGACAGCCGATCTGATGGAGATCGCCGGCCAGGACGCCTTCCGGATTCGAAGCTACCGCAATGCCATCCAGGCGATTGAAAACCTGACCGAGCGCCTCGAAGATATCCTGTCCGATGCGGAGCGCAAGCTGACCGACATCCCCTCCATCGGAAAGGGAATGGCAGCGCACATCGGCGAAATCTGCCAGAGCGGCCAGTTGTCGGTGCATCAGGAGTTGCGTTCCCGCTACCCGCCGGTCGCGCTCAAGCTGCTCCAGATACAGGGGCTCGGTCCCAAGGGCACGGCGCTGCTGTTTCAGCATTTCCGGGTGCAGTCGCTGGAAGATGTCGAGCAGCTTGCGCGGAAGGGAAAACTGCGTGACCTGCCGCGCATGGGGGAGAAGCTAGAACAGAAAATTCTCAAATCCATCGAGGCATATAAACGCAGCGCCGGGCGGTATCTCATTGATGTAGCCGACGGGCTGGCCGCCGAGTTGCGGGAGTATCTTGCCCAATCCCGCGGCGTGAAAAAAGTTACTTCGGCAGGAAGCTTGCGGCGCGGATGCGAAAGCATCGGAGACCTGGATTTGTTAGTGACGGGCGGATCGCGGAAACAGACGGCCGATCATTTGCTGAAGTTTCCCAAAGTAGCCGAAGTCATCGCCAGCGGGGAGAACAAAGTCAGCGTGAAATTGAAGGAAGGCATCCAGGTGGATGTCCGCATGCTCGCGCCAGAAAGTTACGGCGCGGCGATGCAATATTTCACAGGGTCCAAGGCCCATAACGTGGCGCTCCGCGACAGGGCCAAGCGGATGGGTTACAAGCTGAGCGAGTACGGCCTGTTCCGCATCTCGGACGACCGCAAAGTCGCAGGCCGGACCGAAGAGGAGGTCTATCAGGCATTGGACCTTTCTTATATCGAGCCGGAGTTGCGGGAAAATACCGGAGAGATTGACGCGGCTGCCGCCGGCAAGCTGCCCCGTCTGTTGCGGCAGGAGGACATTCGCGGAGACCTGCACATGCACACCACCGCAACCGACGGGCGTTGCTCCATCCTGGAGATGGCTCAGGCGGCGCAACAGCGGAACCTCGAATACATCGCCATCACCGACCATTCCCAAGCGCTGGCGATGGCCAACGGCATGAATGAAAAACGGGTGCTGGCCCAGATCAAAGAGATTCGCAAAGCAGAGTCCCGCCTGGAAGGGTTCCGCATCTTTGCCGGCACCGAGGTGGATATTCACAGGGACGGCAGGCTCGACCTCGACAATGAAGTCCTGGCCCAACTGGACGTGGTGGTGGCCAGCGTTCACTCCCTCATGAACATCTCTGCAGAGCAGATGACCGATAGGCTGCTCGCGGCCTTTGAGAATCCTTACCTGAATATTTTGGCGCATCCGACGGGGCGGCTGGTTCTCCGCCGGGAAGCATTTGGGTTCGATCTGGAAAAGATTGTTGCCGAAGCCCGGCGCAGAAACATCGCCATGGAAGTGAACTCGTTTCCGGACCGGCTCGACCTGCGTGAAAACCACATCCGGTTATGCAAGCAACGCGGGGTCAAGCTGGTGATTTCGACCGATTCCCACCACACCAAGCACCTGTCGCATCTGAAATACGGGGTGCTCATGGCCCGCCGGGGATGGCTTGAAAAGCGGGACGTGCTGAACACGTTGCCCGCCGCCAAATTCCAGCAGGCCATCAAACGCCGTTGCTGAAAGTGCTCTAGTAGTCGAACGAGTAGGTGAGCTTGACCTGCAAGGAGCGGTCTTTCTGGCCGTCGAACACTCCCGTAACCCGGCGTTCTACGTTGCCAATGTCCTCGAACAGGGCCCGCCGGCCCTCGTTATAAACCAGGAAGAAATCGTCGCCGGGGCGGAAAATGTAGTTCAGCCGGAAGTTGAATCCCAGAAAGGAATCGGCGCTGTTGTATTGGATGGTGGTGCTGGTGAGCCACTGATTGTTGAAGTTGTAGTTGATGCGGGCGTTGACGACGTGGTCGGTGAATGTTCCATCCTGGTCGGGGAAATTCCCCTCTACATCGGAATAGGTTCCGGCCGGAAACCTGGCCTTATTCAGATCATATCCGGTTTCTACAGAAAGTTGTTCGGTCAGCCGCAGGCGAGGATTGATTCGAAAATTGTGCAGTTCCCCTCCGAAGAATCCGCGATGCCACTGCCAAGAGGCGCCGCCGGAAAGTCTCCTGGCGGGGTTGCCGCTAAAACGCATCCCGGGATACCACCAACTGTAGGTCCCTGGGAGGATGACCACGCCCGGCCGGATCTCGAACGGCTCCTCCAGCCGTTCCAGACGGCTATGCGGGTTAAAGGCCCAGTTGTCACCGTTCTGAAAGCGGATCTCAATCGTATGATGGTTGAGCCGTGTTTCGAGTTCATTGTTCTGATTCATCGTATAGTCCGAGCGGAGCGAGAAGCGCCACTGGCGAATCAGCCGGCTGTTGGGCCGCGGCAGAAAGGTGATTCCCGGCGCAATGTGGTGAATATTCTTGCGGGGAATGAATCCCACATCATCTCGGAATTCCCGGTCCACCGCGAGCCAGGAAGTCTCCAAAACGAGGAGGTCGCTGTCCCAAATTACCGAACTGGCGCTAACCAGATTGTCATCCTTTACTCCGGGTGAGCTGGATTTCGCCAATAAGCCTCCGATGGTGAGATGCTGGAAAAAGACAAAGTTGGCATCCACGCCATAGACACGGTTGAAATCGCTGCTCCCCGCTTTCTCCCGGTTGATGAGAAAGCCACCCACCGTGGACCTCGACAGCACATCGCGTTTCACCCGCAGCACCCCGTAGTTGCTGGCGGGAATGCCTTCCGAGAGCAGAGCCTCCGTTTGGACATTCAACAGGCCGAGGGTGAGTCCTTGGAACTTTCCGGTAATGCGACCGCCCGCAAGAATCGGCACAGGTTGTCGCTTGGGAGAGAGGCCGATCTGCCGGCTGTGAAACAGCTTCAATATCGCCCGTGAGCCCTCTCCCAGAACGGTCCCAAACTCGTAAACACCGGCTCCTTCCAGGAAGAACTCTCTTTTTTCAGGGAAGAAAAGCGGAAAGCGATCCAGATTCACCTGCTGATCGTCCACTTCGGTCTGGGCAAAGTCCGTGTTCCAGGTTACGTCGGCGGTCAGGCTGGGCGTGATCCGGTATTTCAACACCTCGATGCCGGCGTCGGAAGTATTGCGGGTTTTGCTCCGGGATGGATCGGTTGTGCCAGGTATTGGCCGCTCGTTGACAAACCCTCCCAGCAGATATGGTTTGATCCGCAGCCGCAGCCCCGTTTCGATTTCTTCCAGCCCTTCCAAATGTCCGGCCTGGGAAACGTTTTCGAGATCAAATCCGCGCTGGAAACTGTTCCAGTAGGAGAACTCATTTTTCCGCCGGATCACTCGCTCCAGATCCAATCCCCAGTTTTGAACGTCGTCTTCGCTTACCCGCAGGCTCTTGAACGGGATGGCGAACTCCGCCATCCAGCCCGCTGGATTAATCTGGCTTGCCACGTCCCATTGTTCGTCCCAGTTCTCATTGATATCTCTGCCTTCGTCGGTAATCAAGGCGTCGTATTGAGTCCCCAGCGGGTTGGTCCGAAACAGAAAAGCGTTGCGGTGGTCATGAAACGTATCGAGCACGATGCTCAAGGTGTCGTCATTTCGCAGGCTGTCGTCCCGCCGCCGCTCGGTGGCCAGGATTCCCCCGGCGTTCGAGTCGTAGCAGACGACCCCGATGTACAAGGTGGTCGCGGTATAGAGGACGCGGAATTCAGTCCTCTCCGTGGAGGGTTCGCCCTCCTGAGGGTCTTTTTGCACAAACCCCAGGGAGACCCGAGCCTGCTGCCAGGCCGGTTCGTCGAGGTTTCCGTCCAAAGTCACGGGCAATTCCGTCCGGACGGCGGTGATGGTTTTTCGTCCGTGTGTTCTTGTTGTGTTGAGAGTGCTGCTCTGGGCGTGTCCGGACAAGGAGACCAGCGCATACAGAAACAGAAGGACAAACAAAGGAAGCCCTCGACATCGATGCCGCCGGAAGCTTTGTCCAGACGCAGCCTCAGTCCCGCTATGCATCATCACTTCTACCAAGTAACATTATTCCCGTCTAACATCAGCCGCAATGTGGTTTTCCCAGACGACCCGGATGCAGGATGTGTTTCCTGAATAGTATCAACCAGGGCGCATGGTCGCAAGAAGGGTTTCGGGCCTATGGCCGGGGCGAGCTTGCTGCTGCCCAGCTTGCTTTTTTCTGGCGGCGTTTCCTCAGACCTCCAGAAAAATTAGTTTGCGAGGCTAGTAGTCAAACGAGTAGGTGAGCTTGACCTGCAAGGAACGGTCCCGCCGGCCGTCGGTCAGTCCCGCAATCCGGAAACCTTCGTCATCGAACACGGACTGCCGGCCCTCGTTATAAACCAGGAAGAGGTCGTCGCCGGGGCGGAAGATGTAGTTCAGCCGGAAGTTGAATCCCAGGAAGGAATCGCTGCTGTTGTATTGGATGGTGGTGCTGGTGAGCCACTGATTGTTGAAGTTGTAGTTGAGGCGAGTGTTGACCACGTGGTCGGTAAATTTGCCGTCAGTGGCGGGGAAAATTCCATCGTCGTTCATATAGATTCCCGCCGGCAGGGTGGCGTTGTTCAAGTTATATTTGGGCTCCACGGAGAACTGCTCGCTCAGCCTCAACCGCCCGTTGAACGACAAACTGTCGAGCGCTCCCCCTCGGTAGTAACCGAAGTGGTGCACCCAGTTGAAGAACCACGAGAAATGCTTGGCAGGGTTGGAGCGATAGCGGAGGCCGCTATTCCACCAACTGTAAAGTCCCGTCGGGATCACGATGTCGGGCCGAATCCGAAACGGCTCCTCCAGCCGGTCCAGGCGTGTGTGCGGAGTGAATGCCAGAACAGCCCCGTCCTGAAAACGGACTTCAACCGCGTAGTGGTTGATGCGGGTCTGGAGCACGTTTTGCTGGCTCATGGTGTAGTCCGAGCGCGTCCGGATAACAAACTGGCGGATGAGCGAGTTGTTGGCGGGGCGCGGCTTAAATTGAATCTGCGGCGAAAACTGCCGCATATTTTTGCGGGGGACAAATCCTAAATCGTCCCGGAAATCAGGGTCTACCACGAGCCAGGAAGTTCCCACGTTGAGGAAGTCACTGGCCCAGTTGATTACGCCTGCCGTTACCCAGTTGTCGCCTTTTGAATCCGGCGCGCTGGATTTGCCCACAAAGCCCCCGACATTGAGGTGCTGGAAGAAAATGAAATTCGCGTCGGCGCCGAAGACGCGGTTGTAATCGCTGGTACCCCCTTGTTCGTGGCTGATCAAAAAGCCCCCGATGGTGGACCGCGACAGGATATCCCGTTTCACCCGCAGCACTCCGTAGTTGCTGGCGGGGATGTCTTCGGACGGCAAAGCCTCGGTCTGGACGTTCAACAGGCCCATCGTGAAGCCCTGGAACCTGCCCGTAATGCGCGCGCCGGCAACGATGGGCACGGGCAGCCGCCTCCGGGAAAGGCCGATTCGCCGGCTGTGGAACAGCTTCAATACCGGCCGGAACGAGCCCTCGCCCATGGCCACACCAAACTCGTAGACACCCGCGCCCTCCTGGAAGAACTCTCTTTTTTCGGGGAAGAATAGCGGAAAGCGGTCCAGGTTCACCTGTTGGTCGTCCACTTCGGTCTGGGCAAAGTCCGTGTTCCACGTCATGTCGGCGGTCAGGCTGGGCGTGATGCGGTATTTCATCACCTCCAAGCCGACGTCGGAAGAATTGCGGGTCGTGCTCCGGAACGCATCGGTTGCCCCAGGGGTTGGATTGAGCCTGCGCTCGTTGACAAATCCTCCCAACAGGTACGGCTTGACCCGCAACCGCAGCCCTGTTTCGATCTCCTCCAGTCCTTCCAGATGTCCTCCCTGAGAGACGTTTTCCAACTGAAAGTCGCGATGGAAGCTGTTCCAATAGGAGAACTCGTTTTTTCGCCGAATCACGCGCTCCAGGTCCAACCCCCAGTTTTGAACTTCGTCTTCACTGACCCGCAGGCTCTTGAACGGGATGGCGAACTCCACCGTCCACCCCGCCGCGTGAATCTGGCTCGCCACGTCCCATGTCTCGTCCCAGCTCTCGTTGATATTCTTCCCCTCGTCCGTGATCATGGCGTCGTATTGAGTCCCGAGCGGGTTGGTCCGAAACAGGAAGGCATTGCGATGGTCGTGAAAGGTGTCCAGAACGATGCTCAAGCTGTCGTCGCTTTCAAAATTACTGTCCCGCCTCCGCTCGCTGGCGACGATCCCTTCGGGGTTGGAGTCATAGCAGACGATCCCGATATATAAGGTCGTCGCGGTATAGAGAACGCGGAATTCTGTCCTTTCCGAGGAAGGCTCGCCCTCCAGCGGGTCTTTTTGCACGAAACCCAGGGATATCCTGCCAGCCTGCCAAGCCGGCTCGTCGAGGTTCCCGTCCAAGGTCACGGGCAACTCCGTCCGGACGGCGGTGATGGTCTTCTGGCCATGTGTTCTGGTTCCATTGCCCGCAGTGTTCTGAGCGAGTCCGGGCAGGGAGGCTAGCGCATACAGCAGGGGTAGGATAGCCGGCAGAAGTCCGCGGCGAACACTACAATTCTGCGCGAGTAAAGCCCCATGCTTGTGAACCGTTGTATTCTGCAAGTTAGTTTTTAGACAGATCAAACGCAGGATTTGGCGCAAGAAAAGTTTAGCAGAAGCAACGGCTGCTTTCAAGGCCAAGCAGGTGGTTGGAACCATGGGCGCAGCAGATCGGTCCCGCCCCGCCCTCTTTTTTAGGCGCATTTTTACTCTGGGTTGCGGGATAGCTGGCTTGCAGGGCTAGAGGTCGAACGAGTAGGTGAGCTTCAGTAGCAGGGAGCGGTCCCTTTGGCCGTCGAACACCCCTGTTACCGCGCGTTCTACGTTATCAATGTCATCGAACAGGGCCCGCCGCCCGTCGTTGTAAACCAGAAAGAAATCGTCTCCGGGCCGGAAAATGTAGTTCAGCCGGAAATTCACTCCGAAAAAGGAGTCGGTGTTGTTGTATTGGATGATCGTGCTGGTGAGCCACTGGTTGTTGAAATTGTAGTTGATGCGAGTGTTGATGAGGTGGTCGGTGAAATCTCTCTGGGGGAAGGAGGCTTTATTGATTGAATATCCGGTCGACACGGAGAACTGCTCGCTCAGTCTCAGGCTTGCGTTTATCCTCACATTGTCCAGCTTGCCATCCTTGTAGTAGTCGAAATGCCGCGACCAATTGACCGAACCCGAGATTCTTCTGGCGGGGTTGGTGCGATAGCGGAGCCCGTTATTCCACCAACTGTAGGTCCCTGGAGGAATGATCACACCCGGCCGGATTTCGAATGGATCCTTCAAACGGTCGAAGCGCACATGGGGCGACCAGCCGAAGACTCCGCCGTTTTGAAAGGAGATTTCCAGGATATAGTGGCCGACCTTTTCCTGAACCTCAGTGTCCTGCTGGTGAACCGTATAGTCCAGGCGCGCCCGGAGCGCTATCTGGCGTACGCCCGGGATGTCGGGCCGTGGGGAAATCTCGAACGTTGGAGTGTACCGCCGGAGGTCCGTGCGGCGGATGAAGCCAACGTCGTTTCGGAAGTTCGGCCCGATTTCCAGATACTCCATCCCGACCGTCAATAAGTCGCTATCCCAGATCGCGCTAGCCTTGGCGACCCAGTTGTCTTTCACATTTTCAAGCTCAGCAGACTTGGCCAGGAAGCCGTCGATGGTCAAATAGTTATAAAAAACAAAATTGCCGTCCATCCCGTACACCCGGCTGAAATCGCTGCTTCCGCCCATTTCCCGGTTCGTCATAAAGGCTCCGACCGTGGATCGGGAAAGCACGTCGCGTTTCAGCCGCAGCACGCTGTAGTTACTGGCGGGAATATCCTCGGACGGCACAGTCTCAGTCTGCATATTCAATATTCCTACCGTGAATCCTCGGGTCTTCCCGGTAATGCGGCCTCCCGCGATGATGGGCACAGGTTGTCCCCTGACGAGGCCGATCCGGCGGCTGTGAAACAGTCTTAACTCGCGCCTGCCTTCCTGGTTAGCCCTTCCAAAATCGAAGATTCCCGCTCCCTCCTGGAAGAATTCTCTCTTTTCGGGGAAGAATAGCGGGAAGCGTTCCAGGCTCACCTGCTGATTATCGACTTCGGTCTGGGCAAAGTCGGTTCTCCAGGTTACGTCGGCGGTCAGGCTGGGCGTGATGCGGTATTTCAACACCTCTATGCCGACATCGGAAGCATTGCGGGTAGTGCTCCGGAACGGATCGGTTGCTCCAGGCATTGGATTGACTCTCCGCTCGTTGACAAAGCCTCCCAACAAGTATGGCTTGATGCGCAGACGCAGCCCCGTTTCAATGTTCTCCAGCCCTTCCAGATGCCCTCCCTGGGAGATGTTTTCAAGATCAAATCCGCGATGGAAACTGTTCCAGTAAGAAAACTCATTCTTCCGACGAATCACTCGCTCCAGGTCCAATCCCCAGCTTTGGCCGTCTTCTTCGCTCACCCGCAGACTCTTGAACGGGATGGCAAACTCCGCCGTCCAGCCTACCGGACTAATCTGGCTGGCTACATCCCACTTCTCGTCCCAGTTTTCGTTTACGCTGTTCCCTTCGTCGGTAATTAGGGCGTCATATTGGGCCCCGAGCGGATTGGTGCGGAAGAGGAAAGCGTTGCGGTGGTCGTGAAAAGTATCCAGCACGATGCTCAGCTTGTCGTCGTTCTCCATCGCGCTGTCCCGCCGCCGGTCGGTAGCCAGGATGCCTTCCACATTGGAGTCATAGCAGATGACCCCGATGTACAATGTGGTCGCGGTATAGAGAACGCGGAATTCCGTCCTCTCCGAGGAAGGCTCGCCCTCCAGCGGGTCTTTTTGCACAAAACCCAGAGAGATCTGAGCTGCCTGCCATGCCGGCTCATCGAGGTTCCCGTCCAAGGTGACGGGCAACTCTGTCCGGACGGCGGTGATCGTTTTCTGGCCGTGTGTTCTTGTTGCGCCGCTTGGAGTGCGCTGAGCGTATCCGGAGATGGAGGATAGCGCAAAGAACAGGGGAAGAACAGTCAGCGGCAGCACTCGATGTACTCTGCAGCTTTGCGCTAACTCAGCCTGTTGCTTGTCAACTGCGATTCGCTTCAAGGTAGTTTTCGAGAAAGATTTTGCTTTAAGGTTAATTGCGAAAGGAAATATAGCAGAAAGGCAGGGTGTATTCAAGGACTACCCGGGATTGGAAGCGATGGCCGCCGCAGGACAGTTCCTGCAAGCTCGCATATTTCCGCAGGCTCGCGGGATGTCCAGTCCTGCCGCCGCGTTAGAAGTCAAACGAGTAGGTGAGCTTCAGTTGCAGGGAGCGGTCCCGTTGGCCGTCGAACACTCCCGTAACCCGGCGTTCTACGTTGTCTATTTCTTCGAACAAGGCCCGCCGGCCCTCGTTATAAACCAGGAAGAAATCATCTCCGGGCCGGAAAATATAGTTCAGCCGGAAATTGAACCCCAGGAAAGAGTCGGTGTTGTTGTACTGGAGCGTGGTGCTGGTGAGCCACTGATTGTTAAAGTTGTAATTGATGCGGGTATTCACGGTGTGATCCGTGAAGCTGCCTCCGGGGAGCGTACCTACGTTGATGTCGTAATCTACGATGAACGAGAGGTCCTCGGTCAGCTTCAGCACCGGCGCAATTCCCCAAACGTAGATGTTCCCGCCGTAGTAGTTGTATCGCTGGGTGAAGGCTATCCTGCCGGAGAGCGTGCGCCCGGGATTCGCCCGGAAGCTGACGCTCCAGACGCCCCAAGTGTAGTCGCCCGCGGGGACCGTCACGCCCGGGCTGATCTCAAACGGCTCCTCCACCCGGTCAAAATTGTAGTGCAGCGGGGTAGAGCGAATGTGGTCTCCGCTCTGGAAGGTCATCGTGACAACGTAATGATCGACCCGGCGGATCAGGCGGTTGTTGTGGTCGAACAGGGTGTCCCATCGTGCGGAAAACAGCATCTGGCGGACACCACGGATGTTGGGTCTGGGACTGACTGCAAAAAACGGGGAGAAGCGGCGGACGTCGGTGCGCCGGATAAAGCCCAGATCGTTGCGGAAGTTCGGGTCGATAGAAAAATATTCCATGCCAGTCTGCAGAAAGTCGCTGTCCCATTTCGCCTTGGCACTGACGACCCAGTTGTCGTTTACTCCGGGCTCGGCGGACTTTGCCAGAAATCCGTCGAGGGTGAGATATCTGCGGAAGACGAATTTGCCGTCCAACCCGTAGATGCGGTTGTAGTCGCTGTTCCCCCCCATTTCGCGGTTTAGAAGGAAGCCTCCCACGGTGGAGCGCGACAAAACGTCCCGTTTTACCCGCAGCACGCTGTAATTGCTCACCGGAATATTTTCCGACGGCAGCGCCTCGGTCTGGACGTTCAGCATCCCCAGGGTAAAGCCTTGCAGTTTGCCGGTAATCCTCCCGCCGGCGAGGATCGGCACCTCCTGCCGCCGGGGTGAAAGCCCGATGCGCCGGCTGTGGAACAACCGCAATTCCCGTCGCCCTTCCTGATTGGCAATCCCGAAATCGAATATTCCGGCTCCCTCCTGGAAGAACTCGCGTTTTTCCGGGAAGAAAAGCGGGAAGCGTTCCAGGTCCACCTGCTGATCGTCAACCTCCGTCTCGGCGAAGTCCGTATTCCAGGTCACGTCGGCGGTCAAACCGGGCGTGATCCTGTATTTCATGACTTCTATTCCGATGTCTGAGGTGTTGCGGAACGTGCTGTCGTCCGGGTTCGCGGAGTGCTGAAATCCCGCTACCGTGAATGGCTTGACGCGGAGCCGAAGCCCCGTTTCAATGTTCTCCAGCCCCTCCAAATGGCCGGCCTGCGAAAGGTTTTCCAGGTTAAAGCCGCGATGGAATCCGTTCCAATAAGCCTGTTCGTTTTTTCGGCGAATCACCCGCTCCAGGTCTATGCCCCACCTTTGGACCGCATCTTCGCTGAGCCGCAAGCTCTTGAACGGGATGGCAAACTCCACCGTCCAGCCGGCAGGGTTTATTTGCGAGACGACATCCCAGGTTTCATCCCAGTTTTCATTCAAATCGTTCCCTTCATCGGTGATCAGGGCGTCGTATTGCGCGCCGAGCGGGTTGGTGCGGAAGAGGAAGGCATTGCGGTGATCGTGAAAGGTGTCCAGCACAATGCTGACGGTGTCGTCATTCACCAGCTCGTTGTCGCGCCGCCGCTCCGTAGCCCGAATTCCCTCCGCACCGGAGTCATAGCAGATGATTCCGATGTATAAGGTGGTTTCCGTGTAAAGGATGCGGAACTCGGTCCTCTCCGTCGAAGGTTCCCCCTCGTGCGGGTCTTTCTGCACAAACCCCAAAGAGACGGGAGCCTGCTGCCAAGCCGGCTCATCCGGAATCCCGTCGAGCACCACCGGCAGCTCCGTCCGCATGGCCGTGATGCTCCTTTTTCCGTGCGTTCCTTCCTGTAGCGGGAGGCTTTCCTGGGCGTGACCGCGTACAGAGGAAAGGGCGAAAAAGAACGGAAGCAGCAGAACAAGAGATCGATATCGGTTCAAGTTTCGTCCTAACATAGCTGCATTCCTAACGGCCCCCAGTTTCTGCGGGGCGGTGCCTAATAGCCAAACTAAATAGTGGCGATACGGAACAGCGGCAACGATGACTCATGGTAACGGAAGCATTGGCCTGTTGCAAGGCGGAGCGGGTGCTGGAACCATACTGGAACCTTGTCCATACTAACCTTGAACGATGAAAAGAGCTGGCGTAAGATGGGTCCCAAAGCGGAAGCGGCAATAGTAAACTTCAGTAAAAAAGGAGCGCTGCTCATGATCCTGCGACGTGAATTGTGGCTGGCAGTCATGGTGGTTTGTCTAAGCACTGTGGCCGGCCTGCATGCGCAATCCTCCCGGAGTGAGACGTACGATCTGTTGATTCGCGGCGGGCGGATTGTGGATGGGACGGGCAACCCCTGGTTCCGGGGTGATGTCGCGATCACGGCAGGCCGCATTGCAGCGGTTGGCCGGCTGGCTGGCGCGCAGGCCTCGCAGGTCGCAGCACAAGTCATTGACGCGAGAGGGCTGATTGTCGCTCCCGGCTTCATCGATCTGCACACCCACTCCGACTTGCCTCTGTTGGCGGACGGCGATGCACAGAGCAAGGTCCGGCAAGGGGTCACCCTCGACGTGCTGGGCGAATCCACCACGGTTGCTCCACGGGACGGGTTGCCTCCGACGGAAGACCGCAGCGGGGTTCGCGTCGATTGGACGACCTTCACAGACTACTTTGAGCGGCTCCGGCGCAAAACAATTTCGATGAACGTCATTTCTTATGTTTCCTTGCAACAGATTCGGCGTGTAGTGCTGGGGTACGACTTGCGTGCGGCTTCACCGGCCGAACTGGAACGGATGAAGCAATTAGCCGCAAGATCGATGGAAGAGGGGGCCTGGGGTCTTGTGACCCGTTTCGAGAGCGGTGGCCCGGCACATCCCGAAGAGGCCATCGCCCTGGCCAAGGTGGCCGCCTCGTACGGCGGCATCTACGCCTCGCACATCGGCAGCGAGGGATTCGAGCAGGAAAAGGAAATTGCCTTCGCGATCCGGGTAGCTGCAGAAGTGCAGATTCCCGTGCATCTGTTTCATCTGAAAGTGAGAGCGCGCGAGAACTGGGGGAGGATGAGTTCCTTCATCGCCCAGATCGAAGCGGCGCGCGCTCAGGGCCTTGAGATCACCGCCAATCAGTATCCGTATACGGCTATGTTCCACAACTGGAGTTCGTTTTTTCCATTGTGGATGCGGCAGGGCGGCCCGGACAAGTTCGCCGAGCGGCTTCAGGACCCGTCTCTGCGGGAGAAGATCAAGAATGATCCGGAGTTTATCGCTTGGGCCAAGGAGCACGGTTGGTGGGAAGGGATCACGATGGCCCTTGCCTCCACGCGGGAGAACGCAAAGTATGAGGGAATGAGCCTGTCGGAGATTGCCCGTCTGCGTGGCGACGCCGATCCCGCCGATACCAGTATCACCTTGATGGCGGAAGAGGGAGGCCGTATCCGCGGCGTCTTTCACGCGATGTCGGAGGAGGATGTCCGGCTCGTAATGAAGCAGCCATGGGTCGCGCACGCCAGCGACGGTTCGGCCATCAACCTGGAGGCCCCGGGCGTGCCCCATCCACGGAACTACAATACCAACTCCCGTGTGCTTGGGCACTACGTCCGGGACGAGAAGGTGCTGGCAATCGAGGAGGCGGTGCGCAAGATGACCTCGCTGCCTGCGCAGATTCTCGGGTTGCGCGACCGGGGACTGTTGCGGGAAGGGTTTGCCGCCGACGTGGTGGTATTCGATCCGGTCAAAGTGCGCGGGACGAACTCATTCGACAAGCCAAAATCCTATCCGGAGGGGATATCCTACGTGCTCGTGAATGGTGTGCTTGTCATCGACAAGGGGCAGCATACGAAAGCTCGTCCGGGAAAGGTTATATACGGAAGAGGGTATAAGCCCAGGCTGTAAAGGTTCAGAAGGGAAATGGAAACGGGAAATGCTTTAGGAGCTATGCCGCTGGTTTCCGTTGAACGCTCGTAAGGTTGTATGAAACAATGGAGCGCAAAATTGCCTTGAGGAGGAACTATGAGAGTTCGGTCAGCGTTTGTTTTGCTTTCGGCCACTTATCTTTTGGTTTTCGGCACCTCTCTGCAGGCTCCAGACC
>JADFGZ010000339.1 GCA_022567475.1 Acidobacteriota bacterium | reverse complement strand
CGCCACCCGAATGCCTTGTTCCTGGCCGAGGTCTCGCCCTTCCAGCGCCGCCTCCAAAGCCCCGCGCAGAGGCCCCGGGAGCGATGAGGCTAACTCCTCATATTCCGCTTCGCACAGTTTCATTGACACGTTTCGTTTGATAGCCATCTTGTTGCCTTTCTTTCGTGAGGATCGTTTTGGTAGAGGGTGGAAGCTGAGGAGGAAGCCGGGGCCGGGTAGCCGTCCGGGTCCGTGCGCTCCTGTAAGAGTTTCCAGACGCGCGGCGAGAAAAATTCCTGCCGTCCGGCATATTCCGGATAGACCGCCAGCCGCTCCCGCAAGTAAAGCCCCTTGCTGCGCGCCAAGGCCGCCAGCTTTTCCACCTCCGGCCAGGGCGCTTCCGGATTGATGTGATCGAGCGTCAAAGGAGAAATGCCGCCCCAGTCGTTGAGGCCGCAATCGAGCAGCAACTCAAGGCCACCCGGGCTCAGGTTGGGCGGGGCCTGAATGTTCATCTGCGGACCCAGCAGGATTCGGGCCATGGCCACGGTCCGCGCAAAGCTGCGTTGCGATGGAGCAGGCCAGCTTGCCATGGGAATTTCGGGCTTGGGCAGAAAGTTCTGAACGATGACCTCCTGGATGTGCCCGTAGCGAAGGTGCAGATCGCGAATGGCGAGCAGAGAGTCGATCACGTCCTCCGCGGACTCGCCGATCCCCACCAGAATCCCCGTGGTAAAGGGAATCTTCCTCTCTCCGGCCTCCCGGATGGTTTGCAAACGGCGGGCGGGCCATTTATCGACGGCATCCTCGTGCGCCCCTCCGCCGGCAAACAACGCCGTGGAGGTGCTTTCGAGCATCAGCCCCAGGCTGGCGTTCGATTGCTTCAGGCGAATCATGTCGCCCCGCGACATCAGTCCCGGATTGGTGTGGACAAACAGCGTGGTCTGCTCCAGCAGCAGGTCGCTGATGGCCGCCACGTAGTCAAGCGTCCGGTGAAAGCCGCGCCGCCGGAGCCACTGCCTTGCCTCCGGAAAAGCGGCCTCGGGGCGGTCGCCGAGGCTCAGCAAGGCCTCCTTGCATCCGAGCGATTCCCCGGCGTGCGCGATGGCCAGCACCTCCTCCGGCTCCATCCAGTGCGCGCCCTCCTGGTTCGGGTCACGACGAAAGGTACAGTAGCGGCAACGGTCGCGGCAAAGGTTGGTGAGCGGAAGAAATACTTTCGGCGAATAGGTGATGGCCGGACCCTTGCCCTTGCTGCGCAACTGCCGCGCCGCCTCGGCGAGTTGTTCGAGTTCTACCTCCGGCGAGCGGTAGAGCCGCAAGGCGTCTTCCCGTCCAAGGGGAATCCCGCTGACGGCCCGTTCTAACAATGCAACGCCGCTCGAAACCGTTACAGACATGCTGCCGTCTCGCGATCCGCCCGGAGGAATTGCCGGGCCAGTTCCGTGGTGCGACAAGGCCGATCTAAGGAAAGAAAATGCGCCAAGTCCTCGGGGGTGTCAATGTCATTCAACAATCCATTATTCTTTAGGCCATTGCTCGTTGGGCCAGTCGAGGGGCCAATCGAGTGGAAAACCGAACAAGGCAGCCCCTTGGCCTCCGCCGCCTGCACATGGAGTTTACAGCTTCCCGGCCCGAAGCGGGGATCAATGACGTCCGGCGGGGTCCGCAGCAGGGCGTTGGTGCCGCTGCCGTCCGCCGAAGGGACCACCACCACCGGGAACTTGCGATGCTCTCGGAGCAGCGACAAAATCTCGCGCGGGGTGACGGCGGGAGTGTCAATCGGAACCGAGAGCAAAGAGGTCGCGCCCAACCGAGCCGCCCACCGTGTGGCCAGCTTTACCGAGTCGCTGTGGCTGAGCTGTTCCCGCTCCTCAAGAACCGTGACGCCTTCCTGGCGGCAGCGCGAAAGAACATAAGGCTCGGCGGTGACCACCAGCAGGAGGTCGAGGCCTTGCTTCATCTCTTGCGCCTCGCGCAGGGCGGCAAAGACATCTTCAAACATCGTGCGGGCCAGCAGCGCGCGTTCCTGCGGCGTGAGCAAGCCTGCCAAGCGCTGCTTGGAGGAGGTAAATATTTTTACAGGAAGCAATGCGGCGATCACGGAGTTGCACCCACTTGGAACCTCGGCACGCGACTTGGGACTGCTGCGCAGAGGCTGCCGCCGGCAGTTTGCGCCAGGGCGCAACCCCAGGGGTCGAGGGAAACTCTCATATGGCGCGCTCGCGCAAATCAGTCTGCGCAGCAGTCGGCGACAGCCCCTTGAAACCGCTCGCTTGAGAAAGTAGTCTGGAGGCGCAGAGGTTGTCAAGGACAAATGCCCCAAACACCGCAATCACCGAATAAGCTGGCACCGGACAAGCTGGCAGCCGACAAGCCGCCGGACAAGCTGGAAATTTTTGCCATCTCCGGCCTGCCGGAAGTTGCCTCCGGCGACCCGCTGGCCGCTTTGCTTTCGCAGGCAATGGAGCAGAACGGGCCGAAGCTGCAAGACGGCGACGTGCTGGTGGTGGCGCAGAAAGTTGTCTCCAAGGCCGAAGGGCGCATGGTGGAACTGAGCGGCGTGGAGCCTTCTCCCAACGCCCTCTCGCTGGCGGAGAAGCTGGGAAAGGACGCGCGGCATCTGGAGGTGATCCTGCGGGAGAGCAAACGGATTGTGCGAATGAATGCCGGAGTCGTCATCGTAGAGACGCATCAGGGGCTGGTCTGCGCCAATGCCGGGGTCGATACCTCGAACGTCCCCGAGGGATGGGTGTCTCTGCTGCCTGCGGACCCGGACGCCTCCGCCCGCCGTCTGCTCGAAGAACTCGGCAGCGCCACGGGGAAGCGCCTGGCCGTAATCATCTCCGACACCTTCGGGCGGCCCTGGCGCGAAGGACTGACCAACGTCGCCATCGGCGTAGCCGGGTTCCTGCCTCTGCTGGACTATCGGGGCAAGCAGGACCGGCAAGGACATTCGCTCGAGGCCACCGTGATCGCCACAGCCGATGAGCTGGCTGCGGCGGCGGAATTGGTGATGGGGAAGACTGCCGGGCGGCCTGCGGCGCTGGTCCGCAATTTCCCCTGGACGCCGGGGCCGGGCAAAGCCGCCGACCTGATTCGGCCCAAGGAGAAGGACCTGTTCCGGTAATGAGTGCCGGAACCGAATTTCCGTTTCCCTTCGCATGCAAGAAACAGGAAAGAGGTTCTGCCTGCAACATGATCACCGTGCTGGCTGGCGGCGTGGGAGCCGCAAAATTTCTGGAAGGGCTGGCGGCTGCGATGCCCCCCGCCGAGATCACCGTCATCGCCAACACCGGCGATGACGCCGAGTTTCACGGCCTCCACGTCTCGCCCGATATGGACACCGTGCTCTACACCCTGGCGGGCGTTGTGGACCGCGAGCAGGGATGGGGCCTCGCCGGCGAAACGTTCCATTGCCTGGCGGCGCTCGAACGGATGGGCGAGGAGACATGGTTTCGCCTGGGTGACCGCGACTTGGCCACGCACCTGCTCCGCACGCGGCGGCTCCGGCAGGGCGCGACGCTTTCAGAAGCCGCCGAGGAGTTGCGCCGCGCGTTCGGGGTTCGTTGCCGAATCATTCCGATGACAGACGACCCCGCCGGAACGCGCCTGCGGACCGATCAAGGCGAGCTTTCCTTCCAGGAATATTTCGTAAAGCTGCGACAGAAGCCGGAGGTGCTGGAAGCCGATTTTTCAGCAGCCGCCGCCAGCAAGCCCGCGCCGGGCGTGCTGGAATCGATCACCCGCGCCGACGCCGTGATCCTGGCCCCCAGCAATCCAATTCTCAGCATCGGTCCCATACTGGCCGTTCCAGGAATACGGGAGGCGCTGCGAAACACCACGGCGACGGTCGCCGCCATCAGCCCCATCGTCGGAGGCCGCGCATTGAAGGGACCGGCAGCCCGCAACCTGGCGTCGCTCGGCTACGGCGCTACGGCAGCGGCGGTGGCGGAGCTGTACCGGGATTTCGTGAAGGTCTTCGTCCTCGATGAGCAGGACGCCCGGCAAAGGGAAATCATAGAGCGGAAGGGAATGCGCGCGATGGTGGCGCAGACGGTGATGCGATCTTCCGAGGACCGGCGGAAACTGGCGGGCAGCTTACTGAAGGAGCTGGAAGGTCTCAGGTAGCTAAGGTCTCAGGTAACTACGGCCAGTTGGCAACTCTAATTTGTGGGGCTTTGGGGTTTCCCCCCTGGGGACCCTCTGGGGACGTGGGTTTGTGAATTTGGGGAAAGCACACGGCGATAAAAACATTCGCCGGGGCTACCCCTCCATAGCCACACCTCAAACTGGATTATAGCTCATGGGAATCGGCCTCCAACTGTTGCAGCACCGCCTGCACTTGCGGCAACAGTTCCTGCGAGTTTCCCCGGAAAGGAATCCGCAACATCCCCGAAGGCGTGAACTGCACTTCCGGGTGAGACGAGATGAATTTCGTCAGCCGTTCCGGGTCGACCGGGGCGCTCGAATGAAACTGAATGTTCACCGCCTCGCGTTTCCGTTCGAT
>JADFGZ010000338.1 GCA_022567475.1 Acidobacteriota bacterium | reverse complement strand
GATTTTTTCCTACAACAGTTGCCGCAGGAGGCAGGGCACAGATTGCCGCCTCAGATTCCAAGTTGTTTCCGGATCAGTTTACAGAGGCTTTCTTTGATCTCGCGATGTCTGGGAACAGGTGCACTCCGGCCGTTCTGTGGGTTGTGGTACAGGTCGTGCTTTTTTCCATGTCGCTTGAGGGAGCAGCCGGCGGCTGCTAACTCGCGGAGGAAATCGTTGCGCTTCACGCCGGTATCGCAATGGGTTTAGAGCGCACACGGCGCCGAATGGAGGGCTGTTCTTTTCGCATCAGCTGATAGGCATCGCGAACGTTCTCTTCGAGTTCTTCGAGAGTTTTCTCCTGGCTGAAAACGCCCGGCACTTCACGCAACCGGCCTACATACCAGCCATCGTCCACCCAGTATTCCAGTGTAAACGTCGCTTTCATGGGATTCCTGCCTTTTCAGAACACGGAACCTGTTCGTCTATGACTCCAAGTGAAAACGGACCAGAGCGCATAACTGAATTATAAACGGAAAAGCATGGAAACGAAGCGCGGACATCCATCCCCGGCAAAGAATGGGATTCGCGAATTGGGGAAAAGCCCACGGCGAACAAACCCCTTCGCCAGCCTGCGGTCCAGAGGGCCTTCGGTCCGGCGGGCCGTGGCTACCAGACTACAACAACTGCCGCAGGACGTACTGCAAGATTCCGCCGTGCTTGTAGTAGAGCACTTCTTCCGGGGTGTCGATGCGGGCGATTGCGGTAAAAGATGAGCTGTTGCCCTTCTCGTCCCGCACGCGCACGGTGACTTTCTTGTCGGATTCGAGCGCGGCGGCGACGCCTTCAATTTCGAAGGTCTCCCGTCCGCTGAGCCGCAAACGGGCGATGCTATCGCCGCGGCTGAACTGCAAGGGCAAGACCCCCATGCCGACCAGGTTGCTGCGGTGAATCCGCTCAAAGCTCTCCACGATCACGGCCCGCACGCCGAGCAGCCGCGTGCCCTTGGCGGCCCAGTCGCGCGAGGAGCCGGAGCCGTACTCCTTGCCCGCCAGCACGACCAGCGGGACTTTTTCTTGGGCGTATTGCATGGCGGCGTCGTAGATAGACATCTGCGCTCCGTCGGGCAGGTGCAGCGTCCAGCCGCCCTCGGTTCCGGGAGCCAGCAGGTTCCGCAGCCGGATATTGCCAAAGGTGCCGCGCATCATTACTTCATGATTGCCGCGCCGCGCTCCGAAGGAGTTGAAGTCGGCGGGTTTGACACCCTGCTCGATCAGATACTTTCCGGCAGGCCCGTCGGCGGGAATAGACCCGGCGGGGGAGATGTGGTCGGTGGTGACGCTGTCGCCGAGCACCGCCAGCACGCGCGCCCCGCGAATGTCCTCGACGGCGGCAGGGGTCGGGGGCATATTCTCAAAGAAGGGCGGATGCTTGATGTAGGTGGATTTCGGGTCCCAGGCGAAGCGGTCGCCTTCGGGAGTGGGCAGGGCGCTCCAGGCCGGGTCTCCCTCAAAGACGTTGGCATAGCGTTTGCGGAACATCTCGCTGCCCACGGCGCTGCGGACCGTTTCCTCAATCTCCTGCTGGCTCGGCCAAATGTCCTTCAGGTAAACCTCCCCGGAGGCGGCGGTCTTTCCGAGAGGCTCCTTGTAGAGGTCAATATCCATGCGCCCGGCCAGCGCGTAGGCCACCACCAGCGGCGGGGAGGCGAGATAGTTGGCGCGAACCAGCGGCTGGATGCGCCCTTCAAAATTCCGGTTGCCGCTCAGCACCGCCACGGCCACCAGATCCGATTCCTGGATGCCGCGCGCCACCGGCTCCGGCAGCGGGCCGCTATTGCCGATGCAGGTGGTGCAGCCGTAACCCACCAGGTGGAATCCCAGCTTTTCGAGATAGGGCATCAGGCCGGATTGGTTCAGGTAGTCGGTGACCACCTTGGAGCCCGGCGCCAGACTCGTCTTCACGCCGGGCGCTGTCGCCAGACCCTTCTCCACGGCCTTTTTAGCGAGCAGGCCCGCTCCCAGCATCACCGACGGATTGGAGGTGTTGGTGCAACTGGTGATGGCGGCGATCACCACCGACCCGTCGTGCAGTTCCGCCGACTCTCCGTTGAGCGCCACCTTCGCGCTTCTCTTGGCGGAACCCTTTTTTGCGCCTGTGATCGACGGCAGCGCTTGCGCAAATTTTGCCTTGGCCTGCCGCAAGGGCACGCGATCCTGTGGACGCCTGGGACCGGCGAGGCTCGGCTCCACCGTCGCCAGGTCTAGTTGCAGCGTGTCGGAATAGCTCGCCTCGGGACTCGAGGCGGTCCGGAAAAGCCCCTGTTCGGTGGCATAGGCGCGGACCAACTCCACGGTTTGCTCATCGCGTCCCGTGAAGCGCAGGTAATTCAAGGTTTCCTCGTCGATGGGAAAGATGGCGATGGTGGCCCCGTACTCCGGACACATGTTGCCGAGCGTGGCGCGGTCGGCCAGGGGAAGATGGTCCAGCCCCGGGCCGAAAAACTCCACAAACTTGCCCACCACGCCTTTCTTGCGCATCGCCTCGGTGATGGTCAGCACCAGGTCGGTGGCCGTGGCCCCTTCCGGCAGCCTTCCGGAAAGCTTGAATCCCACCACCGGCGGAACCAGCATGGAGATGGGCTGGCCCAGCATGGCCGCCTCGGCTTCAATCCCGCCCACGCCCCAGCCCACCACGCCGAGGCCGTTAATCATGGTCGTGTGCGAATCGGTCCCGACCAGGGTGTCCGGATAGGCCAGGGGCCTGCCGTCCTCGGTCGTCTGGAAAACGACGCGGGCCAGATATTCCAGGTTCACTTGATGGATGATTCCGGTATTGGGCGGCACCGCGCGAAAGTTGCTGAAAGCTTTTTGCGCCCAGCGCAAGAAGGCGTAGCGTTCCTGGTTGCGCTCAAATTCCAGCTTGGCGTTGGTGGCAAACGATTCCGGGGAACCGTAGGAATCCACCTGCACGGAGTGGTCAATCACCAGCTCGACCGGCTCCAGCGGATTGATCTTTTTCGGATCGCCCCCCATGCGTTCCATGGCGTCGCGCATGGCGGCCAGATCGACCACGACCGGAACGCCGGTGAAGTCCTGCAACAGGACGCGGGCCGGGGTGAAAGCGATCTCTTTTTGGCTCTCCGCCGTGGGATTCCACCGGGCCAGGCCCTCGATGTCCTCCTTCTTCACGGCGCGCCCGTCCTCGTTGCGCAGCAGGTTCTCAAGCAGGATTTTCAGGCAGAAGGGGAGTCTGGAAACATTCCCCGCGCCGGCCTTTTCGATGGCCTCCAGGCGGTACAGATCGAAGGTTTGCGCGCCCGCCTGCAACCGGCTGCGGGTCCCAAAACTGTTCAACATGACGGCACCTTTCTTCGTTCTTTGCTCTTCGCACATTGCCGGAACGCTAGCTGCTTTCCTCGCGCGGAGACGGACGGTCGGGAGACTTTGGGCGCGGAGGCTATGTGAATTGATCCCGGCGGGATTCTTGCCAGCTTCGGCAGAACATATCATGCTAGCACAGTGCCACTGCGGAGCGATTGCTTCTTTCACCACTCCTTTCATAGGGAGCGGAGATTTGAAGGTTCCTGCGCGGATTTGTTATGATGCCTGAAGCTTGGCCGCGATACTGGCGCAGCATGCGTCCCCATCGTCTAGTCTGGCCTAGGACACCGCCCTTTCACGGCGGCGACGGGGGTTCAAATCCCCCTGGGGACGCCATTTTTCTTTAGGCACTTACTGGCTCAGGTTCCGGTAGGGCTACCTCATCATATCCGCAGGTTTTACGGTTACGATCATACGCAGGCGGGGGGGTGGTTATCGAAAATCGTGCATTCGTGTATACTTCGCTCTCCCTAGATTTAGCGGAATGCTGGAAAACTACCGATTAGAAAGGAAATCTCTGATGCGCCGTGTTGTCTTTTTGGGAATGGCAGCCGTTCTATACATTTTCCTCGTACCTTTTATCTCTGTAGCTCAGAACGGAGAGGTTGGAGTCATTACCACCGTAGCTGGCAATGGAACGGAAGGATTCTCAGGTGATGACGGTCAGGCCACAAGTGCCTCGATAGCTGGTCCTAACGGTGTGGCTGTGGATACGAACAATAACCTTTACATCGCCGACTTCGGCAACAACCGAATCCGCCGGGTCAGCCCCGACGGAACCATTACCACCGTAGCCGGTAATGGAATAATGGGCTTCACGGGGGACGGCGGCCAAGCTACCGGCACTTCGCTGAACGAGCCTCGAGGCGTGGTGGTAGATTCGGCCGGCAACTTTTACATCGCGGACGAGAGTAATAATCGAATTCGACGAGTCGATTCCAGCGGAGTCATTTCTACGGTGGCGGGAACTGGATTTCCAGGCATCACCTGCAATACCGGTCTATTATCTCCAACGGATGTGGATTTGGATACTTCCGGTAACCTCTACATCGCGAATACAGGCGCTTTCCAGGTTTGTCGGGTCGACACCATCGGGACCATCACCACTGTGGTGGGAGGTTCCCCCGGCTTCTCTGGG
>JADFGZ010000337.1 GCA_022567475.1 Acidobacteriota bacterium | reverse complement strand
CAGCGCCACATCGGCTCCGATCGCATCCTTCAAGATGTCTTTGGCATAGCCGGTGGTGCCCACGCCAAGTATCTGAAGCGTCGCGCCCTGCGACTCCACCTGCTGCCGCAGATTGGCGAACATCTCCATGGTATCTTCAATGGGATTCCCCTTGGAGAGCTGGTAAGCCTTCAGCAGGACTTCCTTTTTCTTGTTCACCAGCACGGCTTTGGTCGAGGTGGACCCCCCGTCGAGCCCCACACAACCTTCAACGACCTCCCCGGGTTGGAAGGTGTGGGGAATAAATTTCTTGAGCCGATAGCGCTCCTTGAAATCCGCCAGATCCTCGGGGGATTTGGAAAGGCCAGTGCCGCCACCGCCGCTCCTCTTGGCCTTTTCTTCGTCCCGGCCGACGGTGATATACCACTCCAGCCGCTGCCAGCCTTTGTAGACGCCGATCGTGACATCATCCTCCTGCTTGCCGTACTCCACTGCGCCGATGGCGGCAAAATACTGCGCGTTGTCCGGCGTGCGAACCAACTCCTTGGGGTCCACGCCTTCCGGCAGAGGATAATTGCGCTCTTCCCAAATCTTCGGGATGTTGTGCTTCCAACAATCCTGCATCCCCTTGATATAAGTATTCGGCCCTCCCAGCAGCAGGACCACCGGACGCAGGGTGTTGCCCCGTGTCAGCACGGCAAGATTCTGCTGGATGATAGATTCAAATAGAGAGGCCATCAGCTCCGGAGGCGGCACCCCCTGCTTTTGCAAGCCGTTGATGTCGGTCTCGGCAAAAACGCCGCATTTGCCCGCAACCGGATGGAGCTTCATGCCGAAGTAGCCCATCTTCGACAGTTCTTCGGGCGGAATGCGCAACTTGGCGTTGATCTTATCAATTACCGCCCCGGTCCCCCCGGCGCATTTGTCGTTCATGCTGGGAAGCTTCTTCGTCTTGCCGGTCTCCGGGTCTTTCTTGAAGATGATGATCTTGGCGTCCTGGCCGCCCAACTCAATGACCGAGCCGCACTCCGGGTAGAGCTTCTCCACCGCCAGCGAGACGGCATTGACTTCCTGGACAAACTTGGCCCCCAGGTGCTTGGCCATCCCGTTGCCGCCGCTGCCGGTGATGAATATGCGAATTTTCTCGTAGGGCACATGGAGCTTATCCTCAATCTCCTTCAAAAGCTCCAGCGTCTTCTCCGGCTGCTTGGTGTCGTGCCGCTGGTAATCGCTCCAGAGAATTTCATCCGTGACCGCATCCACCACCACGGCCTTCACCGTAGTGGAGCCGACATCGAGCCCTATATAGAGGCTACCTACTTCACTTTTTGTCGCGTCTGCCATTGTCTCCCTTTTCGGTAATCGTGTTGGGTTCCGAAGCAGGCCGGCACCCGCCGACCCGTCTCCGGCAATACTTTCGTTGACCCTGCTTAGTTGACCCTTGCAGAAGCCTGCTCCAGGCGCATCTTCCCAGCCACATGATGCAAGAAATGCGCACCCAGTCCCACCACGCCTTCTACGCGCGGAACTTTGTACATGGGCCGCTTCAACTCCGCATGAGCGTCCACATAAGCTTTGATCTCCTCCAGCGAATACCCCGTCTTCTCCAGCGCAGCCTTGTATTCGCTCTTGGCTTTGATCTTGGCTTCGCCCAGCGCCATCTGCACTCTGCTGTGAGCGTTAATCTCCCCCTCGCCGGAGGTTTCAACCGGCAGGAAGATCATGTCTTTGAATTGGGTAACCACAGCCGACTGGGCGCCGTCGGATTGCGTGCTGGGCATGCAACCGAACGGCTTCAGGCTGAGCACCATGTGACAGAGGTTTTTGTTGGAGTAATAGATGTTCTTGGCGACCTCAAGGTGCCCTTCCCCGCCGCCTGCCCTGGAGTTGTAGAAGGGGTGCGCCACGCGTTGCAACTCATACTGGTCCGTCAGGGCGTGCGCAATCCCTCCGAGCGCATCCTTGATGCGGTGGTACTCGCGCTTGAAGATCGCCTCCGCCAGTTTCAGCTTGGCGAGCTTATTGCGATAGTTCCACCCGATGCGGGCATGCTGGTCCAGCCGCCAGAAGGCCGGCGAGGTAGCGCCTTCCTCCAACCCCTTCTTGTCGCGGATGGACTGAATGGTCTGGTGAATCATGTACATAATCCACGTGCCAATCGGTTCGACCATCACATCGGCGCCTTCCCGCTCCAGGAACCGGAACATATTGAAGTTGCCGTCCCCCTCGGTCGTCTGAGCCCAAAACTCTCCGGTAACCTTGACGACAGGCCTCATGCGAGTGCGGTCCACCGCAATCTGATCAAACCGATCCCGGACGTGGTGGAGATGTTGAATGTATTCGTCGCCTAAAATCTGGTTGAGAAACTTCCCCACGTAAGTAGCCGTATCGGCGGTTTTGGGAAACCGCTCCAGATATTTGCCGAGGTTTCCGTTGAGCTTCCAGGGCCGCTTCCGGCGCATGACCTCGTGCATGTAGTCGGTTACTTCCTCCAGCACCGCATCGGTCTCGCCCGGGGTGATCTCATAGGGCCGGATCAGGTAGGCCACCTCATTGATGAGATCCCCCATGTTCATGCCGTTCAGCAGGCCGAGGAAGAAATCCAGGTTCATATCCAGGCCCGCTTCGCCTTCCGACTGGTCGAGCCCCCCGGACTGCTGGAACAAGACCACCCGAAAATCGTCGAAGCCGGAATTGCGCAACGCCAGCCGGTACTCGGCCTCGTACATGCCGAACCGGCAGGGCCCGCAGGCTCCCGCCGTCAGGAAAATATAGTTGCTCGAAATTTCCTTTTTGGAGAGTCCCTGCTCTTCGAGCTTCTGCAGATATTGAACCAGGTTGCCCACGGTGAAGTAAGTCGGATTGCACTGGCCGTTGTTGCCGTATTCCTTGCCGAGCTGAAAGGCGGCGACGTCGGGAGTCGGGATGGCCTCGCATTGGTAGCCCAAACCTTCCAGCGCTCCGTGGATCAACTTTTCGTGCTTCCAAGTCAGCCCGCCGAACAGCAGCGTGGTGTGCGACCGCTGCGACGCGTTAAAAGCATGTTCTACAGGCTTCTTGAAGTGGTTGGGTTGCCGTTTCTGAATGCCGGCTTCTCTTTCCAGCCGCGCTCTCTCTTCCTCCAGACGTTTCTGGATGGTCGCCTCAACGGTAGTAATCTGGATCAAACTCGGGTTGCCCGGTTGGAGTGGCTGCCCAGAAGTGCTCATCGGTCACCTCGCCATTTAAATTTAATCATTGAAATCTAGCCCCGCACCGCAAAAACAAAGTTCCGCGGACCTAACCCCTCTTGCACTTTTCGTTATTCCTCAGTGTCCTTAGTTCTCGGTCCCTCAGTCCTTAGTGAGACCCTATGGTGGCTCACTCGCTGCTCAACTCTAGCCAGGCACAGTAGCGGGAATCGCAACGGCCCGCTACAAAGGGAGTGACAGTTTCCGAAGTGTCACATCCATACATCCCCTCGCGCATTCCCCGCACATTCCCCGCCGACCCACAACGATTCCTGCTCGTAATATGTGCATATTCACCCACCTGCCACGAAGCGTAAATGGCTTTCCATTGAACGGCACATTTTGAAAGGCGAACTGCGGCCTGTTCGGTTTATTGGCGCAAGCGACTCAGTTTCAAATAGTTACGGAACTTGTGGAGGCTTACTGGAGAAAAACGCACCGGCATGGACCAAAGACAGGATTCATAGGGGGAAGAATGAAGAATGAGGATGGCGACACCCCTCACCCAGTGCCCGCTGGATACGCAAGGAATTGCCCAGACATGTCCTCATTTCCGGGCAGCATTTTCCGATTCGCCCCGTGTGATATACTCGACACCCGTCAGCGCAGCCAGAACCATCCGGCTCGCGAAAACCAGGATCGTCTTTTTTCCCCGGCAGTCCGGAAGTAAACCACCGGGGGCAAGGAACAACAGCTACTCCTATGAAGTGTCCCTTCTGCGGCCATCCGGAAGACAAGGTAGTCGATTCTCGCGAGACCAAGGAAGGGCATGCCATCCGGCGCCGCCGCGAGTGCCTTTCCTGCAAACGGCGCTATACCACCTACGAGCGGTTGGATGAAATCCCCTACATGATCGTGAAGAAGGACAACAGGCGGGAGAAGTTCGATCGTCAAAAAATCCTGTCCGGGCTGCTGCGGGCTTGCGAAAAACGGCCCATCAGCATGAACCAACTGGAGGCCATCGTCAATGAAGCCGAAGGTTTTTTCGCCGAATCCACGGACAGGGAACGTCCTTCCAGCGAGATCGGCCAGCTACTGATGGACCGGCTCCGGGTACTGGACAAGGTAGCCTACGTCCGCTTCGCCTCTGTTTACCTGGATTTCAAAGACATCAAAGAATTCATGGACGAGCTGAAAGGGCTGCTGCGCCCGGGCCACTCCTGAACCCGCCTTCTGGCTCATTATACTGTCCGCCCAACTTTCAAACCGTACCGTAAGCCAGTGACCGCTCCCTTGCGGTCGCGGCTCGGACTGGGTCTGCGCCCCCTCGGCTGCTCGAAGCAGCCTACTTCGCAGGCACGCGCCGCTTCAGCTTTTCAAACCGGTCAA
>JADFGZ010000055.1 GCA_022567475.1 Acidobacteriota bacterium | reverse complement strand
GCCCGGACCGGCTCACCTTGGGAAATTTGTCCCGCCACGCATAGGGACGCACGGCATAAAAGATGGCCCGGTTATTCGTATGGTCGCCTGAGGCTCGGTTCTCCGCAGGCATCCGGGGATCGAGCGGGGTGCTCCAGCATCCTTCTACAATCTCAATATCCCGCGCCGGATCCACCCGGGTTTCCATCGCCCACAGCACTTCCTTAAAATCTGTCGGGTCAATATCTTCGTCCACGACCACAACATACCGGCCGTTGCGCGCCGTCGCGGCGCAACTGAGCGCGGCGTGGCCTGCTTGCTTGGCATGTCCGGCGAATCTCTGCCGGATGGCCACGACGACAAAAAAGGAAGTGTGGGCAAAGACCCCCACAACGTCCTGAATCCCGGCGCTCTCTAACTGGTCCCATAGGATTCCCGCCATGATCGGCAGAGCGTACTTGGGCGCTCCCGGCCATAAGGGAGCCTCATCGAGCAGGATCGGCTGGTTTCTGTGGTAGAGCGCCTTCACCCGGATCACGGGCTGCGGTTTGCCGGTCCCCAAGGTCCCGCCAGAGTAGTATCCGGGCCATTCGCCAAAGGGGCCTTCCGAGCGGGAGTCCACTTCGGGTGGGGGCACTTCTCCCTCGATGGCGACTTCGGCATGGGCCGGAATGGGCAAGCCCGTGATCGGCCCTGGGATGACCTCAACGGGTCTCTCGCGCAGCCCGCCCGCGAATTCCAGTTCCGATTTTCCCCAGGGAATTTTGGTATGGGAGGCCATGAAGAGCAACGGGTCCACGCCATAGGCCGCCACCACGGGGCAACTCTCCCCCCGGTCCCAATAGCGCTGGCAGACCAGCCTCCCGTGCTGGCCCGGGCTCATCCACAATCCCAGCAGATTCCGCTCATGCACCTGCATCCGGTACGTCCCCATGTTGAGGAAGCCCGTATCGGGGTCCCGGTTGATCATGACATCGCCGGTTCCGAGGTAGCGCCCTCCATCCTGGGCGTGGAAACGCAGGACCGGAAATTGGAGCAGGTCCACCTTTTCCTCTTCTTCCAACAGGATGTTTTCCATCACCGGACCGGTGGCAACTTCTTTCGGAGGGATCGGCTGGGCCGCCATCACCTTGCGGGCGGCGAGGCGCACCAACTCCAGTATGCTCTTGTCTGTAGGAAGCCCCAGGGCCAGGGCCGCACGTTTGCGGGAAGCAACCGTCAGGCTCACAACTCGATAACCGGGCGGATACCCCTTGATGTTGTCAAAGAGCAGCAGGGGCGGGTCGGGGATAAGCTCTGCGGTGGCTTCCACCAGAGCCCCAATTTCGCAGTCCCAATCCGCCCCCTCGATCAACCGCCAGCCATCGATCTCCTGGCAGGCAGCGATAAAGGTGCGCAGGTCGTCAAATGTCACACCCTCAAACGTCGCGCCCTGAAACCTCACATCCTGAAGCGTCGCACCTTTGCGCGAAGCCTCGCCCGCGGCTTTTGCCATCTCCTTACCCCCTAATTTGGAGATTGTATCTTAACACTCCCTGATGCCAGTCCAAGTAAATGGCCACCCCGGACACTTCGGTTTCCTGCCATCAGGCGAACTAACATGCAGGCCGTTTCGATGGCAGGAGAACCACAGGCAGCCCCCGGGCGCGGAGCCGAAGGCGGGAAGTCGGATTCCCGTGGTTTTCTCTTGACACTCCGGGGGACGGAGTGTCATAAGAGTGTTCACCCAAATGACGATTGAAACCAAACCGCACACCCTTTCTGGATTCACCTGAATTCCTTCCTAAACGCCAGTTTGCCGTTCCTGACCCCATAGATTTCTAATATGTCGCTCTTTGGCGGGCCGCATCATTTTGCATCGTGTCCGTTCTGGGCCGCGTTTTCAGAAACTGGAAGACGAACTTCAAAGGGCGGGAAGAAGGAATTGACAATCGTGTGAACATTTACTCCATCTATAACTTTTAGACTTCGGGAACTTATAGACTTTGAGAGGATTAGAACCGTGTGGCAAAAACTAAAACAAAGCATCCTGATGGGAATTGCCCTCCTTCTTACGATTTCCTGCGGGGGAAGCCGGGAGGAAACCCGCACGGTGCTGCGCTTTTCCGCCATTCCGGACCAGAACACAACGGAGCTGCAGGAGCGGTTCCAGCCTTTGGCCGACTATCTATCCGGGCAGTTGGGGGTTACTGCAGAGTACGTTCAGGCCCGCGATTACCAGGCGTCGGTGGAGATGTTCAAAAACGGCGACGTTCATCTGGCATGGTTCGGAGGCCTGACCGGAGTGCAGGCGCGTCAGGCGGTTCCCGGAGCGCGGGCCATCGCGCAAGGCGCCTCCGATCCGGAGTATTACTCCTACTTCATCGCTCACCGCGACACCGGACTGGAGAGAAAGGATGAGTTTCCAGCCGGGATCGCCGGCTTGAAATTTACCTTCGGCAGTGAAAGTTCGACCTCCGCAAGGCTGATGCCCGAGTACTTCATCCGCGAGAACTCGGGAAAGTCTCCCCTGGAGTTCTTTGAGCATCCGGTGGCCTTTTCCGGAAGCCACGATAAGACCATCGAGCTGGTGGAGAGCGGCCAGTACGAAGCGGGCGTGGTGAACTACCTGGTCTACAAGAGGAGAGTGGAATCGGGGCAGACCGATCCGGAAGTTTGCAAAGTGATCTGGCAGACACCGACCTTTGCAGACTACAATTGGACGGCGCACCCGGAACTGGACGAACTGTTCGGCGCCGGATTCATCGACCGGGTGCAGCAGGCCTTGGTGAGCATCGAAGATCCGAACCTTCTTGCAGCCCTTCCCAGGGAACGCCTCATCCCAGCCGCCAACGAGGACTACGAGGGAATCCGCCAGGTGGCAGAACAATTGGAGATGCTCAGATAGCATGCAGTGTAAAGCGGAAGAGAATTCAGGGAGGAACCTGTCCCTGAATCAGGTCTCGGTCCAGTACGGATCGGTGAGGGCGCTCCGAAACGTCGATCTCAAAGTCGGCGGGGGGGAGCGGCTCGGGCTGGTGGGGTTGAGCGGGGCGGGCAAGACCACGCTGCTCCGCCTGTTCAATGGCATGGTGAGGCCCACCAGCGGCCACGTCCACACCCTCGGCCAAAAACTGGACAGTCTTTCCTTCGAGGAGTTGCGCCACCTTCGCTCCAAGGTCGGCTTCATCCACCAGGATCTGAACCTGATCCCGAATCTGAGCGTGCTGCACAACGTTCTGGCCGGGAAGCTGGGCCAGATCTCCACGGCCCGCGCGCTGCTCCTTTTTACTTTCCCCTCCAGCCACGTTCTGGATGAGGTCTACGAGCTGTTGCAGAGGGTCGGGATCGCCGAAAAGCTCCACCAGCGGGTGGACCGCCTTTCCGGCGGGCAACGGCAGCGCGTGGCAATTGCCCGCGCCCTTTTCCAGAAGCCGAAGGTTCTGCTGGCCGACGAGCCGGTCTCGAGCGTGGACCCGGCCCGGGCGCGGTCGGTGCTGCATCTGCTGACCGATCTGGCCGGGGAACGAAAGCTGACGCTGTGCGTGAGCCTGCACAACCTTCGCCTGGCCCAAGAATTTTTTCCCCGGCTGGTGGGGATGAAGGAGGGAGAGATCGTCTTCGATCAACCTCCCGGCGCTCTCGAGGAAAATCAGTTGCAGACACTGTTCAAAATATGACGGATCAGCCCGCTTCGCAATCCGAGCGGTCCGCCGCTTCGGGGGAGTCGCCGGCCCGGAGGCGTGTCGTCTCGGGACGCGCCGCTCTGCTCTTTGCCATCACCTTGGCCGCTGCCTGGGCTTTCCTGCGGCTTGATTTGGGTCTCGTGGATCTGCTGCCTTCAGGACCCAGCCTGCGGATGGCGATGGATTTTTTTTCCCGGGCCGCCAGTCCGGCCCTCACCTACGAATCGCCGGAGACGCCCGCTGGCGCTGCGCCATTGCTGTGGAAGGCCGCGCAGGCGGCCGCCAACACCGTCATTTTCGCTTCGGCAGCCATGAGCCTTGCGCTTCCTTTGGGCATTGTTCTCGGCTTGCTGGCCACCAGCGCTTGGTGGACCGAAGACCTCGCGGGAGGAAAGTCCCAGCGGCAGAGATTCATTGGCCGGACGTTGCGGCCCCTCGTTTACGGGGGCACGCGAATTTTAATCGCAGTCATGCGGTCGATCCACGAGCTTCTCTGGGCCGTGCTGTTCCTGGCTGCTTTTGGTCTCACCCATCTGAGCGCAGTCATCGCCCTGGCGATCCCTTTTTCGGGAATCCTGGCCAAGATATTTTCTGAAATGATCGACGAGGCCCCCCGCGATGCCGCCCATGCCTTGCGGGGAGCAGGAGCCACACCCTCGCAGGTTTTTCTTTTTGGGCTGCTGCCCCGCGCTCTGCCCGACATGACCGCCTACAGCTTCTATCGTTTTGAATGCGCGCTGCGTTCCTCGGCCGTGCTGGGCTTTTTCGGCTACCCTACGCTCGGCTTCTACCTTGCGGCGTCGTTTGAAAACCTCTATTACGGCGAAGTCTGGACCTATCTCTACACGCTCTTCCTCCTGATTGTGGCCGTGGAATGGTGGAGCGGCGTGCTCCGGCGGAGGTTCGTGGTATGAGCCGCCACACGGAAGCCCTCACCCGGCTGAGCAAGCAACGCCCGAAGAACCGCTCCGCCCGCTGGAGCGCCTTGGCACTCGCGCTGCTGGCCGCCGGGTCCTGGATCGCCGGCGATTTCGGCGCCGACTCGATGCTCTCGGAGCGGCGCTTGGCGAACATGCAACGCTTCCTGCTGGAACTTTGGCCTCACCCGCTGCAGCCGGGCTCCTTCGACATCTCGGTTCTTCTCCTCTGGGTCCGGGATTTGATGGGAGAGAAAGGATTCGAGGCCACTGTGACGACGCTGGCCATCTCGGTCGCCGCCACCTTTCTGGCGGGCTGCGGCGGGGTGATTCTGGCTTTGGGAGCCGCTCGCACCCTGGCGACGCCGTCTCCGTTTCTTCCTCCCTCGCGATCGCCGGGCTGGCCGGTGCAGCTCTTCTGGAGCGGGATTGTGGTGGGGTGCCGCCTTTTCATGATTTTCGTCCGCGCCATTCCCGAGTATATCTGGGCATTTCTGCTGCTGGCCATCTTCGGACCCACCTCCTGGCCGCTGGTCCTGGCTCTGGCGATCCACAACACGGGCATCCTGGGCCGCCTGGGAGCCGAGGTGGTGGAAAACACGGAGTCTCCGCCTCTGTCAACACTTCGGGCTCTGGGAGCTACACGGGCCCAGATGGTGTTTTCAGCGCTGTTTCCGCTGACCTTCTCGCGTTTTCTGCTTTTCTTCTTTTACCGCTGGGAGACATGCGTCCGGGAAGCGACGGTGCTGGGCATGCTGGGAATCTCCTCACTGGGCTTCTGGATCCAGGACGCGCGGGCACGCAACCATTACGACGAGATGTTTTTCCTGATTCTGCTGGGCGGATTGCTGGTCTTGATCGGAGACTTAGTGTCGGCAGCCGCACGCGAGTGGGTGCGCCGCCAAAACTAGACTATTTTCAGACGCCCAACCTGCGATGGTTGTGGGGAAACGAGTCAATGCAGGCGGGCAAATTGCCCCTGAATTGCTCCAGAACCATCGCTAAACTTCTAAGCCTTTTTGTTTCTATTGGTTTGAGCCTGGATTAAATCTGGCTGGGACCATGATGAGCCATAATAAGCTTATGGTGAGCTGAGATTGAGGCGATAATAGCCTCCCCAGGCGCTCAACACCCCTTCCTGGAGCTATTTAAGGACAATAATGGCGGTATTTCTTTCATTAAATCCCTTATCTTTAGGATTGCCTTCGATCCCTCGCCTAATCTATATTCAGAGGTAAGCTAGGAATTGTTCCCCCCCATGAGGCGGCTGTTCTTTAGAGATGATGGTCGCAAGCCGATAGAAAGAGTAGAGGAAACATGAAGCCCTTTGGTAAGAGCTTGATCCAAGAACGAGAGGCAAGGGGAGTCTCGCTCGAAGACATTTCCGGATACACCAAGATCAGCGTTCGCATGCTCAAAGCAATCGAAACGGAACGGTTTGATCTACTCCCAGGCGGAATTTTCAACAAAAGTTATGTGCGGCAGTATGCCCGCTATCTGGGACTGGACGAAGAGCAGATCGCTACGGAGTATCTGCGGGCGGCCGCCCCGGATACGGAAGTCGCAATTTCGCAGCAATCGTCTTAACCCGACCCTGCGCTGGTAAAGGAATGCTCTAAAAATAATAGGTGAGGTTTATTCCGAACCTCGCAAGGGATGTGGTGCGGCTCGTGGGATAAGGGAACGGGCTAAAGGGTATTCCGCCTGTCCTCAGGGCACTCTCCGTTCACTGTCGGCCCGCCTGTCTCTGCCGGAACGCCGCTCCAGAAATACCATCGCCCAGCTTGTAGTCGTGTGGCATGTGGGGCAGTGCTTCTGGATGAGGCTTCCCTCTTGTTGCCCTGGGGTCTCTGCTTCGTGGGCCAAGAAGGGTCTGTAGTGCCCGCATCTTTCACATTTGAATAAGAATGTCGGCATTCCTTTGCCCTTCCGCTGGTAAGGATTTCTATTCTCTCATGGGGGAAGCTTGAGAGTAAAAATCTAAATGATTGGTGTTGCAGTCAGGGACGGTAGCGCCGTGTCAAATAACTGCCCAGTTCAGCATCCAATTCCGCGTAGTCCATCCGCAAAATTGCTTCGAGCGCCTCTGGCATCGTCTTGCCCTCTCCCAGAACTTTCAATAGCCGGGACAACTGGTAAGCGCCGTATTGGTCGCGGATCATCTCCACGGCGGCTTGCGATTCCGCATAACCGATGCTGGCCAGAGAAGGTCCGCCCAGTTGTGTCAGAGGCACTCGCCTGGATTGGCTATAGAGCCGGGTTAGCCCCGGACCATACCTGGATACGGCTGATTCCGATGAAGCATAGGAGACCGCAGCCAAAGAAGAATTGAACTGAGTAAAAGATTTTTCCAGCTGTGCCAAAGGAATATTCCTGGACTGGCTATAAAGGCCGGCGAGCCATGGTCCGGATTGGGGAAGCCTCTCGCCGCTTTCCATCAGGGCCAATCCCTCGTTGAGCCACGCAGGACAGCGTCCCAGCGCCAGGCGATGCACGAACGAATGCGCCAGTTCGTGTTTCAAAACTCTGGCGAGGTCTCCGGTGACGCTGCTCAAGCCCTGCACCGGAACCCGGATTTTGCCGTCGTTGAGCGCGCCGGAGGCTTGCGTAATATTCCTGAATTGCTCGGCAGCGTACAGGATCACCACAATCGGTTCGCGGGGCGCAAAGTCCAGCGCCACCTCCAGTTCCCAGTACTGCCGTTCCAAAGTGGCCAGTATCTCCCGGCTGAAAGAGGCAGAAACTTCCGAGCCATCCCACTGAAACAGGAAGTTTCCGCTGTGCGCCTGCCGATATCCGCTCTCCACTAGCTCCTCGCGCTCGGTCTGCTGGATCAGTCCCCTGAGATTGCCATCCGGGCGCATCGCGTAGGCACGCTTCCAGTGCCGGGAAGCCTTCCCGGCGCCGTCCGCGTAGTAATAGGCATAGCCCAGCAAGGTAGGCACATCCGGGGAATCGGGCTCTATGCTCTGCGCAAGCCGCAAGTGTTCAATCGCCTCGCTGTACTGCTGGCGGGCAATATCGAACTGGGCGCTCAACAGCAAAGCGTTGATGTCGCGCCGCGACAACCGCAATGCCTGTTCCGCCCATCGGCTGGCCGGGCCAATCCGTTCCTGCTGGGCCTCAAAGGAAGCAGCCGTCAGGTAGGCATCCACCGCGGCCTGCCGTTCCTGGTCGCCCTGGCCGGCCCAGCGGGCCAGTTCCCGCAAACGCTTCTCGTCCACAGCATCGTTTTGAATGATTGACGCTACATCAGCGTGGCGCGTCTGAAGCTGACGGGAGAGTTCCTGGATAGGATTTTCATCGCTCGTTCCCTCGCTGGAAACTCCTGCGCTAGAAACCAAAGCAGGCTTCCGCGGTGCGATTTCTCCCTTTTCGATCCGCGCTACCAGTGACTGGGGTATGGTGATGCTGCCGGCTGGCACCTCGTAGGATATCTTCCCCGCTTCTTGGCCTCCTTCTTTCCCTCCCTGTTCGGAGGTGGAGAGGGCAACGATGCGGCGGCCATCTTTTAGAACAATCACGTCGGCGAACGACGGGGCCGCCATAAGAATCAGCGCCAGCAGAAAAAGATGGGCACGGAACAGAACGGTAAATCGTCCGGCCGGATTCCAGAAACACCCGTCCGGGAGCTCCGGGGCATTGCAGTTAGAGGTTTTGCAGTGAAAGGTTTCTCGTTGCGAGTCCTTTTGAGAGTCCATGGTTGCCTTCACCTCCAGATCGCAGGCCTGAGGTTTCGTCAAAAAAGGAATGGGCTAACTGAACAATTATTCTGCCGCTCGTTCTGCCGCTCAAATACCTGCAAACCTTGGCCTGCAAACCTTAGCCTGCAAACTATGGCCACTTATTAGGATGAGAATAGCGTGTCACTTCCGGGCCAGGATATTTTTTGCGTTTTGCTCGGCATCGAAAGCAGCATCGGGGGATAGCGCTGGCAGAGTGGCTAGACCCGTTCCCCAGTTGCTGTATATTAACGCCGGGGAGGTACGTGCTGGTTCTAAAGGATTAGCGGCGACTTGTATAGATCTACCATCAGGGGAACGGGTCTAGGGTGGGATTTTTGAGGAGGAGGGGAAGGATTCCCGGCACTCCCGCTACTTTGCGGAAGCTTCCATTTGCGCCGCAGGGAGCATATGAATCTCCCTGAGGGAAAACACGAGGTCTCGTATGTCGGCGCCCGTGCCGGCACGCGCCGGGCAGTACGACTTGTCCGAAGTGATCCGCAGTTTCATGGTTTCTCCCCTGCTTGCCGGGGAACTGACTTGCAGCGAGAACAGACCGGGTTGGACCCTGTGTCGCGAGGCCATAACGCCGTTCACCGAGATGCAGAGTTCTATCTCCTGCTGGAACTGTTCAGGCAAATACCCTTGGATAATGAGTGAATCCAGGGGTTTTTGGAGCCGGATCGCCACCTCAAAGGGACTGCCAATCCAGCCACCATCCGGCCAGAATCCCAGTGCCGGGCCTTCCTGGTGCGCGTACCCAGTCAAAGGAACCAGCCAGGCATCCTGTGCGGACTCCATAGGAGAGGAAGGGGATTCGTTTTCTTTGCCCGGAAGCAGGAGGCGCGCCCAGCGCCGGGCATGCTGCACTGCTTTCAGGTAACGGGCGTGATATCTGCCCCCTCTTTTCGGCAGGAAGGAACGCACCCAGCGCGGGACTTTTTTGGCTGGTTGCTGCTCGTTGGTATAGCCGGTAAGCGCCTGCAGCTTCCGGGAGTTCTCGAGCTCCATTTTTTGATAGTGCTCAATCCAGTTGTCGCGCCGGTAGTAGTCTTGTTCGATCTGCCTCACATCTTCTTCCGTGAGGGTGTGTCCAGGGACCAGGCGCGCGGGCTTTGCTCTCTGGACGTAGAAGGTGGAATGAGGGGGCGCGATCTGCTCAGCGGGCCGGTCGCGCGTGTACAGATAAACCGACAGCATCTTCCGCGAGTGCTGCTTTTTGTTTTCGGGGAGACGAATACGCTCGAAGCCGTGCCAGGAACGCTCGCTGGTCTCGAAAATGACGCAGCGGTTGAACAGGGGCGCGACCACCTTGATTTGATTCTCCATCGGACGCCGGGGGTTGGAGTGCAATTCGATGCAGCCGCCCCAACTCTTTTCCCACTCTTTGTTCAGATACAGCAGCACGTTCAACCGGCGGTGCAGCATGCGGTCCTCGAGGTAGTTAAAGTCCACGTGCGGGTCCAAGTCTTGGCCCTCTAGGTTTTCGTGCGTCCCGCCGCCGAACAACGACTCGTCAAACAGCAAATCCGGAATGCCGGTGACCTGAGATATGAAGTCCAGGTAATTTTGCGAAGCGATAAACCGGTAGACCTGGGCGTAAAACGGGCTGATCTTCCCGATATCGGTGACCGTCGCCTTGCGGCCTACTTCTCCGAACTCGTTTAGGGCGTTCGCCGGATCGAAGGGAGGGAATTCGGCCAGCAAGCGTTCTGCATGGCCGGCTTCAAAGAAATAGTCGATGACGACGTGCGGAAAGGGATGGGCGTTTACAAATTCGTTTCGGTAACGAGACGCCTGTCGTCGGACCGTGGCATTGATCATTGAACCTACAGGTGTTGAGGCCGCAGCCACGCCTCAAACGCCTGCTCCTGTTTGCTTATACAGAATGCAAATTCAAATCCAGCCTTTCGGGCTGCCCTTTCCATGCTGCAACGCAAGAACTGCTGGATTTGACGACCTGGGGCGCAATTGTAGCTCCATTCGCGCTATTTTCCAATGCCAGCCGCTCTCCGGTAGTGGGTCAGTTCCCGTTAGGCACAGCGTCACACGATTTGTCAGGGCACGGTTTGACGGGGTCCCCAGCGCGCCGCTGTCAGCGTGCCGGGGGGTCTCACGGTCCGCCGCCGGAAGGGACCACGGCGTCCGAAGGACTCTGAGGCCGTAGGACGCTCTGGACCGCAGGCCCACCTCAGCCGAGGCGTCGGGGGGCAGGACGGTCGCGGCTCGGATGGTTTTTACGCAGACTCTATAGCGGTTCCCCGGTTGTTATAGACTGTGGCCATGCCGCGACGGCTGACGGCGCAGCCCCTCAGGGCCGTTTCCCATAGAAACAAAGATGAGTTTGCCAGAACCCGGAAAGCGGTTCTTTATTGTGCTGAGGGTGTGGCCGCTTTGCTCGAAAGTTCTCCGTTCATCGTGTACCCTTTTGCGACGGCAACGGGTCGGCTCCTCGCATCTTTTATCCGATCCACGAGTATCCGATCCACGAGAATTCAATAAACGGAGATTCAATAAACGAGGATTCGATAATCGGTGATAATGTCGCCATGACTTCTGCGGGAGACTGAGGAACGAAAACCGTGAAGCAGAGGAGGCTGGAGAAAAGCCATGCTAAGTATCGATGAACTTCACGAATTGGTGAAGACCCGAAGGAGTATCCGCGGATACCAGAAGGACAAGGACGTTTCCGAGGAACAAATCCGGCACATATTGGAGGTCGCTCGCTGGGCCCCCTCCGGCGGAAACGGGCAGCCGTGGGAATTTATCGTGATCCGGGACGCGGAGACCAGAAACAAGATCGCTGAATTGTTCCTCAAACAACAAGAGCATAAAAGGGAGATGGAGATAGCGGTGCGGGGGGAAGCGAAGATGACGGGAGCCGGGTTCCGGGACGCCCCCGTTTACATCATCGTGCTGGGAGACCCCAGGGTGAACGCATCGTATCCTGTCCGCACAATGGAGGAAAAGTCCGATTCTCATTTTTATAGCGGCCTGGCCAACGCCACTCTGTTGATCCATTTGGCGGCTGCCAGCCTGGGTTTGGGCTCGCAATACGTCAGCGATGCCAGCTCCCCGTATCTGTCCGTCATGCTCAAGGTGCTTTTAGGCGTGCCGGAGCCGCTGAAGGTCTACCATTTAATTCCCATCGGAGTTGCTTCCACTCCGGTTGCTCCCCGGCCGCGCAGGGAACTGGAAGAGATAGTCAACTATGAGAACTACGACCGGCAGCACTGCCGGGACTCCCAGGCAATAGAGAAGTTCCTGATGAGGCTTACCCGCAGAGGGTCCTATGGCAAAAAGAGCTGGGTAGAGGATGATGCCGGAAAGGCCGGCCATTAAATCCGGCGGGGTGATTTTTTCGCGCGCCAATTTAGCTTTATCCGGATACTACTATCCGGACAGTACCATCCGGACAATAGCGTTATTCCGGCAATACCTTTTGGGGATCAGGTTAAGGATCAGAGATGGGTGTTCTGATCGGAATGCTGGCAGGGACCCTCGCCGCCGTACGGATGCTTGCTCGTCAATGCAGCCCCTGAGCGAGTAGAAATGGTCGCGATGGAGAGGAGAGAGGAAAGAAAAGTGCTAATGCAGAAAAAAAGGCTTCCCTGGTTCGCAGCCTTCCTTCCGGGCATTTTGGTGGCTGCTACCGGCGTGGGGGCGGGTGATCTTTTTACCGCCACACTCGCGGGCTCTGAAGTCGGGCTGGCTCTGCTCTGGGCGGCGGCGGCGGGCGCTTTTCTGAAGTGGACCCTCAACGAGGGGATCGCCCGCTGGCAGATGGCCACCGACACGACCTTGCTGGCGGGCTGGATGCACCGGCTGGGAGGCTGGATTCAGTGGGTTTTCATGCCCTATTTCTTCTTGTGGACGTTTATGGTGGGCGGGGCAATGGTGAACGGATGTGGCGTAGCCGGCGCAGCCCTGTTCCCGCTGGGCGACATGGAGACCTCCAAAATTATTTGGGGCATTGCTCACTCACTGGCAGGCTTGGGATTGGTCTGGTTTGGGGGATATAAGCTTTTCGAGAAGATGATGGCGGCAAGTGTCGCCATTATGTTCACATGCGTCCTGCTGACGGCCGTGCTCATCGGGCCCGACTGGGGGGCCGTGCTCCGTGGCGCCCTGGTCCCCACGATTCCACCAGGCAGCACGACCTGGCTGCTGGGGGTTCTCGGCGGCGTGGGAGGGACCGTCACCCTGCTTGCTTATGGATACTTCCTGCGCGAGATAGGCCGCAAAGGCGAGGACGGCCTGAAGGTCAGCCGCATGGACCTGGGAGTTGCCTATGCGCTCACAGCGCTGTTCGGCATGGCGATGATCATCATCGGTTCGCGGATCACAATCGAAGGCCGGGGAACGGGGCTATTCCTGGAGATCGCCGGGCAGTTGGAACTTGTGCTGGGGCCGGCAGGCAAGTGGATGTTTTTGGTCGGGGCCTGGGGGGCGGTTTTTTCCAGCTTGCTGGGCGTGTGGTATGTCACCCCCTACATTTTTGCGGATTTCCTCGCCCTGCGCCGGGGCCTGGCGCCGGGGGAGTACGGAAAGCTGGAACTTCCGAAGACTCGGCCCTACCGTGCCTATCTGATCGGGATCGCCATCGTCCCGCTGGTGCTGTTGTGGTTTTCGGTGCGGCAGATTCAGCTTGCCTATGCCGTCATGGGCGCAATGTTCATGCCGCTGCTGGCCCTGACGCTGCTGATTATGAACAACCGCGAGTCCTGGGTCCGCGCGTGGTTCCGCAACGGACGGTTCATCAACGCCGTATTAGTCATCACGCTGTTGTTCTTTACCTATATCGGCATCCGGCAACTGGGAGGGTAGGGTTCCCCCATCTGCGGACAGGCGGCGCAGGTGAGTGTTCCCCTTCTGCTTCCACGAACTTTGTTCCCGCGCTACGGAGCGTAGTAATTCTCCAGGGGTTTTGTCTCCCACGTCACCGGCCCGACCGGCTGCATGCCATTCTCCCCGGCCACGGAAGGCATCAAGTGGATGGTCTTGCCGCCCACCACCGTCATCAATACTTTGACGTTCGGAATATCGTCCACCGGAACGGTCAAGTAGTCCCGGTCCAGCACGATGAAGTCAGCCCACTTGCCCGGCTCGAGCGACCCCAGCACATCCTCCCTGAGAACATAGTAAGCGCCCCAAGTCGTCAGCGACTTCAACTGGATGATCCGGTCGGTTCGCTCGCTGGCGCCGTAGACCCGTTGGTCCTGGTCATTGAAGCGCGTGATCCCTTTCTGGATGAACAGGAATATCTTGTGCGGCATCGGACGGTCAATCTCGAACGTGCTCATGACGCCCGCCTCGGTTGTGCTCTTGCGCGGCATGGCCCAGTTTGCGTATTCAATTCCGTAGTCGCGCACGCGAGTGGAGACGTCATAACTCTGATGGTTTTCCCACAACATGGTGTTCAGCATGCTCACCATCATCCCCATATCTTTGAGGATGGGAATCTGGTCCGGGCGGGGCGCCCCGGAGCTGTGATCGAAGGCGTGCCGCTTGGCTCGAATATCCTCCATGGTCATGCCGGCTTCTTTGCTGGCTTTCAGGATGGCTTGCAAAAAATAGTCGATGTCTTGATCGCCGCCCGAATGCATGGTGGCAATCCGTCCGCCGGCACGGATGATGGTTTCCAGCGTCGCCCGGTTCGGAGTTCCCGGAGCAAAGTTGCATTGTTCGCGGGCCTTCACTTCCGGGCTGGCATTGAGCGACGTGCAGGTGCCCCCGGATTGTGGCGGCTGAATTCCAATCAGCCAGAAATGATCCGTTCCGTGGCCCACCAATCCCGCCAGGTAGCGGATCACATCGGTGTGGAAGTCACGGCCCCGGTAGCCCCACGCGAAACGTCCCGGCATCTCCCCTCTTCGATCCAGATAGGCGATCGCCTGGAGGTTGTGGGCGGTATAAGTGGAGGAGCCGAAACCGGTGACACCGTGGGCGGCCCACAGCTCCATTTCCGCCTTGAGTATCTCCGCCAGCAGCGCTGTTCTGCCCTGGAATATGATGTCCGGCTCAATCGTGCGGTCCGGGATGGCCCCCTGGTCGTCTTCCTCCGGATAGACCTTTTTGATCTCTTCCCATGCCTTGCTGTTGATTACGCTGGATAACGGCCATTGTTTTTTCACCCGGACGGGATTGTTCGGGACCAGCTCGTCGAGCCGCTCCCGGGTGACGACTTTGGGGAACCATTCCCACACTTCGGCAGCATGTTCATAGTTTGGGCCCAAGTCGGTGCTCAGCCATATCCACTGCCCCGGCTTGGCTTCCGCCGCAGCCTCCTGCAGCACGGTTTCCCAATTCGCAAGCTGCTCCTGCGCCGTCCCCTTCAACCAACGCACAATCAGGAAATCATTGTCCTCCGGCAGCGCCCGTCTCATGGGTTCCGGCTCCGCAAAGGCCCAATCGGTGGGATGCTCATGCGTCAGGATGAAACTCGGCAAGACCGTCCGGCCCTTTAAGTCCATCTGCCGGGTCTCGGGCCCGGCCAGCGCCTGCATCGCCTGGTTGCTTCCCGTAGCCAGAATCTTGCCGTCCCGGAGCGCCATCGCCTGGACGATGCTTCCCACGCGGGACTCAAAAGAAGTGTCATCCATCGTCACGATCTTTGCGTTATAAAAGATCATCTCCGGGTAGCCCAATGTCGCCGCTATCGAATCCTGCTGCTGGGCCTGGAGCAATCCCGACAATGGAACTAAGACAAGGGTAAGCAGTAATGTTGTTTTTCTCATGATCTACCCTCTAAATTGGATTTAGCTTGAATGGTCCTCGATGGCAGTTTCAGGGATACTGTAGACCTGTGTGGGTCAAGCAGATTCTTCGCGGAGTTTACCTGAGCAAGCCGAAGGGCTCAGAATGACAGCGTTACTTGATCCATCCCATCGCATTCTGGTCTATAGCAACTATGAAACTGCTCTAGTGTTTCACCCAGCGCTCACCCCTGTCAACATACCGCGCGACCCGGACATCCTGAATCCGCCCGAGGCGGTCCGAAAACCGTTCTCATGAATCCCGATCCGGCAAGGGATGCAGGAAGGCAGACGCTTCCTCACGCGGGGATCCTGCCCCTTCTGAAAAATTCATTGCGGTAATCAGGGGCAGGCAGAGAGAACAAGCGGTATGGAAGCAGGCACTGTCTCCCGCTTACATTTGCAATCGTGTCAAAGCTTGTGCGCGCCTGCCCGCTTTATTTGAACTTTACGATGAAATTCTTCTTGTTGGTCCTGCCCCACATGCCACACGACGACAAGTTGGGTGATAAAGGGTCCGGAGCGGCGTTCCGGGAGAGATAGACGCGCTGGCAAATGTCGAAAGTTACCTCAGGGGCTGAAGAGTCTGTGTGATAACTACCCTCAGCGGCTGAAGCCGCAAGGAAGGGCAATTGATTTAACTCGACTTGCGGCACGGTTGAAACCGTGCCCTGACACAAGACCGGGGTTTTCACACAGACTCTGAAGCCGTGCCCTGACGGGATACGCAATCCATAAAAACGGTCTAGCCGCTGAGGTCGATTTCCTTCAGGGGCTGTGTGAAAACCAATCAGAGCCGCGACCGCAAGGGAGCGGACCATCCGGGCAGAGGCTCTCAATCCAACGCGTTTGTCCGCTTGCTTGCGCGCGCGGCTCTGACTATGCACAAACTGTGAAAGTGCTCTAAAGCTCCGCGCGGGCAACCCCGCCAAACCGCTCCCAAATTGACAACCTGCCTGGCGTTTGATAGATGTAGAGGTGCGGGGGCACGCGCATTCGCACGGATTGTGCCTGCTGCCAGCCGGCTTTGGATTGTCGGCAGAGGGAAACCCCATCCTTTCGCTCCTCGCAAAATCGAATTGAGGAATCCCCGCGCGATTCCCACGGACCTGTGTACGCTCAGGCTATGGACAGCAAACTCATCCGCAATTTTTCCATCGTGGCCCACATTGACCACGGCAAGTCCACCCTCGCCGACCGCCTGCTGGAGTTGACCGGCGCTTTGAGCCAGCGGGAACTCCGCGCGCAAGTGCTCGACGACATGGACCTCGAGCGGGAGCGCGGCATCACCATCAAGGCCCATGCCGTGCGGATTCTCTACAAGGCGCAGGATGGGAAGACCTACCAACTGAATCTGATTGA
>JADFGZ010000336.1 GCA_022567475.1 Acidobacteriota bacterium | reverse complement strand
GCGACTCCGAGGATTCGGTGAAACTGAATACTTCCTACATCGAACGATTGAACCTGACCATCCGGCAAGGCTCGGCTTTCCTGCATCGTCGGACCCTCAGTCACGCTCGGCGAACGCAGCGGCTGGAAGATCATCTGGAGCTGCTGCGATGCCATTACAACTTCCTCAGGCCTCATCGTGCTCTGAAGTTTGGACGCGAAATCAGAACTCCGGCGATGCAAGCAGGCCTGACCCTAATGCAGCTGTCATTCCGCGATATCTTCACGTCCGTCCCGAACTTTTTGTGCTTGGTCAGGATCGTCTGTGTGTTCATCTTCGAGGCGAATTCGACCGGTCGGGAAGACTCGGCGATTTCAGAGGCTGCCTAACAACACTAGATTGCGGAAGCACCAAAATTTTTGTCGCTCGACGGTGGGGTGAAGGTTTTGACTTTTGGATCGTGGCGTAGGTAGTCTTTGGGGAAGTTGCAAGAGGAAGGACGCTTCTGCCGTTTAATTCCTGCCATATCTCAAAATGCGGTTTGGTGAGGCGGCTCTTGACCCATTCCTCGCTTTTGCGCGCAAAGTCGAGCGCCGCTTCGATTCCCTGCTTTTGGAAGAAGGCCGTTGTCTGGTGGCCTACGCCCCACACTTTTTCAATGGGCAGGTCTTTGATATAGAGATGAATGTCCCGCGCCATGATTGCCGTGAGACCCGAGGGCTTTTTTCACTTTGAGGCGATTTTGGCGATGACCTTATTGGAAGCAAGCCCTACGGAAAACGTGAATCCAAGTTCCGCGTCTAGCAGTTTGTTGAAAAATTCACTCCGCGAGCGACTTTTCTGGGATAAGAAGCGTCTATCTGATGAACACACCTCGAATCGCAGGAGGCCCCATGCGCGGAGAAGACCCGAAACAGGAAGCGATGTTCAGCTACGTGTCGCCGGAACAGCGAGTGCCGAGAGATCATCCCCTGCGGCCGATCCGGGAGATGGTGGACACGATCTTGCAAGAGATGTCGCCGCGGTTTGCCCGGCTGTATTCCCAGCGGGGGCGGCCTTCGATCGCTCCCGAGAGGCTGCTGCGCGTCCTGCTGTTGCAGATCTTCTACTCGGTGCGCAGCGAACGCCTGCTGATGGAGCAATTGCACTACAACCTGCTGTTCCGCTGGTTCGTGGGCATGGAGATGGACGAGGAGGTATGGAACCACGCGGTGTTCAGCAAGAACCGGGAACGGCTGCTGAACGAGCAGATTGCCCAGGCCTTCTTCCAGCGGGTGCTGCGGCAAGCCCAACCGTATCTGTCGGACGAACACTTCACGGTGGACGGGACGCTGATCGAGGCGTGGGCCAGCCAGAAGAGTTTCCGGCGCAAGGACGAGGGAGAACGGCCTCCGGGCGCGCCTCGCGAAGCGGATTTTCATGGCGAGCAGCGGAGCAATCAAACGCATCAATCCACCACCGACCCCGACGCCCGGCTGTATAAGAAGTCGAAGGGGGCCGAGGCCCGGCTGAGCTACCTGGGACACGTGCTGATGGAGAACCGCAACGGGCTGCTGGTGCAGACGATGCTGACGCAGGCCGATGGGACAGCGGAACGGGATGCGGCCTTGCTGATGGCGTCGAAGATTCCTGGAACCCGGCGCCTCACCCTGGGAGCGGACAAGAACTATGACACGCGCGACTTCGTCGGCACGGCGCGGGAGATGAAGATCACGCCGCATGTGGCGCAGAACACCACGAACCGGTCGAGCGCGATTGACGGCCGGACGACGCGGCGCGCCGGCTACGAGATTAGCCAGCAAAAACGCAAACGAGTGGAACAGTCGTTTGGTTGGATGAAGATCATCGGCCTGCTGAGGAAAGTGAAGTTGCGAGGCCGGGAGAAAGTGGGTTGGTGGTTCACCTTCGTCGGGGCGGCCTACAACTTGGTTCGGTTGCGACGACTGCGGGCGGAGGCGGTGGCATGACGGCCAAGCTGCAAAGGCGCCCCGAAAGTCCCCAGCGGGACCTGGGATGGACCTCTGATCTCTGGCCGGAAACCTCTTTACCTATGTTTTAACTCGATCCGAAACGAAAATAGAAACAGAAATCATCACAAACTCGGGTTTTTCAACAAACTGCTAGGCCGTCAGACCGCGCTCCATCGGAGCGGGCTCACTAATAGTCCAGCGAATAGGTGAGCTTCACAATTAAGGCTCGGTTCAGGAGCCCGCCGACGGAGCCATAACTCCTCGTCTCGTTGTAAACCACAAAGAGGTCGTCCCCGGGCCGGAAAATATAGTTGAGCCGAAAATTGACGGTATATTCCTTCCCCTGGCTGTCGAGCAGGAACGTGGTCCGGGTCAGCCATTTTTGGCTGAAGGAATAATTCACCTGGCCATTGAACTCCTGGGTCGAAAAGGATGTGTCGGGTAATGAAATTCGGTTCCACTCATACCCCGGGTCGAGCGAAAGATTTTGGGAGGGCTTGACCTGCACCGAGCCGCCTATGCTGGTTCTGCTGCCATTGAAGAAGCCGCCCGTTTCGATTCGCAGATCGCCGGAGACCTTGCGGCCCCGGAAAGCTTGGAACATGGACCTAAATTCGTTGAATGAATAGTCGCCGGGGGGTACCGTGCCGCCGCCGCCCCGGATGCGAAACGGACGTACCAATCTCTCAAAGAATCTGCTGAATTCGAATTCAATTGCGTCCCCACTCTCAAAATCCGTGGCCCATTCCATTAGTGCTTCCCGGGTCTCCAGCTCACCCTCCAGATTAGTTATATATTCCAAAGTGGGGGTGAATTGGAATTGGCGGACCAGAGGGATGCCCGGCCTGGGTTTGTAAGAAGCCTTGACTAGGTTCCGTTTCATATCTTCTCGTGTCAGGAAGCCCACCTCCGCGATGAAGTTTTCTTCTTTCGGGACGGTGAGACGTTCCAGCACCACTCCCAACCGGTCACTGTTCCACTCCATCCTTCCTAGACCCGCCCATTTCCTGTCCTTCTGATCCGCCGAGCCGCCCTTGGCCAGGAAACCGCGCAGGTTCAAATTCCGGAAGAAGGTGAAACTGGCGTCCACGCCGGCGACTTTGTTGTCATTTCCCGACAGGCCGGCGGTGTTGCGGGTGAAGATGGCCCCTACGTAAGACCGAGCCAGGATATTGCCCTTCACCCGGACTACGGCGAAATTCTGTCCCGGTGTCTCGCCCGAGCGCCTTGTTTGCATGTTAAGCAGCCCGATCTCCAGAGGTCCCTGCTGGCCGGTGAGTTTGAGCCCGCCCAGGATTGGAATCTCCTCCGCATCTCGGCCCTCGGACAGGCCGATGCGCCTGCTGTGGAACAACAGCACCTGCGGCCCTTCCCACGGCCTCCGCCTCCCCGTTCCAAATAGAAAGATGCCAGCCCCCTCCTGGAAAAACTCCCGCTTTTCAGGAAAAAACAGGTTGAACCGAGTGAGGTTGACTTGAGCTTCATCCACTTCCGCCTGGGCAAAATCCGGGTTGACGGTCAGGTCCAGCGCGAGCTGGGACGTGATCAGATATTTTGCGTCTTCAATTCCAATTTTGGTTAAATTTTCCGTCTCTTTTCGGCCCCCCTGGACCACCTGGCTCCCTCCTGTGGTGAAGAAAGGTTTCAGGCGAAGTGTGAAGCCCTGAATCTCAGCCAATCCTTCCAATTGCCCCGCCCGGGACACCTCCTCAAAGCGAAAGTCTCGGTTGTGGGCGGTCCAGAACACGTCCTCGTTCTTTCGCTTGATGACGCGATGGAAGTTTACCCCCCAGACGATGCTGTCCCCGCTGAGGAACCGGACCGATTTGAAAGGGATCGCAATTTCCGCGGACCACCCTTGCTCGTTGATCTGAGTTTGCGCCTCCCATTTCTCATCCCAATTCGCATCCCATCTCTCATCCGAATCTTCACTGAACGCCTGTCCTTCGTTGGTCACCGTGGCGTCGAAGAGGGTCCCCAGGGGATTGATCCGAAACAGGTAGCCATTCCGGCGGTCGTGAAATGTATCCAAGATCAACTCGAAGATGTCATCGTTTTCGAGGGAGTTGTCCCTGCGAAGCTCGGTGGCTCGGATGCCAGCAGGGTTGGAGTCGTAGCAGATGACACCAAAGTAGATGTGGTGGGTATCAAACAAGATTCTCACTTCCGTCTTTTCCGAAGCGGGAGCTCCTTCCTGCGGGTCCTTTTGCAAGAATCCCGTTACTGGCGGGGCTTGTGACCAGCTTTCTTCGCTCAAGAGCCCGTCCAACACCAAGGGCTCCTCAGTCCGGACCGCTGTGGCTATTGGAAGACCGCTGTCTTCGGGACGTCGGTCTTGGGCAGGCAAGGCGACGGCCATCCCTGCCAGCAAGGCAAGATGCCAGAGGTTCCGCAAAGCAAAAAGCCCGCGGCCATCAGCCGTTTTTCTCTGGAAGCAAAACATTTGGAGTATTCATTGAACCGAATGGCTAGTTTCCGGGCCACCGATCCTTTCGCTTTCTGTGGCTCTTTGTGAAACACTAATCGCGGATTCCAGCTTCGCAAATCGCCATTCCCGTGACACGCCGCCCGCCCGGCTTCGACCAATAAACCTGATCTTCCGG
>JADFGZ010000335.1 GCA_022567475.1 Acidobacteriota bacterium | reverse complement strand
GACTGGCATCAGTGGCGCGATTGTGAAGGGATGGCAATTCAATGGGATTGTGTCCCTCGCCGATGGTATCCACCTTACGATCAACGATAGCGATCGAGAACAGAGGAGACGGATGGGAAGAAATAATGGTCAGAGGCCGAATCTCATCCCGGGCGGCAACAACAACCCGATAGAGGGCGTTAGTGCCGGCTGCGAGGGGTTTGATACGGCCGGCCAAAAGCTGGGAACTCCGGAACTGTACTATGATCCCTGCCAGTTCGAACCCTCCGTGCATGGATTTTTCGGCAATTTGGGCAAAACCACTATGACTAGTCCGGGCATAGCCAAATTTGATTTTTCGATCTTCAAAAACATCAACGTGACGGAGAACAACCGGGTCCAATTTCGGGCGGAGTTTTTCAACCTGTTTAACCGACCCATTTTCGGCTATCCGGACAAGTCTCCTTGGAGCAGCAGGGGAAGACCGGATGGCAACGCGGGCAAGATTTCAAGCACCCGTGACACTGCCCGGCAGATTCAATTTGGCTTGAAGTTCCTCTTCTAGCGCTTCAAGCTGACCTTCTGAGCGGCACCGGTGGCAGTGAACCAGGATATTTAGAGAGACTCGCCGATGGGCCAAAGTCGTTCGGAGCCTTTCTGGGCTGACTTTGGCCTTTTTTGGTTGGGCACGGTACCCGGCTATCAATAGTGCCCGAACTTGCTTTTCCATAAAACCCCAATGAGGTAGAAACCCATGAATAAGACGAAGAACCTTTCTATCCTTCTCTTTCTAGGGATGGTTCTCTTCCTGAATGGTCCCTGGGCGCAAGCAGCGGGACTGGAAGCCGACTGGGTGCTGTATAACGGCAAGATTCTAACAGCGGACACGGAAGACCCGGCCCACTTCACGATTGCCGAAGCGGTGGCGATCTATGATGGCAAGTTCGTGGTGGTGGGGAACAGCCAACAGGCCATGGACACGGTCGGGCCGAGCACGCGGCGCATCGATCTGGCCGGCAAGACTGTGCTTCCAGGGTTGATCGAAACCCACTTGCATGTCCACAGTCAGACGGCCCGCCATCACCTGGACCGTTCTGTAAGCAGCACGGACCCGCCCCTCCTGTGGACGAGCAAAGAGGAAGGACTGGCTCAGCTTCGAACTCTGGCCCTGCAAAAGAAACCCGGTGAATGGATCATCGTGGGCGTTCGAAGTAGAACGTGGGATAGAGGCAACGTGGAATCCAGCCCAGCTACGCCCAGCATAACCGAGCTGGACCAAGCGGCCCCTAACCAGCCTGTTGTCTTGAAGCTCGGCGACGAGCCCATTCTGGTGAACAACCGGGCGCTGAACATCTTGCTCGAGAGATATCCCCAGGGGATCCCCGTGATCGTGAAAGGCCAGGATGGCAAACCCACCGGCCTGCTGAAGTCGGGGGCTGCTCGAACGATGCCTGACTTTTGGCCCGAGTTGTCCCGGCAGAAGGTGGCGGAGTTGGCGCCGTTTTACAGAAAGGAACTGGAGGAGGTTGCGGCCCGCGGGGTCACCACGGTCGGCACCCGCGTGGATACGAACTACTCCCTGCGCTTCTACCAGCTTCTTGACCAACGCGAGGAAATGCCGGTTCGGATGGCCTATGGCACGCAGATGGCTGCCTTTCACCCACAAGCGGAGCTCATCTACCGCCGCGTTCCTGGCCTTGCCGGCCACGGGACTCCCTGGCTGTGGTTGTCCGGAGCCGCTCCAGGTGCTACCGACGGCAGAACAGGGGAGGGCGGCGCTTGCGTCCACGGCAACTATCCGCGGGACGCGAAGAATTTTCCTCAGTGGCGCGAGTTGCCATTCGGCCCGAATGGGAATTGCCGGCTAACCCAGAACCCGGAGGATACCATTTTACGAGACTCCCTCCTGGCCGCCGCCCGGTTCGGCTGGTCGGTCACCAACACCCACCTCTCAGGTGACCGGGGCCTGGACGAATATCTGGATGTGCTGGAGGAGGCCGATAAAAAATACGGAATCACGGATCTTCGTTTTTCGGCAGATCATTGCACATACATTACCGAAGAGCAGGCCCTGCGGGCCAAGCAGTTGGGTGTGTCGTTTACCTGCACGTTTCCGAGTCCTTTTGTGGATGCAGAAAAAGGACCCTTAGGGGTTTACAAAGTTCTGTATGGCATAGAGCGGGCGGCCGATTCGGTAGCCCCGTACAGACGGTTGGTCCGGTTGGGGCTCAAACCCTCCGCCCACTGTGAGTCCCACCGGGGATGGGCCTTTTCTTGTTTGCAGTACGCCGTCACGCGGAAAGAGGAGATCACGGGCCAGGTCTGGGGACCGCAGCAGCGGATCAACCGGCGCGAGGCGCTTTACACCTACACCCGCTGGGCTGCCTGGCATGTTTGGAAAGAAAAATACATCGGCTCGATTGAGCCCGGCAAGTGGGCGGACCTGGTGGTATTGGACCAGGACTACCTGACGGTCCCGGAAGACGATATTGCGCAGATTAGTCCTCTGTTGACCATTGTGGGAGGGAAGATCAGTTATAGCGAGCCGAGCTATGCGGCTAGCGAGGGACTGCCGACGGTCGGTTTTCAGGCTCCGCCCGATTGGTGGGAACGCAATGAGGCGGGGAGTTCCTTCTGAACTGCCCCGATGAGAGCAAGAGCGGAGATTACTCCCCGAAATTGAACCTGAAATAACGCCGAAGAGGGAGAAAAACATGACGAAGACGTCCGCTCTCTCTCAGAAGATGAGTTTCAGGCCGAACTGATCCTGACGCGGGGTTTCCGCCTTGAATGAACGGCCGAAGTTGGGGTGCTTCCGCAACCGACTGTTGGTGGAATCAGCATAACCCTGCAATGTTCAATATATTGCTGGCAGAAATGGTTTTAGCAGTTCCGAAGTGTGGCAAATATAGAATAAACCGCTTTGTTTGTCGGAGATAAGGATGCGCTAACAACACTAGATTGCGGAAACACCTGACACCCAGGAAGCCCCGTTGCCCGTCGTGGAACCGATGACGCAAACCGGCGGCCGTAGGCCGGCGGGCAGCGGATGGGTCTCGCGATGCAGCGCGTGCGCCAGGATCTCCAGGCTATCGACCAGGCGCGGACCTGGGCGGCTAAAATATTGAGAGCCGTCCGCAACATACACTCGTCCCGAGCGAACCGCGGGCAAGTCCTGCCAGCCAGCGACGGACTGCAGTGGCGGCACATCGTCCATTGTTCGCTCGACGCTGCAGCCACAACAGGCGATAAACACGACCTCCGGCTGCCAAGCCCTCACTTCGTCCCAGCGCAGCGTCCGACTGGGCCGCCCTTCGCGACCAAGACCCTCGACACCTCCCGCCAACCGGACCAGCTCGGGATTCCAATGGCCGCAGGAGAACGGTGGATCGAGCCACTCCAGTAGGGCGACGCGCGGCCGGTGCTGGAGTCCGATCGTGCGGGAGACGACCGCCTCGACGCGAGCGGTCAGCCTTCCGACAACTTCTTCCGCGACTCGGTTTACACCCGCGGCCTTCGCCACTTGGCGGATGGCGGCGAAGACCTGGGAAAGGGTCTGCGGTTCCAGGTTGATCACCTGGGGACCGCCGGGGAGCATACAAGCGGCGGCCCGAACCTCATCCTCGGCCACCGCGCAAACGTCGCACAGCGCCTGCGTGACGATCAGGTCTGGCCGTAGCGCTTCCAGTGTCGGCAGGTCGAGCGTGTACAAGGCCCGATTCGTCCGCAAGTGCTCCCGAACCAGGCGATCGATTTCGGCGCTGGGGGCGTCGGTGGGTATCAGCGTACGCGTGACCTTCGGCAGCCCTCGGACGAATCCCGGGAAATCGCACTCGTGGGTTACCCCCACCAGTGCGTCTTCCAGTCCGAGAGTGCAAATCATCTCCGTCGCACTGGGGAGTAGTGAAACGATCCTCATCGGCCGCTCCTATCGCGCCGGGGCGGGGTCGAGATCCTGCGCGAAGGCATCGGGCAGGACCTTGATGGCTACTTCGCCCCCCAGCTTGGTGTCCCGGCACGATACGCCTCTCCCATGCCGCCCGCATCTAGCGGGCTGAGGACCTCGTACGAGCCAAGACGGGCACCTGGGAAATGGGCACGGATTACCCCGCCAATGATTGAATAATGGGAAAAGATTACACGAGGGGAGGGGGGAAAGCAATTGGGGACATGTGACTTCCACGGCCTTTAGCCGGTCTCCGAGTGCGGTCGAGGAGATAAGGTCCCGGATTACCCGCGCAAATTCGTCTACTGTTTATCGACAAATCCGCAGGTTAATCCGAAGTTCCGCCCGAGTGACGGCGTACTCGGAATGTATGGTCCGCCAATCCGGCCCGACACTCGACCAAAAGTCCGCCAAGTACCCCCGATGTCGGCTTCGAGGAAGTTAGGTGCGAACGGCACTCGCTGGGATAGATCGCGATAAACGCCTTCTGTTTACCTTTCTGGTGGGACTGTCTGATGAGAAAAAATCATGGAACGGCGAGTGTAGCTATGGCAGATTGTCTCAGGGGAGGGGGTCACCCCAAACCACTGTAGTCGATTTTGTAGATGGTCAAAACCTCATCAAC
>JADFGZ010000054.1 GCA_022567475.1 Acidobacteriota bacterium | reverse complement strand
AGGTTGTCAGGTTCAAGTTCCGCGGCTTAGAAACAGATGCCGCGGCCCGCTGGGTCGAGGGCACGGAAAGCTGGGTTCTTCTGTACGCCTATACCGGGCTGCAAGGCGAGGGCGGCAATGGGACCGCAGACCCCGATCCTGACGACATAGCCGCCATTCGGGAGTTGCAGAAAGCCGTTGTAGTCGACCCTTCCCGTGCGCAGGCCTTTTACCATCTGGGAAGCCTTTACTTTGAGGGGCAGGACTACGCCGCCGCCGTTCTAAACTACGAGCAGGCACGCGAGCTAACCCCCAATGACGTCAATGTTCTGCAAGGGCTACTCAGAAGCTACTATGCCGCCGGTCGGACAGACGCCGGGCGAACTCTTCTCCATCAACTGAAAGACGTCGCGCCCGAGAATGCTGAGCTTCATACCGAATTGGGCATTCTATTCACCCACGAGAGGGACTTTGACGAGGCGCAACGCCAGTTCGGTCGGGCGCGGCGTGGAGGGGGAGACTCCTACAGGCTTACATACAACGAGGCAAGGATGAACTTCCTCGCTGGGAGATTTGCCCGGGCCGTAGAGAACTTGGACACCGTGCCCGAGTCTCAGCGGCAAGGGGATTACCACAACCTCCTCGGGTTGTGCAGTCAGAAGCTGCACCGGTTTGATGAAGCCCTCTCGGAATTCAGCCAGGCCATCAAGATAGATCCTCAAAACGAGGTATTCTACCTGAATCTCGGTGGGTTCCTCCTTGAGGTTGGTTCTAACGACGCGGCCCTTCAGGTGTTCTCGCGAGCCAGGGAACTCTTCCCGCACTCGCCAAGATGCTTGCTGGCTCTGGGTAAGACCTACAGAGTAAAGGTGAATTACAAAGAAGCGAAACAACAAGTGCAACATGCGATTGAGCTAGATTCAGAGAACGAAGATGCCTACGTTGTTCTGGGAAATCTCCACGTGGAGACCGGTGAGTTTGCCGATGCGGAGGCCAGCTTCCGGGGAGCGATCGCGCTGAGGCCAGGTCTGGCGATTCCCTACTTTTTGCTGGCCGGTGCCATCCTGGAGCAGGACCCCCTGAGTCCGGAGGCGGAGGCCCTGCTGGAGAAAGCGCTTGTGCTAGACGCGAGCCTAGCTGAACCCTACTACCTCCTGGGGCGAATCCGCGAGCGGCATGGAGACTACCCCGAAGCGGCCCGGTTGCTGGTAAAGGCCGTGGCACTCGACCCGGACCTCAAGAAAGCACACTACCGGCTGACCCAGACCTACCAACGGCTCGGGGAAACCGACAAAGCCAAGAAACACTTTGCTGCTTTTCGAAGTTTGGAAGCAGAAGAAAAAAGGAATCGTCTACCACGAGCACTTTCGTCTTTTTGGAGGATTCCGCCAGATTATGTGCCGTTTTGGGAACAACAAGAGAGGTAGCCTTGTACCTAGGCTATGGGACCTACTTCGGGAAGTTCATGCGGCGGGGGAGGGAGTGGAAGCGGGGGTCGGACTTGTGACGAGAGTGTGGTTCAACGACAAGTCGCTTGGGAGCCCATTGGCCTTTGTGGGTGGCATCCTCCCGCAGAGGGTTGGTTCCAGATACAGGCTCGGCCCCGCCTGCTTCCGGACGGGAGTCATCCTGTGTATCCTTACGTGCAATACCATGGCTGGAGAGTGACCCCATGAATCGCAGACACTTCTTCAAGGGATTGCTCGGAGCCGCCGCGGTCGTTGCTGCGCGCCCCCGGGAGGCCAGCGCGAGCACACCGCCAAGCGACCAGCTGTTTCACATTCCCGAAGCCTTTGCCAGTCCGGTCTTGGAGAGTCTCCGCCCGGTGATCGAAGAATCTCGCGACGTCAAAACGGACATATCAAAGATTGTCGAGCACAGTCGCTGGCTGGCTTGCGAGGAGCTGCCCATCCCGAAGTTTGCTCTCCCCTTCGGAATCGGTAGGGAGAACCCGAAAGAAGCCATCGATTACCTTCTGGTTGCCAACGTTCTCAACTTTGCCTTTACGGATTTCGAAACCCAGGTCAAATTCCAGGCGGACTATTCCGGCCAGCACTGGTCGGATTCCCAGGCGATGTTTGCGTGCATCAAACGTGCATTGGATGAGGAGATTCCCTTCCTGGGCGGCGCTTATCTTAGTAGGGTGACGAGGGCTGACCTGAAACACGTTTTTCGCGGAAACATCGAAATGCCCATGCTGGATGAGCGGGTGGAAATACTCCAGGCGGTAGGCCAGACCCTAGAGGCGAACTATGACGGCCGTTTCTGCAATTTCGTGGAAGCTGCTGCCCCGCGCCTCTACGCCGACGGGCAGGGGTTGATCGACAAGCTGGTGCGTGAATTTCCTCGCTTCAACGACGTGAGCCCGTATGCCGGGCACGAAATCAAACTCTACAAGCTTGCCCAACTCGGTATCTGGACGGTCTACAGTGCTCTGCACGGCTCCAACACCTTTAAGCTTGAAGACCCGGAAAAGATAACGGCGTTCGCCGACTACATCGTACCGGTTGCGCTAGAGGCGATGGGGATCCTGATCTACTCGCCTGCCTTGAAAGAGAGGATCGAGAATCACAAGATGATTCCGGCCAACAGCCCGCAGGAAGTCGAAATCCGAGCCCACACCCTTTATGCCACAGCGCTGCTAGCGGAGGAGATAAACAAACGGCGGCCAGCGGATAGACAGATCATCATCCCGCAAATCGATGCTCGTCTTTGGACGCACTTCCACACCACGTTCTGTCCGCATCACCTGACCCGGACAATTATGTACTGAGAGAAACCTCGGCCATACGGATATTGGACACAGGCTATTTTGGATATGCAGCCTGCATCCGATTGTAGGATGTCTGGTCTTGTTTCCTTTGGCCCGGGAGTACAGTGTCCCTGCGCTTCTCCGGGATCTAGGTACGTCAACTGCAGCGTTGCCATCGTCCTCGCTGAGTATGCCTCTGCGAACCGGCACTCAAAAACAATCGGGTTCTGCAGTGATTCTTCTGGTCGTGGAGGATCACGGCCCGCCCGTGCAGGCAAAAGAGCATGGAGTACAAGTGTAATAGGAAAGTGGACATCCGCGTGGACTTTCCTCCTTATATGTTTTTGCGGCCATCCTATGTCCCGCCCCCAGGCAAGTCAACGCGGAGGGCTACGACGGGAAGTTCAGGCGGCGGAGGGGGGATTGGAACCCCTATTTCGGTGGATTTTCCTGTGCGTGCTTGTCCTCAGAGGTCGGGCTTGCTATTGCGCGTCATTTTCCGCAGGTCGAAGACAGCTTTGAAGGGCCCACTATCCGACTGGCAGTAGAATTCTACCTTCTTCTCATCTGGGCCGATTGCTGGCTTGCCGGCTAAGTTACGGACGAAATAAAAGCGGAACTCTGTCCAGCTTTCGTCGTCTTGCCGGACGAACTGCACTTTGAAAGGCGAAATCGCCTGCTTGCTACGCCTAGGCTGCAGATAACACGAATACGGTTCAGGGCAACAAGTGCTCACAGCAGGCCCATGCACCCTAATCTCGTAGTTTTCAGGCTGCTGAGAAAGAAGCTGGCTGCTGTCTTCTTTGTTCGGGGTGCCCTGCAGCTGACGCTGGCGCACAAGTGCTTCTCGCACTGTGAGCGCGGAGGACCACACGACAGTCAAGGCGTGTTTGATTTCATCAATGTTTATTGGAATGCCAACGACTCCGCCTCCTTCCATCCGGGAGCTTCCTGTGGAACGGCGGCGCATTCCAGCCTGATGGATTCGCTTCGCCCAAGGGGATTTTTCTAACAACTTCCACACATCTTTCTCCCCCCACTCCGTGAAAGGTTTATCCTTCCATGGTTCACCTGCCCAAAGAACTGTGGCTGCTGCAAGAATGACGATGACAAGAATACGGCCACACGGTTTGGTTTTCATGGCTCGCTCCCAATGGCCCCCATCCTAGACCCCGCCCGCAGGCAAGTCAACGCGGAGGGGCTTTATCTGCTCTTGAAGTCCTAGCTCGGCATTTGACAGTATTATCCGTATCCAACAGCCAAGCGGGAGGCAGTTGTGAGATGGAGAGAGAAGGAAAGGAGCTTTGTAGATTCGGCGCGGCTGGCGACTGTGGATTCGAACGGGACTCCGCATAACATCCCGATTTGCCCGCTGCTCCACAATGAGCGCCCTTCTTGTTGCCCGCCGGCAATTTTCCTCTTGACAAGCATAGCTCGTAAACTAGACTATTGCGGCTGAAGCGATTAGCTAGGTCACTCGATGACAGGGGGGGAACAATGAAAAAGCAAGCGGTGGTTTTCTCGGTTTTTCTTCTACTGGTGGGGGTGTTTAGCGGCCAGCTCTTCGCACAGTCTGGGGTAGGAACTATCTTAGGAACCGTCACCGATCCCACCGATGCGGTCATTCCGGGCGCTACAGTCACAATTACCAACCAAGGAACAAACATAGCGCGGGAAGTAACGACCGATTCCAGCGGGCGCTACGTGGTTCCCCTGTTGCCCGTGGGGCTGTACACCATCAGGGTCAGCTCTTCCGGCTTCGCGCAGGGAGAGGTCACTGATCTGGTGCTTGAAGTCCAGGATAATCGCACCGTAGACTTTACGCTTTCGGTTGCGGCCGCCGGACAGGTGATTGAGGTCACAGGCAATATCGTCGAAGTGGATACCACCACCGCCACGCTGGGCCAGGTGATTCACCAGGAGCAGGTAGCGAACCTTCCTTTGAACGGCAGGAACTTCGTACAACTGGGCCATCTTTCCCCTGGCATTACCAAGGCAGAAGGAGATTTCCTCAACAACCAAGGAAACACAGAAGTTTCCATCCGAGGAACTGTCTCCCTCTCCGCCCAGGGCATGCGCGAGAACACCAATGATTGGCTCCTTGACGGCGTGGACAACAACGAACTAACGGCTGGAGCCATTGCGATTCTTCCCTCCGTCGAAGGAATTCAAGAGTTCAAGGTGCTCACTTACAATTACTCGGCCGAATACGGAAGCCGCAGCGGCGCCACCATCCTGGTGATCACCAAGGGCGGGACCAACGAGTTTCACGGAACCGCGTTCGAGTTCTTCCGCAACGATAAGCTAGACGCCCGCAACTTCTTCGATCGGATACCGGAACCAGCGAAGTTACGCCAGAACCAGTTTGGCGCCTCCCTCGGTGGGCCGATCGTGAAAGAAAAGGCCTTCTTTTTTGGTAATTATGAGGGAACGCGCACCCGCCAGGGACTGACACGTTTGGCCACTGTCCCCACGGATGCCATGTGCGCGGGAGATTTTTCCGGACTCAACCCAATCTTCGATCCAACCACGACGACCTTTGATGCCAACGGCAACGTGGTTCGCACCCAGTTTGCGGGCAATATTATCCCCGCCGGCATGATTGATCCCGTTGGCCAGGGCGTTTGTGATCTTTACCCGAGCCCGAATATTGCTGGTGCGCTCAGCAACAACTTCTCGTCTAACCCCGTCAGGACGTTCAACGACGATCAATTTGTTGTTCGCATTGACTACAAGGTCTCAGAGAACGATCAAATTTTCGGGCGCTTCAGTTACGACGATGCCGACCAATTCTTCCCCGCTCCTTGCCCTGGCTTTTGTTCCGGCCCCGGTGTCGCCGAGAGTTCAGAGGATTTCGTGACCGAGGCGCGCAACGTGGGGATTCAGTGGGCGCACACCTTTTCCCCCACTCTGTTCAACCAGTTGATGGTGGGCTACAACCGCGTGTTCAACGTTATGACCTCCTTTGCGCACCGGCCGGAGAACCAGAACATGCCAGCTCGACTGGGCATTGCCGGTGTCGGCTTGGGAGACATCAACACTGCGGGAATGACAAGTATGGGTTTCACCGGGGGGTTCAACCGCATCGGATCCCGTCTGTTCACGCCCTTCATTGGCGGCACTAACGTTGTTCACGTGGCAGACAACTTTACGGTGATTCGTGGCTCACACAACCTGAAGATGGGTTTCAGCCTGCGGGCCATGCACATGCCCGTGGTCGGCAACACCTGGTTCCATGGCAGTATGAGCTTCAGCAATAGCTGGACCGCCAACGGCGCCACGGGGTGCGCCACGCCGCCGTGCGGCTTCGATCCAAACACCGGGTTTTCCATCGCCAACCTTATGCTGGGGTTGCCGGACTTCCGTGATCGTGAGCTTCACTTCGACGGTTTCTTGAACGGCCGCCGCTGGGAAGAGTATCGCGGTTATTTTGAGGATAGCTGGAAAGCAACCCCGAACCTCACTCTCACTTTGGGACTGGCCTACAACCTCACCACTCCCCAGAGAGAAGACAACGACCGGTTTACCAATTTCAATACGGAGACAGGGCAGTTCGTGGTGGCCGGCGTAGACGCCGGTAGAAGCGCCGGGGTCAGTACCGACAAGAACAACCTGGAACCTCGCATCGGGTTTTCGTGGAGTCCGGGGGGGAGGGCGGCCACAGTCATTCGGGGCGGCTACGGTATCTTCCATGACGTCTCGGCGCAAGGGGGGGTGCAAGGTTTGTATATGAACCCACCCTTCGCGGGTTCCCAGATCGGCGTGAACGATGGGATCACCGATGGGGATCCAATCACCCCAGGGGTCCAGCCGGTGAGCTTCATCGACGGCACCCCCATGACGCTGGCCGATGGCTTCCCGCCCTTCGCCCGACCAGATTTGTCCACGTTCTTCGGAAACCTTGTTACCGTGGATCCCAACTTCAAGCAAGGTTTCGTCCAGCAGTGGAACCTGAACATACAGCAGGAATTGCCTGGGGGCATGTTGGCCACCATCGCTTATGCTGGAACCCGGGCGACCCACCTGCAAGGGAAAGGCTGGAATCTGAATGCTAACCCGCCGGGCTTTCCAGTGTTCTTCGGGGGCGATTCTTCCCGAGCGCCCTTCCCACAGGGAGCGTTCAACTCCATCTTAAGCCGTGGGGAGCTCGAGTACCACGCGCTGCAGGTGAACGTCGAAAAACGCTTCTCCCAGGGTCTGTTTTTCTTGGCCAACTATACTTGGAGCCATGGTCTCAGCAGCGGTCTCAACCAGACCATCGGAGTCTCTCAAGGGGCAGGCTACTTCCCACTGGTTGTGCCGAATGATCCTAGTCCCGACAACGCTAGTTCTAACACCGATCTCCGTCACCAGTTTTCCATCAGCTATCTCTACGATTTGCCCCTCGGGCGCGGTCGACCCTACGGCTCAGACATGGGTGGCGTTGGACAGGCCTTGCTGGGCGACTGGCAGTTGAGCGGGATTACAAGAATACGAACCGGCTTTCCGCTTGGCATGACCACGGGCTTTTTTGATTCATCGGGGGCGGGCCTGGGCAGCGGCAATCGCCCCGACCGTATCTGCGATGGATCCGGTCCGGAGACAGCAGAACAGTGGTTTGACACCAGTTGCTTCCCCGCCGTTTTCGGTGCCCTGGGCAATTCGGGTCGCGCGGTGCTCTCTGGACCCGGTCAGGTCAACTTCGATTTCTCGCTCTTGAAATCGATTCCGCTGCAAGAACCCTTGCGCCTTGAGTTCCGCGCCGAAATTTTCAACATTTTCAACCATGCCCAATTCAGTCAGCCAAACATAGATCCTCTAAGTGGTAGCTTTGGATCAATTGTGAAGACCACCAATACTTCGCGCCAGATTCAGTTTGCGCTAAAGTTAATTTTCTAGAGAGAAAAGTAAACTCCAAGTTGTGGTGTCGCGGGCGGGCTGGAGCTCCGAAGGGTTGAGTTCTTCTCGCTGATGCGGTCGCGACGCCGCAACGTGCAACCGGTGAACTTCACATCGCCTCGCAAGGTATGAACCCCGACCGTGGGCGCAGGGGGGTTCTCATATATTTTTGTGTGACTCATTTCCCTCTTTGGGAGAGTGCTGCTTGGAACTAGTGAGAAAAACTGGCTGGGCCCTCGTATGGGTTGCTCTGCCTCTGGTCTTGCTTGTAACACCGGCTTTGGCCGAAAAGCGCAAAGTCATTGTTGACCAAGATGCCCGTGGTCCCGCCAGCACGGATATGCAATCCATTCTGATGTTCCTGCAATCCCCGGACGTGGAGGTACTGGGAATCACCCTCGTAGCCGGCGACCAATTCATCAAAGAGCAGACGTTAAGGACATTACGGCTGGTTGAGATCGCTAGACGCACCGATGTGCCGGTTGTGCCCGGGGCCGAGCAACCGCTGATCAACTCAAGAGAGGAATCGGAACTGTGGGAAGCAATGTACGGGGAGCTTGCCTTCAAGGGTGCCTGGACTCCCCGCCTCTACCACGCCCCTGATGTTGTGCCCGAGCTAAAGGAAGGATATCCAACCACCAAGGCGTTGGACGAGCATGCGGCAAACTTCATCATTCGCATGGTTCGCAAGTACCCCCACGAGGTGACTTTGTGGGCTGGAGGGCCGCTCACGAACATTGCGCTAGCGGTGCGGTTGGACCCGGAGCTTCCCTCCCTGGCCAAGGAACTGGTTCTGATGGGCGCTGGTTTCAACGTGGGCAAGGGAGGGATTCAACGGATCAACGGTCGCCGTGAGTTCAACTGGTGGTTTGATCCCGAGGCGGTGCGCATTGTGATGAGTGCGCCGTGGAAAAAGATCACAATTACGCCCGTGGATATTTCGGTCAAGACACGCTTGAGCGATGACATGCGAGCCGAAATTGCCCAGGCGGATACGCCCGTTGCGCGCTACCACGCTCGATTTGCACGCACCAGCTACATGTGGGACGAAATTTCCGTGGCGGCATTCCTTGATCCCACAATTATCACCGAGCAAAAGGCACTTCTGGTCAACATAGATATTGACCACGGGGCGGGTTACGGCCAAACAATTTTTATTGAGCCGCGCGGGAGGTTCTTCAACCCGAACGCCGACCCGGATGACCCAGAAACCTTCTTTGTTGAACGAGAGGTCAAGGCGCCAGGATGGTTCTGGAAGCCTGCGATCGTGCAGTTCGACCTCGACGTGGAGAAGTTCTACCGGATGTACATTGACCTAATGTCGCGCCCGCCTATGCCGCAGACGGATGCGAGGGGCCCCACCGGTGGCACCGAGGAACGCCCGGCGACAACCAGCAAGAAGGTCGAGGACAGAGGCTCCAAGCGGAAAGTTTTTATCGATCAGGACACCAACTCCCCAACCGGAACCGACACGCAATCGATTCTGGCCCTGCTGCAGGCTCCTGACGTGGAGGTTGTGGGAATCACGATCACGAGCGGAGACGGCTGGGCCAAAGCCGGGACCCGCACCGTGCTGCGGATGCTTGAGTTGATCGGCCGTGACGATGTTCCAGTCGCGCAAGGAGCCCAGTTTCCTCTCATCAACTCACCCGAGGAAACCGCACTCTGGGAAGCAACGTATGGGGAGTTTTCCTACAAAGGCATCTGGATGGAGCGGATCTATCACGACCCCGATGAAGTGCCACCGTCGCCTATCGGCGAGCCGACGAAGAAAGCTATACCGCAGCACGGGGCCAATTTTCTTATTGAGACCCTTCGCAAGCATCCCGGCGAGGTAACTGTCTGGGCTGGAGGGCCGCTGACAACGCTTGCTCTGGCGATACGGCTCGATCCCGAGGTGCCCAAGCTGGCCAGGGAGTTGGTGCTGATGGGAGCCGGCTTCAATGTGGACGAGGGAGGCAACCATCGTATCAATGGTCGCCGTGAATTCAACTGGTGGTTTGACCCGGAGGCAGCCCGCATCGTAATGAGCGCTCCCTGGAAGAAGGTCACGATTACGCCAGTTGACATATCCGTCAAGACGAGGTTAACGGAAGAGATCAAGGCCGAGGTGGCCAAGTCAGACTCTCCCGTCGCCCAGTACCTGGCTAAGAACTGGGGTCGCTTTGGCTTTTACATGTGGGATGAGATTGCGGCGATCGCCTTTCTGGACCCGAGCATTATTACTGACCAACAAGAACTCTACGTCAATGTAGATATCAACCACGGTGCCGGCTATGGTCAGACCATCTTTGTGGAAAAGGAAGTGAAGGTACCAACTTGGTTTTGGAAGCCGGCTACCGTGCAGTGGGACTTAGACACGGAAAGATTCTACCGGATGTTCATTGATCTCATGTCTCGTCACCCGAATAAGCCCTAAGATTTTACGAATGTTTTACAGGAAGGTGCCATGTTCGCAAAGAGCCAGAGGCCGATCGGGCTGGTAACGCTGATTTTCTTTTTGTTCCTTTATCCGGCTTCTGCCGCCGACCACAAGGTGATCTTTGATACTGACTTTGTGATTCCGCCCCAGGACGACGGTCTCGCCCTCATCTTTGCTCTGCACTCCCCGGAGATTGAAATCCTCGGCATCACGACTGTCGCAGGCAATGACAGTCGCGAGAGAGCAACGTCCGATGTCCTGCGCGTGCTCGAGATCGCCAACAGAGAAGAGATCCCGGTCTTTAATGGGGCCAACATGCCGCTGGTCCATGAGAAGTCGGATTTCGCTACCACCGGGCATGGCAAGTGGTGGTCTGACGCTCCCCCACCGCCGCCTCCCGGGGGATTTGCGAAGAAACAGGCTGAGACAACCAGCGCAGTGGATTTCATCGTGAAGACCGTAAGGGAGAACCCAGGTGAAATTACCATCTTGGCCATCGGGCCCCTGACCAACATCGCCATGGCAATTCGGCAGGAACCTGGTTTCGCCGAGCGGGTAAAGCAACTCGTAATCATGGGCGGGGCCATTGCCCGCCTGCCGGATGGTGGCGGCAACGTAACGCCGAACGCCGAGTTCAACTTTTGGGTGGATCCCGAGGCGGCCAAAGTTGTTCTGCGGTCGGGAATTCCTATCATCCTTTCCCCTTTGAATGTCTCGCGGAAGGCAGTTTTCACGAAAGAGTGGTATGAAAAACTGGTGCAGGCGGACACACCCCTGACCCGCCTGATCAAGGAAAGGATGGAGCCCTACTACGAGAAGTATCCGGACATCAATTTGCTGATGTACGACCAGTTGGCGGTTGCGACACTAATCGACCTGACCCTGTTCAAAATGAAGGAGCTCTATGTGGATGTGGATATCAACCACGGCCTCAACTACGGGGTTTCCGTCGGAGGAGAGCGGTTGTGGCCGGGAGCCGAAGGGGCCCAGAAGATGCAAGTGCAGTACGATCTTGACTGGGAGCGATTCATCAACCTGTACATCGAGCGCATGACCAAACCGGTTCCGGCCAGGGATTAGCTTGAACAGCACATTGGCGGCCGGTCAGAATTCGTGGTCGCCCGGCTGAGGGAGGAAAAGAGGCGATGGCTAACCGACCTCGCATTGCAGTCGTCGGCAGTGTCAATGTGGATCTCACCACCTTTACGGACGACTTCCCTCGTCCGGGCGAGACCATCTTCGGCAAGAGTTTTGACCTCGGTTTTGGAGGCAAAGGGGCGAACCAAGCCGTGGCCGCCCGCCTGTGCGGGGCGGAGGCGACCATGGTGGCAAAGGTCGGAAATGACCTTTTTGGGCCGGCGAGCATCAAGAATTTCGAATCGCTTGGTATCGACAGCACTCACGTGCGCACGGAAACTGGCGTTTCGAGCGGGGTGGCCCCGATCTTTGTGGACTCGGCTGGCCAGAATCGCATTATTGTAGTGAAGGGAGCCAACGACGCTCTTCGCCCCGCGGATGTTGACCAGGCTGCATCCGTTCTGAAGCAATCCGCTTGCATCGTTATGCAGCTAGAGATTCCTCTAGACACGGTGTACTACACCATCCGCTTTGCCAAAGCCAATGGGATTCGCTCCATCTTAAATCCTGCTCCTGGCCAGCCGCTCGACATGAAACAAGTGGGACAGGTTGATTATTTCATCCCCAACGAGAGCGAGGCAGAAACTATCGCGGGGAAACCAGTTGGTTCCGTGGAGGAAGCCAAGAGCTGCGCAGCTTTCTTCCTTAGCCAAGGGGTGCGGCGAGTCATCATCACTCTGGGCGCCAGCGGCTGCTTGCTTGCTGGGGCTGATGGCATGGAATTGATACCCGCTTTCAAAGTGAAAACCAAGGACACCACCGGTGCAGGCGACGCATTTATTGGAAGTTTTGCGGTTTTTCTGGCCGAAGGGATGACTGAGCGAGATGCCCTGAGCCGGGCGAATCTTTACGCTGCTCTTTCGACCACAAAGGTGGGGACGCAGAAATCTTTTTCGAAGAGAGCCGAATTCGAGCAGGAGTGGAAAACTCGTGCGGGCGCCCCTGCCTGATTTTCTTAGTGCTGATTGGGTCTGATTCTTCAATTGCGGGACGGGGGTCACTCCCCCTTACCGTGACTCGAGGGAGGAGCCATGTTTGTTCTGGACAGCTACGCTTGGGCGGTGGTGTTTTGTGTTATCACCATGTTCTGCTGGGGTTCGTGGGCGAATACCCAAAAGCTGGCCCAAAAGGATTGGCGGTTTGAGCTTTTCTACTGGGACTACGCCATCGGCGTGGTGTTGCTCTCGCTCTTGTTCGGCTTGACCTTGGGCAGCGTCGGCTCCGAAGGACGGAGCTTCCTTCAAGACCTCAGTCAGGCAAGCCGGGACAGTCTTGTGTCAGCGTTCGTTGGTGGAGTGATTTTTAACGCTGCCAATATCTTGTTGGTCGCAGCCATTGCCATCGCCGGGATGGCCGTCGCCTTCCCCGTAGGGATCGGCTTGGCTTTGGCGCTGGGCGTAGTGGTCAACTACATCGCCAGTCCTCTCGGCAATCCGGTGCTACTTTTCGCAGGCGTAGGCTTTGTCATCCTGGCCATCATTCTGGATGCGGTTGCGTACCGGCGGCTGCCGAGCCGGAGTGGCGGTGTGACCGGAAAAGGTTTAGGTCTGTCCGTGGCCTGCGGAATCCTGATGGGCTTTTTCTACCGCTTTGTGGCTGCTTCCATGTCCGCAGACTTCGCCAACCTGGAAGCCGGAAAGATGGGCCCCTATGCTGCCGTTTTTGTCTTTTCGGTCGGCGTGCTCGTCAGCAATTTCCTCTTTAACACGCTCATCATGAAGAAACCCTTCGTGGGTGAGCCAGTATCGGCCTCGGCCTATTTCCAAGGTAGTTTGCCAACTCACCTGATCGGAGTTCTCGGTGGTCTCATCTGGGGAGTAGGGATGAGCTTCAGCATCATCGCCTCAGGACAAGCTGGCTTTGCCATATCGTACGGGCTAGGTCAGGGCGCCACCATGATCGCGGCGTTGTGGGGCGTTTTTGTTTGGAAGGAATTCAAAGAGGCGCCGGCCGGAACAAACAAGTTTATCGCTCTGATGTTCATCTGTTTTGCCGTCGGCTTGGTCATGATCATCCTGGCTCGAACCGTCTAACCGGCGATTGCACCAACTCATCTTTGCTCTGCCGGCTTAGAAAGGGGTGTCGTTTGCAGACTTTCCTTAATGGCCGCATTGGAGATTCCACCTCCAGGCAACTTGGCATAAGCAAACCCATAATCCTTCTCAGTGTTCTGTTGGGCGTTGGCCTGTCGTGTTCTCAGGCGTTTGCCTGGGGGGAACGAGGCCACCATATTGTTGCAGCGATGGCCGCTCGGATGCTGCCGGACATAGCCCCATCCACGGACGCCGGCAAGGCCTTTGCGCGATTCTTTACAGACCGGAGCATTGCCTTAGGCCATCTGGCCTACATACCGGACTCTTCGTGGAGAAACGAGGCGGGAGAAGCGCGCATTTCCGCCATGAACATCTCAAACCACTACTTCGGACCCGAACGGCTGCTTGGGTTTCCTGCTTCTCACGACGGTCCTGCGCTCCAAGAATTCTTGAACAAGGTTCGGCAGCTCCCCGCCGACTATCGTGAACTGAGTGATCTCTACGAAGGGAAAGAGAATGCCCTCCCAGGCGTACCCGCTCAGAAGAAAAAATTGTTGCTATACGAACACCTGGGCACGACTCCCTGGAGAGCCCAGGAACTCTATGATCTGTTGGTAAGCGCCTTTACCTGCGCAAAGCAAAAGGAAGGACAGGACAGGCGAACTAGGCCAACGGGCATCTACCCACCTGTGGAGTCTCCGTTCAGGGAGCCTGACGATGGTCTGGGGGAAGCAGCCGAGCCGCCCCTTCCCAGCTATGTTTGTCAGGACAAACTTCCGCGAGAGAGTGACCTCCATGCGGTCGTCGTTCTTGCCGGCGTCCTGGCACATTTTATCGGCGACCAAGCACAGCCCTACCACCCAACGGCAGACTATGACGGCTGGGTAACTGGAAATGGCGGCATTCACACCTATTTTGAAAGCTATGTGGTTCGGGCACTGGATGAACGATTGAGTTCTGATGTCCTGGAAAAGGCACGCGATTCGGAATTTCGGCGTCAAGTCTGGGAAAATGTCGGAACGGACATGAGCTCTCCGTTTGGAGTGGCTCGACTCTTGATCAACATGGCGGCGGATGCGGTTTCGCACAAGAGCGCTGTCCGCCAGATCGACGATGAAGTGGCTCTCATCAAGACCCGGCAAAGCGATGGAACCCTAACTCCTCGGAAGAGTGCGTCGCTTGAGTGGGGCGACTATCCTTGGCGTCATCCGGAGGCCGCTTTCAAGGAAGCAGAACGTTTGCCTGCCTCCACGCCAGAAGTGATGCGCGCATTTCGTCCCATTGTGGTCGAGCGGTTGGCGACTTCAGCGGTGGTCTTAGCAACGGCATGGCTGCACGCATGGCAGGCGGCCGGGAGCCCAGACCTTTCCGATCAAAGCCCTATTTCGTTGCCCTATCCGCTTGATGCACCCTTCATCTGGCCGGCGTTCGACAGAGCTGCGTTGCAACGGTCAAAACAGAGCGAGCCGGATGCTCGGTACCCAGCCCACTGGTGGGAGCCGGTGCGGGAAGAAGAGGGCCAGTGGTGGGAGATACTCCCGCAGGAAGCCAGGCCGGGAGAAGTGGTTCTGTCTAAGCGCAATGAACTGGGAGTCTTTTCGAATTTCGCCCACACGCCCTTCTATTTTCACGGAAGTCGATATCTGTCGGTTGAAGGATTTTGGTACATGCTGGCGTATCCCGAGGGCGCGGACGATCCACGGATGCAGCATCCCGGCATTGAGTGGAAACACACCCGCAAGGAAGTCTCTCAGATGATTGCCTTCGAAGCCAAGGAGGCCGGGGCTCTGGCGGAAGAGAACATGAGGGCGATGGGGATTAATTGGGTCACCTTTGAAGGGCAAAGGCTGAAGTATTGGTTTCGGGAGAAGGGGGATCATTACCGGCTAGTCGTCAAGGTTCTTTGGGAGAAGGTACGTCAAAACCCCGACGTGCAGGAGCTGTTACTTTCCACCGGGGATCTGATTCTTATTCCTGACAATTTCGACAGCTTGCAGGGGCTTCCAGCTTGGCGCTATTTCGATATCTACATGCAAATCCGCAAGACACTACAGAATGGTGAGAAGCTCCCTCCCAGTGAGCGATATCCAAGTCACTGGTGGGAGCCGGTGCCGGAAAAAGACAAGCAGTGGTGGGAGGTTCTCCCCCAGGGAGCTGGTCCCGGAGAAGTGATTGTGTCCAAGCGGAATGAGTTGGGTATTTTGTCGAACTTTGCTCCGACGGCTTTTGAATTCCACGGCAGGCACTATGCCAGTGTGGAAGGCTTCTGGCAGATGATGCTGTACCCGGAAGGCCCGGATGACGCGCGGGCACGGTTTCTGGGCCTTACGTGGGCCCATACGCGGGAGGGAGTGTCCCAAATGACTGCCTTTGAGGCGAAGCAGGCCGGGGAACTCGCAGAAGAAAACATGAAGAAGATGGGGATAAATTGGGTGACTTTCAACGGTAAGAGGATGACTTATCGCACAGCCGAAAAAGGCGATCACTATCGGCTCATTGTCGAGACCATGCAGGAAAAGCTAAAACAAAATCCTGAAGTGAGAAGAATTCTGCTGTCCACCGGAGACTTGGTCTTGCGCCCGGACCATTTGCAGGAGCCGAACTCGCCGCCTGCTTGGCTCTACAATAAGATCTGGATGGAAATCAGGAGCGAACTACAGAAAACAACCACTGATAAGCCCCGATAGCCCCGGCTTTATTCCATACGTGACCCCTTCGCAGGTCTGAAGAGAGACTTGACTAGTAAGTTGTGTCCAAGGCCCCGGATGGCTTCACCCAGCATAGCCTTCTTCGACTTCAGAGTTCTGCTGCGGTAGCCGCGATCTTTTCACTGATGGATCGCGCGGCTCCCTTGTTTCTTCTATAGGCGGCCAGCGGGAGCATCGAGGGGTAACGCTCCGATGAACTCGGAATCAACAGAGCGGTAGGGGCCGAAGCTAGTCAGGTTCCTCGCAGATAGCGGTGCTCTGTTTGTGGAGATGGAGTCCCTGATGACACCGGGCGCATAGAACGATCAGGTTTTCCTTTGTATCGGTCCCCAAGCGGCCTCGGGGGTGGATGTGGTGGATCTGGAGGTCGATCGAACGACCGCAGTGCTGGCAGCGCCAGCCATCCCGCTCCAGTATTTGCTGGGAAAGTCGACGGTAGGACTCCGGGTCGAGGCGAAGCCGGGGCCGCTGTGGGCGCAAGCGAGTTACGAGGCCTTTCTCAACTGTTCCAAGAACTGCTTTTGCTGCGCCGGAGGCAGGAACTGATAGAGGCGAGAGATCGAGAACA
>JADFGZ010000053.1 GCA_022567475.1 Acidobacteriota bacterium | reverse complement strand
GCTTCCTGAGCCGGGCACCGCCAGGGGATTCCATCGCCGCTTATTCCATCTCTGTGACAGAGGTAGCGTCCGTCAGCTCGATGGTATAACGGACGGTCCCCACCGGGAACAGCCCGTCATTGATCTCGCTGATGGTGCGCTGGTCGCCCGGGTTGAGCTGCTCGGCGATTGTGCCTGTGTTTTCATAGATCAAGACATCGTCGGAGTTGTAGTATTTGGTTGCGTACAGGATGTCCTTGTAACCGTACTGTCTCGACCGATTGGCTATTTGGATGGTCCACATGGCCATGGTTTGGGTCCGGTCGCGGTCCAAAGAAAACCGCTGGATCGCCAAGTCCCGCATCGGGTCCGCCGGTCCTTCATCCACCACAGACGCGGAGAAAGCCGCCATGCCGGCCTGGCCTTCTCCCGGAGTTGCCGCAGGCTCATTCCCCTGCATGAACAGGAAATAAAAAGCTACCATCAGCACCCCGAGAACCGCAATGGCTCCCCCTACGATCTTGTTAGAACCGGAACTGGATTCTTGCTGGGAAGTCTCAAACATATACCCTCCCTGCCAGGGCATCTCCCCTGGCCGCAAACAGAGTTTCTACAAAAAAAGCGGTGCAAACATCGCCCCTGCCACCGGGGCTGAATTCTACAACGAAAAAACCGTGATGCAAAGCGAAATGGATGCAGCCCGGCTGCCGAATCCGGCCCCGGGAGACAAGGCAATTTCCGCGCCGTCATCCCCCGGCCCGTCTCAGATCTTCTCCGAGACCGACTTCGCCTGGGTGAACAGCAGCAAGTAATCGCGGCCCCCTGCCTTGGAGTCCGTGCCGGACATATTGAAGCCTCCAAAAGGATGGCCGCCCACCAGAGCGCCCGTGCATTTGCGGTTGAAATACAGGTTGCCGACGTGGAAGCTGCTCCGCGCCTGCTCCAAATGCTCCCGGGAGTTGGAAAAGACGGCCCCGGTGAGCCCGTACTCCGTGTTGTTGGCGATCTCGAGAGCGTCATCGAAATCCCTGGCCTTGAGGACGGCCAGGACCGGCCCGAAAATCTCCTCCTGGGAAATACGCGCCTTGGGGGCCACGTCCGCGATAATCGTCGGCTGAATAAAGTGGCCGTCGCCCGGCGCCGTCTGCCCTCCGAGTATCAGCCGCCCTTCTTTCTTGCCCACCTCAATATATTCGAGCATGGACTTCTTGGCCGTCTCGTTGATGACCGGCCCCATATAGTTATCCGGGTCGTCGGCCGCCCCCATGCGGATCGTTTCCGCCCGGGCGCGCAGTTTTTCAACAAACGAATCGTAGACATCCGCAGCCACAATCGCCCGGGAACAGGCCGAGCACTTTTGGCCCTGGTAACCGAAGGCGGAGACAAAAACCCCCTCGACAGCCGCATCCAGATTCACATCCGAGTCCACCACAATGGAATCCTTGCCGCCCATCTCGGCGACGACCCGCTTGATCCATATCTGGCCGGGAGCGGTCTTGGCCGCCTGTTCGTTGATGTTCAGGCCCACTTCTTTGGAGCCGGTGAAGGAAATAAACCGCGTCTGCGGATGCTTCACCAAGGTGTCGCCGACGACCGATCCGCTGCCGGTCAGAAAGTTGACCACCTCGGAAGGCAGCCCTGCCTCTTGGAGAATTCCCATCCACTGTGCTGCGACGGCCGGGGAATCGCTCGAAGGCTTGAGAACCACCGTGTTGCCGGCTACCCAGGCAGCCGAGCTCATGCCCAGCATAATGGCCAGGGGAAAATTCCACGGAGAGATCACCACTCCCACTCCCAGTGGAATATAGCGCAGCTCGTTCTCCTCCCCGGAGACCGGCGTGAGGGGCTGCGATCCGGCCAGGCGCAGCATCTCCCGGGCGTAAAATTCGCAGAAGTCGAGGGCTTCGGCCACGTCCCCGTCCGCCTCCGCCCAACTCTTGCCCACCTCAAAGACCATCCAGGCAGCCATCTCGAACTTCCGCCGCCGCAGAATCTGCGATGCTTTGAGCAGGGTCCCGGCGCGTTGCTCAGCCGGCGCCTTTGCCCACCGGGGAAAATATTCGTGGGCCGCCTCCACCGCGCGCGCCGCCAACTCCGGCGTGCACTTCTGGAAAACACCAACCACTTCATCCTTCCGGGACGGGTTGTAGGAACAAAACTTCTCCGCCGTCCGGATTTTCTTCCCTCCGATGATGAGGTCGTACTCCCGGCCCAGCTGCCCGCGAACCTTCTCGACGGCGGCTTGCATGGCGCTCCGGTTCTCCGGACGAGAGAAGTCCGTAAACGGCTCATTCCGGAACTCCGGAAGCGAACTCTCCCTGGTTTTATCTTTCATCGCCTTCACCGCCATTTAAAGATTCCTTTCCTCTCCGCCGCGCATACGGCCAGTGATTCACCCTTGGATTTAGAATGGGTACGGAAGCTTTTTATTTTAGCACGAGTGGACGCTGGATTGCGGCGGGATGCTGCATCCCGCTTCCGGCGGTGTCTTCTTGCTTACTCCGGTTGTTGTGGAACCGAAGGTTCAGGCTGGGATTCTTCCGGCGGGACCTCATCCCCGTAGGTCACCGTGACGGTGCTGCGGAATTGCTTGTAATCTTCGTACCGCACAATCATGCGAATCCGCTGAGCGCCGCTGCTGAAATGCAGGGTGTCATCCGCGCCGGTCCATGTCGGGAACCAGTACTTGCCGTCGATCTGTTCCCGGTAGGTTTCAAACCGGGGAAAAAGGTTCTCCTGGCCTTTCTTGCGGATATCCGGGACCGCCTTTCCGTAGGTCTTGACGATTTGCAGATCGCGGTCGTCCACCCAGATCTGTCCCTGGAAATACCGCTCGCCCTTTTCCATCCTCTTGGGGCTCACCATAAAGACATACGTGCTCAGCTCATCGACATTCTGGCGGCCCATGTACTTGACGTCGTACTTGTGCAGGTCGTCGGTGGTCAGCACAAAGGGCTGCACGCTGCGCAGGTCCCGCTCATCCTCCGGGCTGATGCTGATGGCGCGCAGGGTGGAGAGCGGCGCGTATACCACCTTCTCAAACCGCTTTCCGTCCTGGGTAAACATGATGTCTTCCTCCATGTGGTAGGTCCCCCTGACCTCGCCATCCGGGGAAAGCTCCTGCACCTTTACAATTTGGCGGTAGGTATAGTTTTCGCGGGCAGTCTGGAATTCTTTTTCCTTCGCCGCAAAACGCCGGATGATTTCCTGTATATCGAGATCATCAGCCTGCACAGAAGCGCCGCTGGCCGTATCCGTTCGAGCGAGGCCAGCCGCCGGGGCCGTTTGCTCTTGTTGCGCGCCCGCGCCAAAAACCATGGCAGCAGAAGCTACGACTGCCAACCAGCAGCCGAGAATCAGTCTGGCCACTCCGTGCCGCAAGGGTCCTGAAATTCTTTGTGCTGCCAAGGCTTTCTCCTCCCTTTCCTGTCCGGCTTGTTCATTTTCCATCGAAACAGGCCCGCGATCAACCCCCGAAAACCTAACCCTCGACGCGCCTGCTCCGGAGGAGATAATTACCACCGCTGGATAGGATGCGGCTATCCAGGAATTCGTTGGATTATATTTTGCCGGCTGTGGGGGGGACTCCGGGCGATCCGCCGCCGGCCACTCACTTGCGAAGGATGCAGACGAAACGATTCAAGCTGAAAAAATACGTGTGGTTGTCAAAGGCATCGCTCAACTGCCGCATCCAACGCTCGACTTCCTCCTGCGTGCATTTTTTCGTACGCAACAGATAATCCCGGATGACGTAGCTCAGCGGGCCGCCGTACCTGCGGGCCGAATATTCGTCGTTGTGGATCACGTAGTGGTGCAGATCGATTTGTTTCGCCCCGGCCTGCTGGCAGAGCGAGTACAGTCGCCGCCCGAACCAGCCGTCGCCGTGATGGTCGGAGAACCCCAGCGTTACTTTCCGCTGCAACTCTTTGTCCGGGATGTTGTAAACCAGCGTGTCCCAATCCGTCTCGGCGATGAATACCCTGCCCGACGGTTTCACCACCCGCAAAATGGCCTGAATCACCGGCATTGCATCGGCGGTATAACCGAGCACCTGCGTACAAACCACCCCGTCGAAGCTGTCTTCCGGAAACTCCATCTCCTCGACGGCCTTCAGTTGATACTCGATATTTCCGGCGACCGCTGTGGCGCGAGCGACGGCCAGCATGGCATCGCTGTTGTCAATCCCGACGATCTTTCCTCCAGCCCCCACCATCTTGCTGAGCGCCAGGGCGTTGATGCCCGTTCCGCATCCCACGTCCAGGATATTTTCGCCGGGCCGCGGATCAAACCAGACGCGGTACTGCCGCTGCATTTCGCGGATGTCCTCGGACTGGTAGATCAGGCTGAGTTGTTGCGCCGTTTTCTCGTCGAAAGAGAAGGTCACAGACATAAGGGATTCCTTCCAGTGGGAGGCGCCGTTCTCGGCCAAGCCGCTCGAAGCCCCCGCCGGAACACCTATGAGGTTGTTGAAAAACTGGTGTATGGGTCCGCTTGCTGATCCTTCGGCAATCCCTCGGCTTCTCCCTCGGCTTCGCTCGGGACATGGCTCAGGGCAGGCCGTGAGGGAGCGGACAAATAACGTTTTTCAACAACCTGCTGGGACGGGAGAGGAAGAAGCACCGTCCTCCCCCATGCCCGCAGTGCCGCGCGGCGCTTGCCCGGCTCGGCAATTGCAGCGTTCACCTGAGCCGGTTCCGGATTTTTTGAGCGGCCCGCCAGGGATCAGGCCCCGGAATCCCCGACGCGTTCGATGGTCAGCTTTTCGATGACAACCGGCTGCCGGGGTTTGTCGCCGTTGTCTCTATCCACGCGGGCGATCTTGCGGACGATGTCCTGTCCTTCAATTACCTGTCCGAAAATCGTGTGTTTGTTATTCAAAAAAGGAGTCGGAACTTCCGTGATGAAGAACTGGCTGCCGTTGGTGCCGGGTCCGGAATTCGCCATCGCCAGACGGCCCGGTTTGTCAAACTTCAGGCTGGGGTGGAACTCATCTTTAAACTGGTAGCCGGGACCGCCGGTGCCGCGCCCCAGCGGATCGCCCGCCTGAATCATGAAATCCGGGATGACGCGGTGAAAGATGGTCCCATCGTAGTAGCGGCCTGTCTGCTTCTCGCCGGTCCCTGGATGGGTCCATTCTTTGTTGCCTTCGGCAAGGTCCACAAAGTTCTTCACCGTGACGGGAGCCTCTTTCTCGAAAAGCTCTAAGACGATGGTCCCCTGCGATGTTTGGAAAGTCGCGTAGACTCCCGGCTTCCGCTGCTTTTGCGCCATAGCCGACGGCGACAAGACCCCCGCTAAAGCGATCAGCCCGCCTAAACTCAGTAACAGAGAAATCTTTTCATTCATAAATCCTCCCTCATCCTCCCTGCCGGTCCGGCCCGATTTCGTCCTCGCCTTAGAAGCCAACTGCGGCGACCGGCTCCGTGCTCCGGACAGCATATGTGTTTTCCTTGAACCGAGTTGGCAGAACAGGAAGGCCACCTCAGCCGGGCCATTCTAAACCATTCATGCACCCAACAGCCCCCAAGCATTATCCCGGCTCGCAAAAAGGCGTGTCAACCAATTTCTCCCCTGCCAATTTCTCCCAACCCGCCGTCAGCGGTGGGCGGGGACAACCAGGCTGTTTTCCAGGCACGGCATTTGGGGGGAGCGGCCAGCGGATTAGGACTTGGATTGTTTCATTGCGGCAATTCCCGTTGCAAGCCCGCTGCAAATTGTTTACTATCCCCCCGAAGGAACAAAGGCCGACGGACCTGATGGAATGCAGAGGGCTCTCCAACCAGTCAACGAACATTTCAGCCGGCCGCAGATTCGGCGAATTCTGGGCATCAGCGCATATCAGTTGACAGCCTGGGAACGCCAGGGGCTCATCCGGCCTGCCCGCCCTTTGCAGCCGGCGACGGCTTCCAGCCTGTACCCGGAGCGGCACGCCCGGCAGAAACGCTCTTCGAGGCCGCCAGGCCGCTTTTACACCTTCTCCGACATCATCACCTTGAAGACGCTTCTGGAGCTCCGGCGGAATCGCGTTCCGCTGGCTCGCATCCGCTCGTCGCTCGCTTCGTTGAAGGAGAAGCTGACGGGAATCGAAAATCCTCTGAGCGAGCTGCAGATCAAAAGTCTGGGACGGCGGCTGGCCGTCCATTTCCAGGGTGTCCGGATGGAGCCTCTTACGGGCCAGTTGTTGTTCAATTTTGAGCCGGACAAAAAGAAAGGAGAGCTGCACCCGCTGGGGCGGGCAGGCCAAGCAAAGAAGCTGACCGAGACCGAAAAGCGGGCGCGCGCCGAGAATTTCTTTCTGTCGGGGCTGCGCTACGAGGAACAACCGGAAACCATCCCGAAAGCTATTCGCGCCTACCAAAAGGCCATCGAGTTTAATCCGCAAGCCGTGGGAGCGCTGATCAACCTGGGCACCATTCACTACAACTGCGGGGAGCTGGGCGAAGCGGAGCGGTGCTACCGGACCGCGCTCTCGATTGATCCGGGTTACGGGCTGGTGCATTTCAATCTGGGCAACGTCTTGGAAGAGAAAAATGACTTGGAACCGGCGCGGCAGCACTACGAGCAAGCCGTTCGCCTGGACCCGGGCTATCCCGACGCGCACTACAACCTGGCCCTGGCATACGAAAAGTTGGGGTTGCACGGCAAGGCCCGCCTGCAGTGGCGCTCGTATCTGAAGCTCGACCCGCAGAGCCATTGGTCCCTCTACGCCCGCCAGCAGTTGGAGAAGACTCCGCTCCGCCTCGTCCGGCGGGAAATATCCTGGGACGAGGATGCGCAACGGAACGACCCGTAACCGATGCCCCTTCCCACCGGCTTGGAACGCCACGCCCGGCTCCTCGACAAGTTGAGCGAGTAATTGTTGAAATTGACTTGATCGCGCGAGCAGCTTACAGCTTCTTGAACACGGCAATCGTGAGGTCGTCGCTCATCGCGCCAAACGAGCACATCTCGCTCCGTATGGCCTCAAAGATATCCTTCGCTGTGCCAGCCTTGGCTTCTCTCAGAACATGCTCCAGCATTGTGTCGCAGAACATGACATCCCCATTCCGATGATCCGTCAGGCCGTCCGTATACAAGAGCATGATGTCCCCCTGTTCCAAAAGGTGGATCTCGTTGACCGAATATCTATCTTTTGTAATGGCGACAGGGTCAAAGTGTTCAATATCGACATGATATTGGGATGGGATAATTCCCAAGGGCGTTGATGATCTGGTGCATTCATCACCCAACGCCACAATCCTGTCGTATTTCTGCGAAAAGACGATGGGCGGCGGATGTCCGGCTGAAAGGAATCGAAACCTGCCATCGTTGAGGACTTCGCCGTATATCAGGGTCACAAAGGGTTTGGTCTTTAGAAACTCCGGCGCCATGCGGTTGTAGAAAATCGTGTTGAGCATTTCAAAGAGCCCCGCTGTCACCTGCCCATGGCAAGCAAGCTCATAGGAAACACCCGTTTTGAATGCTCCATGCAGATAATTGGCAGTGACGCTGTCGCTGATTCTGTGTCCAGCGACGTCGGCAATGAGAATCCCAAAGCGGTCGATATTGCTTGCGAGTGTGGCGGCCAACAGATCGTTGCCTGTCTCCCTCGCCCTTGCGATTTTGTCCTGGAGATTGTACTCGGCGAAATTCAGGACAATCAGGTGGTCTCCGCACACAAATCCTTTGTAGGGCACTATGGCTGCAAAGAAATCTATATTTCCAAGTGCCGGGAGATTCTCCTCCCTCGGCAAAATGAGCGCCGCAACATCCTGGAAGTGCAGAATTTCCTCTACCAGAGCTTCCTGTGGCCAGTCTTGAATCTTAGTCAAATGGATTCCCCCATCCTCTCCATCCGTATGCCTAGCGTGCGCTCCAATTGACGCAACGTCGGTCGCTGGTCAGTTGTGAAGAGGGTAGAAGCCACACCGTGTCCTCCTGCACGGCCGGTGCGCCCTATGCGATGGATGAAAGTCTCGGCGACCTCAGGCAGTTCGTAATTAATGACGTGGGCGATGTCCTGGACATGGATCCCACGAGAAGCGAGGTCTGTAGCAACCAGGACGCGGTAGCGTCCTTGCTGGAAACCGGTCAACGCCGCAGTTCGCTGGGATTGTGAGCGGTCGCCATGGATCACGGCAGCCGCGAACCCTTTCCGGTTCAGATTTTTTGCCAGCCGCTCGGTGCCGCGCTTCGTTCGTGCGAATACGAGGCTGCGGCCGGTCTCGCTGGCGATCAGCCGGTGCAGCAACTCCTGTTTGCTGTCGTGGGCGACTTCAAATGCCCGGAAGCGCACATTCTCCGACGGCTTCAGCGTCGAACCGAACGCGAGACGCACGGGCTTTCTCATATAGTCATTCACGATGCGTGACACGGAGGCTTCCAAGGTCGCAGAAAAACAAAGCGTCTGGCGGTCTTCCGGCAGGACGGAAAGTATCCGCCGAATCGCAGGAAGGAATCCCATGTCCAGCATGCGGTCCGCTTCGTCGAGCACCAGCATTCGCACGCCGCGGAGGCGGATGAGTTTGCGTTTGAGAAAATCTTCTAAGCGGCCCGGAGTGGCGACCACCAGGCGAGCTCCGGCGCGTATCGCCGCGAGTTGTTGTCTTTCGGACAACCCGCCGATCACCAGGGCGCCCGGCAATAGTTTTTTGCCCCTCAAGGCGGTGTACTGATCCAGGACCTGCATGGCGAGTTCGCGGGTGGGAACGAGCACAAGCGCCGCGATGCCAGGCGCCTTCTGCTGCAGCAGTTGTTGGATGATTGGAATGAGGAACGCTAGCGTCTTTCCCGTTCCGGTCTGAGCGGTAGCGAGCACATCCTTGCCTGCGAGCGCCTGGGGAATCGCCGCGGCCTGCACCGCAGTCGGTGTCGAAAACCCGGCCAAAGAAAGTTGTTCCCTCGTGTAAGGGAGAATCGAAAGATCTGAAAACTTCTGCACTAATCTTGTCCTTTTACTGGCCTAAGCTTTCCTGCGCACGCACACGATAGAGGAGCGAGCACAACAATGTGCTTTGCCAAGCTGTTAAATTACGCTGAATGCAAACGGAGAGAAAAAAACGGAACTTCTCAGGCTGGGTACTTCACCGGAGCAACCGCACGACACACCGCGGAATAAAGCGCAAACTCAGTATACCACAGTCCGCGCTCGATCTCCATCATCGCGTCGCGGCGCACTCCGCTCCGGCTTGTCCGGGGCGAAATATCCTTGGTGCCAGGATTCGTAACGGAACAATCCGTAACCGATGCCAAACCGCTCAGCGTGCTTTCCGGCTCGCCAAAAGCGGACTCCGTGCCGATCACACGATTGCCTGGACCGGGATGTGTCGGAATTTCAATGGCGGGTCATCTATGACAGCTTCGGCTCTGCCAAGACATTAGACATTTCTAAACACTAGACCGCAATCAAGGTGAGGCGAAGTGTTCGGCCCAGGATGGAACGAGAGACCCGGCAGGCACTCAAAGAACCGTCTGAGCCCTGCCAAATCTATCCTGCGTGGATTTTATGGGAGACCCAGAAAACCAAAAGCTTGCCGGATTGATCGAAGGTCGGCCAGAAGTAGTAGGTACGGATCAATGATCAAATACTCGTAGGCGTGCCGATTTCTCAGCCAGTCGCTTCCTCCACAATTCGGCCGTCGAATAGATGAACCGTTCGGGCCGCATGGCGGGCGAAGCGGGCATCGTGCGTGACCATGCAAATCGTAGCCCCTTCTTTGTGCAACTCATCGAGAAGTTCCATCACCGCCTCCCCGTTGCGGGAGTCCAAGTTTCCGGTGGGCTCATCCGCCAGCAGAACGAGCGGTTTTCCCGCGATGGCTCGGGCCACTGCCACGCGTTGCTGTTCGCCGCCGGATAGCTGGCCGGGAAAATGCTTGGCGCGGTGCGCCATCCCCACCCGTTCCAGTGCCTCCTGAATTCGCTGCTTCCGCTCCGCCTCCCTCATCCCGCGATAGGTGAGCGGCAGCTCCGCATTCTCAAACACCGACAGATCGCCGATCAGATTGAAGTTCTGAAAAATGAATCCAATCTGCCGATTTCGGATGCGCACTTTCTCAGACTGTTTCAGCGTGGCGACGGGCTTGCCGTCCAGCAAATAGTTTCCATTTGTCGGAGAGTCCAGAAGCCCGATAATAGAGAGAAGCGTAGACTTGCCGCAGCCGGAGGGGCCGGAAATCGAAACGTATTCGTTTCGGTGAATCGACAGGCCGACTCCGGACAGCGCATGAGTTTCCACCTCCTCGGTTAGGAAAACCTTGCTGACATCCTCCAAACGAATCACAGGCTGCTCGCTCGCGTTCATGCTTCCTCCTCCCTCCATAACAACAGGTTTTGAATGTCGCTCAGTTTGTTCCCCGCTCAATCCAAACGAACACGGTCGAAGGCGTCCCAGGCGGACATATCAGAGATAATCACCTCATCTCCATCCTGCAAGCCTTCCAGAATCTCCACTGCATTTACTGAAGTACGGCCAAAATGAACTTGTACGCGTGACGCTCTGGCGCCTTCCTCCTCCAGCTTGAAAAGCCCAACCAAGCTTTGTTCCTGCCCGAATGCTGGCCGGCCGATGTACAACACGTCTTCCAGGCGCTCCAGCTCGATGGTCCCATCCACACTCAGGTCCGGTCGGGCGCCCTTTGGCAAGGCATCTTTGAATGCCACGTCTACCGTCACAGAACCTTCCTGGACGGAGGGATCGATGCGAATCACATGACCGGAGATGACGCCATTGTGCGTGTCCACGATCGCAGGCTGACCAATCTGAACGTCCTTCGCTTGCGTTTCAGGAATTTTGATCTCCGCCTTCAGGCGTTCTGGATTTGCCACTCGGGCAAGATTGGTCCCCGGCGTTACCTGCTGGCCGACTTCTACTTGCAATAGAGCCAGCACTCCAGCCTTCCCTGCTCTGACCCGCAGAGAGGCCATCTGCTCCTGCTTCAAGCGAGCCATCGCGCGATATTGGTCCACCCTCGCTTCTTGAGCCGCCAGCTGCGCCTCCACGGCCTCGCTGCTGATCTCCAGTCGCTCCTTCTCAATCTCAAATCGAGTCGTCAGTTCCTGCGCCTTGCTCTTGGAGAGCTGTAACTCGATGTCGGAGATCAGGCCGTTTTGGGCGAGTTCCTCGTTTCGCTGCGCCTCCAGCGTCGCCTGGCTGTAATTTGCCTGCACCGTAGCCCGTGCAGCCCTTTGATCCAGCATCTCTTTTTCCAGGCGGACCCGGAGGCTGGTGTAGTCGGCTTCGGCAGCTTTGACCTCCATCTCCGCCGTCGTGACATCGCGCTCCAACTCTGCGTTACTCATCTCCAGCAAGATGGTGTCCGGCTGTACCACCGCTCCTGGCTGGACCAAAATGCGTTCGATGCGGCCTTCCGTGGTTGCGGGAATCCAGTGCATCTCTTCCGGGACCAGCTTCCCGTATCCGCGCACCTGACGGAGCAACGAGCCGCGCTTCACCGTATCAACGACGACGGTAGACCTTTCCACGCTCGGGTCTGCCGGTTTCAGTCGGGAAACCCCCACCGTGATCAGCGTCAATACGCCAAGAATGAAGCCCGCGGACACACCTCGAATGACTTGGCGCTTCCACTTGTTTTGACTACGTGGTATGTCCACTCGATGCCTCCACGCTCAGTTGAATGCCACCTATTCAGCCCGAAGTGCCAGAACCGGGTCTACCCGCGTCGCCCGACGAGCTGGAACGTAACTGGCCAGGACGGCGATTGTGATTAGAAGCAGGGCTACAGAGACGTAGGTCACAACATCAGTCGCGTTGATCCCGTAAAGTAGGCTGCTGATGAACCGGATAAGACCGAGGGAGGCGACCAGGCCAATCGCCACTCCAAAGACGGCCAGTCTCAAGCCTTCACCCACCACCAGTCGCAATATCTCCCCAGGCGTGGCCCCAAGGGCTGAGCGAATGCCCATCTCGTGGGTACGCTGAATCACCGCATACGAGACCACGCCGTAAATCCCAATCACTGTCAGCAGCAGCGCGATAGCGGCAAATAGCCCGACCAGAAGCATCGACAGGCGCCGCAGGGCGACGGAATCGGAAAGCACCTGTTGCATCGACCTAACGTCGTAGATGGGGACATTCGGATCAACCTTGTCTATCGCCGCTCGCACTGCCGGCACAAAGGTCTCAGGCTTAGAAGCCGTACGCACTACCAAATACATTAGTTCCGCGAATCCCCTGGCAAACCGAGGATTGCGGAGGCCGGGTAGATACACCTGCATCCTCGATTCAACATCTAAACCGCTGTGTTGGACGTGTCCCACAACTCCGATGATTTCACGCCAATAAGCCTGGCCTTCAACGTTCTCGAAGCCGAAGGCAAGGCGCTTTCCAATAGGATCATCGCTGGGCCAGTAACGCTTCGCGGCGACCTCGTCGATGAGGGCTACGGGCCCGTCTTCGGCAAACTCTCGTTCGCTGAAGGAACGCCCTTTGATGATCGGAATCCCTAACGTAGCAACGTAGTCTGGGCTTGCCACATGAAAAGTGGCATGCGGTGCAACTTCGCCGGGCGCTGTGGGCCTTCCCTCCAGTCGAAACGTAGAGCTTGCGGTCGAAAGAGTGAGGGGCAGACTTGAAACTACCCCTGCCGACTGAACGCCCGGCACCGCGGTCACTTCCCCGAACAACCTCGGATAGAAGGAGGCGATCTGCGCATCGTCATATTGCGAAGTGGAAAGCGACACCAACATAGTCAGAACGTTGTCCCCACGAAAGCCGGGGTTAACCTCCTGAAGACGCAGGAAGCTTCGAAGCAGCAGGCCAGCGCCGACAAGGAGGACCAGGGCCAGTGCGATCTCGCTCACGACTAGAAAGCTCCGGACGCGACTGCGGCCGCCGCCTATGGCATTTCTTCCCCCTTCCTGGAGCGCCTCATTTAGATCTGTCTTTGATGCGTGGAGTGCCGGAGCGAGTCCAAAGATCAGCGTCGTTACAGCCGAGATCGCGAAGGTGAAGATCATCACCCGACGATCAATTCCGACGGTGTCCCAATTTGGCAGGAACTGTGAAAGGTCAGCAGGAGTCATCTTGATAAGAAACCCGACTCCCCAAAACGCGATCAGAAGGCCGAGTCCCCCGCTCAGGAGGCCCAGTAACAAGCTCTCAGTCAATAGCTGGCGAACAAGCCGCGAGCGAAGCGCTCCGACCGCGGTGCGGATCGCAATTTCTTTTTTTCGAACCGTGCCGCGCGCCAATAACAGATTGGCAACATTGGCACATGCAATCAGGAGAACGAAGCCGACAGCCGCGAGTAAAACGACGAGAGCAGGGCGGACGTTTCCAACAAGCACATCGTGAAGCGAAATGACATCGATTCCCCAACCATTATTCTCCTTGAACGCGTTCGGATACGTTTCACGGACGAGATCAGGAAGCGTGTCCATCTCAGCCTGCGCCTGTTGTATTGATACTCCCTCTTTGAGGCGAGCAACAGCAGTGAGACTTTCGACAAAGCTGCTCAATTCTTCGGAGGTGAACGCCATTGGCGTCCACAGTTCGACTTCCCGTGGGAACTCAAAGCGAGGAGGCATGACGCCCACTACTTCGTACTCGCCGCCATTCAGAGTGATCGATTTTCCAACGATGGCTTGATCGGAGCCAAAGTGGATTTTCCAGAAGCTATCGCTCAGCACCACAACCCTGTTGTGGCCGAGCTCATCTTCTCCCGGCAGGAAAACGCGACCCATCGCCGGGTGGACACCCAGGACTGAAAAGAAACCGTCGGAGACTAACATTCCCTGAAGTCGCTCAGGATTGCCTCCGCCGGTCATATTTGTATTCCAGGCCCTCAACGCCGCGACCTGCTGGAAGGAGCGAGTCTGATCTCGGTAGATGGCAAAGGTTCGAGGCGAAATCGTAGCGCGGGGTAAGTTCAGCTTGTCGTAGTGATGCCAGATCGTAACTAGCCGCTCAGGGTCTTCGAAAGGAAGCGGTCTGAGCAGAACGGAATTGATCACACTGAAGATGGCAGCGTTCGCGCCGATCCCCAAAGCCAAAGTGAGAACTACCACGAACGTGAAGCCGGGGCTCTTTCGCATACCGCGCACGGCAATGCGCAAGTCTTGCAAGAGAGTTTCGAGGAACAGGAGGCCGCGAGCATCGCGGCATTCTTCTTTGGTCTGCTCGACGCCACCGAAGCTGCGCAATGCGGCGTACCGAGCCTCCTCGGGATTCATCCCGGACCGGAGGTTTTCGTCGATGTGCATTTGGAGAGTGCTCTCCAACTCCTCAGCTAGCTCCCTCTCCCTGCGCTCTTTTTGAAACACATTCCCCAGGCGCAAGAAAAAGGCACGGAGAGGTCTCATGCCGGCTCCTTTCCCGGCGACAAAAACCGCGACAAGATAGAGATCGCCTTTTCCCATTCCCGGGTGTGTTTTTCAAGCCGCTTCCGGCCCGCCCGCGACAGTCGATAGTACTTGGCTTTGCGGTTGTTATCCGAAACACCCCACTCGGAGACAATGTAGCCCTCCTGTTCCAGCTTGATGAGAGCCGGGTACAGAGTTCCGTAGTTGACGGACAACTGGTCGCCGCTCGTCTGTTCGATCCGGCGGGCAATCCCATATCCATGAATCGGTCCCATGCTTTCGAGAGTTTTCAGGACCATCAGGGCAAGCGTTCCTTGCCAAACGTCAGATTTGTCGGTCATAGTCCTCCTATTGGATACCCATAGTGGAAGGATGCCACAACTCCTATGGGAACACAATAGAAACTTTGGGGACAGGTCTTCATTCCGTGCGCAAGGCCAGTATCGGGTCCACTGGGGCAGCCCGGCGGACCGGGATGTGTCGGGATATTTGTCCCGGCTACCAAATCACCGGATCGCTGGTAGACTACTGGTAGACTATTGCAATGGGAGAGGTCGAGGCGAACCTGCCGCCGGTAGTGGAGCTGATTCAGGCCAGCAAGTCGTATCGCGCAGACGGCAACGTTGTCCACGCTGTGCAAGGGGCTGATCTCAGCTTGTCGGCGGGATCGTTCACCGCCATAGTAGGCCGCAGCGGGTGCGGGAAAAGCACCTTGCTGAACTTGGCGGGAGCGGTGGATTTGCCGACCAGCGGAGAGGTGCGCATTGAACAGCTCTCGACCAGTAAACTGGACGACCGCGACCTCAGCCGTCTGCGGCGGACGCGTGTGGGATTCATCTTTCAATTTTTCCATCTGCTCCCGACGCTGACCGTCGCCGAGAACGTGGAGTTGCCGCTGCTGCTCGGGCTCTCCGAAGACGGCTCCGGGCCACAGGATCACCGGCGAGAACGGGTCAACCATCTGCTGGAAATGGTTGGCGTCCACGGGAAGGCCCGCCATTTCCCCCATCAATTGTCCGGCGGCGAGATGCAGCGCGTGGCCATCGCCCGCGCGCTCATCAACGAGCCTAAAATCGTGATTGCGGATGAGCCCACCGGCAATTTAGACAGCGCCAATGCAGAGATTGTGCTGCGACTGCTCCGTCAAATTTCCTACAAAATGGGTCATACTGTATTGATGGCTACACACAGCCTGGAAGCGGCGAAATCCGCCTCCCGTGTGGTCTCGATGCAGGACGGCCGCCTGGGAGCGCCATAGACCCTATGCAGCACCTCAAGCAGATGCTTTATGCCCCGAACCAGCTCACGTTGCTCCGGCTGGTTTTCATTCCTCCTGTGATCCTGTTCATCCTCTACGGGGATTATTCGACGGCCCTCTTGCTGGTCCTGCTCGCCGGGATAACCGACGGGTTGGACGGCCTGCTGGCCCGCCGGCTGAACCAACAGACAACGCTGGGCACTTATCTCGATCCGGTAGCGGACAAACTCCTGCTGAGCTCCTCTTTTGTGGCGCTTGGCGTGGTGCACGAGCTTCCCCTCTGGCTGCTGATTCTGGTTTTGAGCCGAGACACGATTACTCTAGTCACAGTATTAGTGGTGGTTCTCACAACCTCCCTGCGGTCTTTCCAGCCGAGCATCTACGGCAAAGCCAACACCCTGGCGCAGCTCGCCACGGTTGTTTTGACCCTGGCGGTTTTGCAGTACTCGGGGGAAGTCCTCAGATGGCTGCAACAGGCGGGGGTGTACGCGACGGCGACCCTCACGGTGGTTTCGGGCCTCCACTATGCGTTTGTCACTGCGGAGAAGCTGCGCAAAATGGATACGGCCTCTTAAAACAGCGGCTTCGCGCGGGCTGGGCGCAGGAATGGCAAGTAAAGTAATTGGATTGTCCTAGCGATGGGAATCCGCTATGCTTTTTGAGGCGAACGAAAGCTTTCGCTGGATTTCTCAGGCAATGCGTAGAACCTGTAAAACATTTTAGGATAATTTCTTCTTCCGTATTCGAGCAGGACTTTTCTTCCGACAAGGTGATGGGCGCATGGCGAATGACGCTGCTGCAGTCTGGGTCTTGATCGTCGACGACCATGAGATGGTGAGGGGACTGTGCGAGGAAGTGATCCTGACTCTTGGCCACCGGGCTTTGATGGCAGATTCGGCCATCCGGGCGCTGGAGATCATAGAACAGCAGCAGGTGGACATCGTCATCGCCGACATCAAGATGTCCGGGATGAGTGGAATTGAACTGCTGGA
>JADFGZ010000334.1 GCA_022567475.1 Acidobacteriota bacterium | reverse complement strand
TCGTTCGAAGCTTGGAAGATTGAAGGTTACAGAAAATCCAGTTTGCTGAACCGCTTGCTGATCCCTCGGCTTCGCTCGGGACAGGCGCGTGCGGCTCTGTCTCCTGCCTTCCTCTTTTTTTGGGCGACAAAAGCGCTTCAGTGGGGCTGAGTCGGGATTGATGCGCCAGTTGATCTGCTCTCTCCCCTCGTGTAATCTCTCACCGCCATATCCAATCAGGCGGGCGCAACCATATGGAGATTTTCCCAAACAGTCCATGCTGATCTGCGATTGAATCGGCAGGCCGGTTAGGCATACAATTTACCGTGGCTACCCGGCGCGCGCGGCCCGCCGGACCGACCCGTCGCCTGTAGGCTTTGGGCCGCAAGGCGAAGGTCCTCTGGACCGCAGGCAGGCTCGGATTGAATTTACGAACCCACGGCGAAAAAAACATTCGCCATGGCTGCCGGGTTCGGGCGGGATGGCGGCGATTCCAGAGGATTGATTCTTTTTCTGAGGAGAAGAAGCCATGCGTGGCGTGGTGAGCTTATTGGGTTTGGTGCTGGTCGTGGCCATCGGCCTCTTCATGTATCGCTCCTACTTCACCGGGAGCAGCGGAGTCACCGTGGTGGGGACTGACAATCCCCGAGCTGCGATTGACATTGTTGGGGTGAAGAACGATCTAAATACAATGGCCCAGGCCGAGCGTACCTTCATGGCGCTCAACGGACGCTATGTCACTCTCGGGGAACTGCATTCCAGCGGAAACCTGCTGATCGACCCGGCGCGAGGACGCCAGGGTTACACGTATTCGGCGGACGTAAGCGGCCGCCGCTTCACGATCACCGCTACTTACAGCGGGCCAGCCACGGGTATGCCCACGCTTTCCATCAACGAAATTATGCAGATCACACAAAAATAGTCCTGGACCTTATCGCGAGCCACATAGCGAGCCGCATAGCGAGCGAGGATGCTACCCAATGCGATGCTACCCAAATAGTCCATTGCGATCTGCGATTGTATCGGCAGGCCGGTTGGCATACAATTCTGAGCGGCATTGAATATTGAATATTGACAATCGAAGTTACCTTGGAAAGGAGGGCTACTCATGGCCCCCAGCAGAGTTCGAGCGACGACTTCTCAACGTAAGGCAGGTCGGTTAGTCATTCTTGGCATCCTCGGCATTCTCACACTGGCAGTGGCCGCAGGGTTCGTTCTTTCCGGCGGCAGCCAGGAAGGCAAGTTGGGGACGCGGGCTTTTGGCTACGACCGGCCCGTCTCCAGGGAAACGCTGCCGCAGATGGACGGGGAACATATGGATGGAGAAATGCGCCAGACGGTTCCCGCCAGCTCCAGCACTATGCTGGTGGCTGCTTTGCAACAGCAATCGGGTTCCGGCGCAGCGGCGATGGCCCCGCCCAGGCCGAGTGAAGCAGAGCAGGCGGCGGTGGCGAGCAGGCCGCCCGTCCGCACGGTTACCGATCCGCATTTCGCCTATGCCGGCATCGCGGTGGACCCCATCCGCAACGAAGTGGTCCTTGCGGAGGAGAACCTCTCCAAGCTTCTCGTCTACGACCGGCTGGAGAATACACCTCCCACGGCGGCGATGAGCGAGCCCAAGCGCATGATCGGAGGACCGGCGAGCTTTCTCGAATATGCCTGCAGCGTCTACATTGATCCTGCCACCGGCGACATTTACGGCGTCAACAACGACACGATGAACTGGATGCCCGTCTTTGGCCGCGACGCCACGGGCAACGCGGTGCCGAAACGCAAGCTCAGGACTCCCCACACCACGTTCGCCATCGTCGCCGACGAGCAGGAACAGGAGTTGTTCTTCACCATCCAGGACGATCACGCCGTCGTGGTCTTTAAGAAAGACGCCCAGGACGAGGACAGCCCCGTCCGGATTCTCCAGGGGAGAAGGACTCTGATGGCCGATCCTCACGGCATTGCCCTGGACACGAACAAGAATGAGATCTTCGTTTCCAATTGGGGCACGAACAATGACCGCCCGCCTCTCTCGGAAGGGGGAGGAGGAGATGACCGTCACAACCGCACGGATTTTCCCGTGGGGCGCGCCCGTGCATTCCCCGGCTCGGGCATGATTCATCCTCCCTCGATCACCGTTTACCCTAAGAATGCCGAGGGAGATACGCCCCCGTTGCGTGTGATCCAGGGCCCGAAGACTCAGCTGGACTGGCCCACGTCGCTGGCAGTGCATCCGGACCGGGGCGAGTTGTTTGTCGCGAATGACACCGGCGACTCCGTCATCGTCTTCCGTGCGGATGCGAATGGCGATGTCGCTCCCATCCGCGTAATCAAGGGACCCAAGACCATGGTCAAGAACCCTACGGGGTTGGCTCTGGACCTGGAAAACAACGAGCTTTGGGTCGCTAATTTTGGCAGTCACGCGGCGACGGTGTTTCCTATCGACGCGGACGGAGATGTGGTCCCGAAACGGGTGATCCGCAGCGGGCCGGTGGACGCCCCGTCGCCGATGCTCAGCAACGCGCATACGGTGGCGTATGACAGCAAACGAGAAGAAATTCTCGTCGCAAACTGAGTGGGCCATCCGCAGGTTGCGGCATTCGCCAGGTTGGCGGATGGTGGAGCAAAACCGACGAGGGAAATTGCCGGACAAAACACGCTGTTCACCCGCACGATGCACGACATGGCCTATGATCCGATCCACGATGAGATCATCGTGCCGCAGTTCTTTGCTTTTGCGATCCTGACGTTCGCCGGGGATGCCGACGGAAACGTGGCTCCCATCCGCAAGATCATGGGACCCAGCACGCAGTTGAAAAATACACATGCCCTGGCAGTGGACCCGGTCCACGGGGAAATCTTCGTTCCCGGACGACACGGCGATAACCGAATCTTGGTCTTTCCGCGGGAGGCCGATGGAGACGTGGCGCCCATCCGAATTCTGGAGACCGACACGACTCCGGGCCGGGTCGCCGTGGACCCGGTTCACAATCTGTTGATCGTCTCCGGAGGCCCCGGACTCCACATCTATGACCGCACCGCCTCAGGAAAGGCCAAACCCCTCAGAGTAATCACCATACCTCAGGATGAGGGCCGGAGAAGGACTGGCCTCTTGGCGGTCGATCCGGCGAGCGGGATGATTTTCGCTAAAGTCGGCGGGGGGGGAGGACGACACGAGACAGGGGACTTCGTCGGCGTATGGAGCATTTACGATGACGGAGAAGTCGCTCCCCGATGGACCATCGGCCTTGGCATCCTGAAGGATACTCGGGGGGTGGCTCTTGACATCAAGAATCAGAGCGTCATCGTGACGGACAAGACCCTCAACTCAATCCTGACATTCCACGTCCCCGAGGCGTTCTAGGAACTCCGGAGAGGGAAGGCAAGGAGGAGTAGGGTTATTCCAGAAATCAGAATTAACTAGCACCCCCGTCACAGGGGCTGGCCTTACAGAAACTTTATCCCACCACCGGCGTTGACATCTGGTGCTGCCGCTGGAGGGTGAGCGCAAGCCGCAGCCTTTCCTCCAGACGCAATTTAGTGAAGGCCCTGCGGTGTTCTCGCCGGACGGTCGCTGGCTGGCCTATGTCTCCGATGAATCCGGCCGGTTCGAGATCTACGTGCAGCCGTTTCCTGGCCCCGGCGGAAAGTGGCAGATTTCCACCGGAGGCGGCACAGAACCGGTTTGGTCGCCCAGCGGGCAGGAGCTGTACTACCGCAACAGCGACCAGATGATGGCTGTTGACATCAGTACTCAGCCGACATTCACCGTGGGCAAACCCAGGCTGCTTTTCAGGGGACGGTACGAAAGGAGTTCCGTGTCTCGTGCATACTACGACGGACACCAGATGGCCAGCGGTTCGTGATGCTCAAGGCAGGCGAGAAGGAATCGGAAGCGACGCAGATCAACGTCGTCCTGAACTGGTTTGAAGAGTTGAAGCAGAGGGTGCCGACGGGGAATTAATAATTGGAAAAGCCTATCTCCTCAGCTTGACCGCTCACCCCCACCTCTATCAGGAACATCCCCACCTCACACCTGGAAGGCAGTGTGTCGTTCATTCTGTCCATCCCACATCCCCTAACGGAAATCAACTGGACCTTCCTCGGTAATGCGCGCGATACGCATAGATCACTGCAAGCAGGGGGATCGACAGCAAGATTCCCCAAACATTCAGGAAGATCCCCAACATCAGGGGAGTGAGTATCGAAGCCCATATCGGGACTCGAACAGTTCGCTTGATCATATAGGGCTGCAGCAGCAAGCCGTCTATCGCGGCAATCAGGACATAGAGGATCACCACGTACAGCATGCTTTCCAACTCGCCGCTGATCGCCGCGGCCGTTACAGGTCCCACCAGTGCTAACACCGTTCCGATGACAGGGATAAATTGGAAGAGGGCCCCGAGCAATGCCCACAAGGGTGCGAGCGGAACACCAAGGACTAGCAATCCAACCAGCCAAAGCAGTCCCACAGCCAGTGCATCGTAGGCTTGGGCGGTCAGCCAGCCTTTCAGGGCCGTCCCGGTGATCTGTAGATGTTCCTTGATTTGCATTTAATAGAAAAGCGACTCAGGCGACCCCTTGTGATGCTGCGAGCTGGAAATGGCAAAATTGAGATTT
>JADFGZ010000333.1 GCA_022567475.1 Acidobacteriota bacterium | reverse complement strand
GGAATGATTTCGGAAAATCTTTGGTTGAGAAAATCGAGCGAGTGGCAACAGGAAGAACAGCAAATTTTACTGGCGTTAAATGGCCTAAAAGAGGCAACCCCGGATCGGGCTCTCACCGCCAGCAGGATTATAGAACTCGCAAACAAAGCTTATTTTCTTTATCTTAGGCAGAATCCCGCTGAACAAGGCAAATTGCTGAAAATCGTGCTTTCGAACTGCTCCATAGATGGCACAAGTCTTTATCCCACCTACAGAAAACCGTTCGACCTGATCTTCAAAAGGGCAAAAACAAAAGAATGGCGCGCCTGACAGGATTCGAACCTGCGACCTTTGGTTCCGGAGTCATCGGTGCATGGGGAATCAACAACTTACACAGAGTGCCACCAAGTGCTACTGAGTAGTATTTTCAACGGTTTAATCAGAGGGTGCATACACTCGGTAACACTCCATCAATGCAGGGAGTCCCCACAAATCTCCCCACAAGCTTCTGACAGCCTCGATTCGGAGTACTGGATGTTTGCGGCAAATAATGGCTGAGAACGACACCCAGGGCAGGAGACAAAAATCAAAATTCTGTAGTGGTCACAGTTTGCTGACCGGTTGAGATGCCTACCCCCTATGCCGTCTTTTAATGTGTCTCCCTGGCAGCCTGCCTGGAGGCATGTGAAAACGCTCTAGGGGAAAGGGAAGCCAGGCCGGTGGGGATGTTAGAATTTCCTGTTTTCGGCTTTAGTTTGAAAGGAGGGCTGGCGAGCGGTGCCAGCCCCTTTTGTGGATCAAGGTGAAATGTATTTGTCTCAGTCTACCGAATCTCAGAAATCACACAATCGCCCGAAGGTCACTTTTTCACCTGTGCCTTTTGTACCAGAGCAGTTCTCTCGTTGCTGTCTACCATGTCCGTGCCGCGACCGCCCTGCGGCCGAGAGTTTCCTACGGTCTCAGAGTCCTTTTGATCATACGATCCGAGAGACCACCACCAAGATACTCAACCATCTCCTAGCGAAGGGCAAGCCGAACTGAGATCGCCATGGTGCCCATAGCTCCACTGGTCTCGAACCGTAGGGAACACACCCTGATGCGCGGGATGGTCCACAGCTCCCCAAATTAAGGGGTATGGGAGCGTCCAGAGCACCCCCCTGCGAGTCATGGGGTTTCACAGCGAAAAAATATTCCTGAAATATTTCTGGGACTAAGTACGCTCTCCGGCGTACCCCGCAGTGGGCAATTGGCGGTTTGGGCATTAGTCAACCACTGGCCGAGGATAGGTAAACGCTAGGCGACTAGTGAGGACCTATTCGGAAAAATGCGCCTAACCTCCGTTCAAACCAAGTGGTTGCAGCAACAACCCACTGCACCAAGGCACGTCCGGTCAACGCTAAAGACTTTGCGGGAGAACGATGTGCCCAAGGCGTAATCTGTTCTCCTTCGAGCGCGGAACGGGTCGCAAGGGCTTCGGGAGGTGCGGTTCAGGGCCGATGACACTCCCGGAGAAAAAGCCAGTTCGGTTAATCGCAAATGGGTGTATATTTTCGACTGTCAGAACTGCAAAAAGTTAATTCCGGCTTGCATGCCTTTTTAGGCTGCAAGAGTCCAGATTAGCAGGGAGAAAATCTCATGCGGAAACTTAAAGTGAATCTGTGGGTGGGATTGGCGTTCTTGCTTACGGCAGTATGGGCGGTGGGTGCGCAAACTGCGCCAGAAGAGACCATCTTAAAGATGCTGGAGCAGGATCGGCCCTACCATACAGTCTCTGCAGCATTGTTTGAACAGCTCGGCTGGGACCTTCCGGATGGCGGATCACAGGTCAAGAAACTGGCGGATGAGGCGCCTGGCGGTGCGTTCGATCCCCGGAAACTGGAAGTTCTTCCGGCAGATAAACTGGGCTACCGGGCTAAGTGGCACGAGGTACGCTACAGCATGTACAACCTGGACTGGGACATTCCAGGACTTCATCTGATCCCGAATGATCCGCTGCCCGGCATGCCTACGCTCGTGATCATTCACGGCGGCGCCGGAAACTGGTATCAGTTTTTTGTGGATCCGTTGAACCGTGCGGGATTGGGGCAGTACTTGGCGCAGAAGATTCCGGTGCTGCTGGTAACGATTCCAGGCAACTATCGACATGGGGGCTGGACGGAAGAGGAATACGAAAAGCGAATTCCCGGTTACGTATTGGACCGCGATGTCGGCCCTGAAGAGGTCAAGATCCGGAATGCGGTCTATACATTCCGGCTCGTCGCCGAGGGGGTGAAGAAGCTGGTGGAGACGGTAACTTCCGGCCCCGTTGTCCTCGTCGGCCATTCCACCGGAGGCGAACTCCAGTTCATTTTGAAGGACTCCAGCCTGGAGGGACGCATGCAGGGCCTTTCGCTCGGCTGGGCCACGGGGGGACCGGCCGGTCTGAACGCGATGCAGGAGTTCCGAGGACCCAGAACCGCTGATGACTATCTCGACGTTTGGGAACTGCGACCACGCCCGGCGAGTGGCTACGCGGGCGGCTATCTCGGTCCTCTGAGCCCGGTTTGGGACCCGGACGATTCGAGATTGGAGATGGCCCAACACTGGATCGGTCTGGTGCAACGCCGCAAGCCACTGTTCAAACAACCCTTGCAGGATATCGAGCACAATAGCGCCGCCAACCTCCGCGATCATGTCGCCGCGCAAATCCAGCAGACCCTTGAGGGCAATGAGCTGGGCATCAAGCCGGACGAGGTGATTGCGGATTTGTTTTCCACCACGCGCTCACCAGTTACCGGATACAGGAGGATGATCTGGACGGTGGGGAAGCTGGATGACGGCCACTGGAACCCGGAGGATCCGGCAATGTCCAGAGAACTTCGGGTCGCCGAAGAGTTCCGCAAGGAAAACCCCGATATTCCGATCCGGGTACTGGTCTTCGATCTCCCTGTGACCCATCAAGGGCATATTGAAAAGCCACGTGAGCTGGCAGGAGGGTTGTTGGTCGCGCTGAAATGGCTCGTGCAACCATAGGGGCAACACCAAAAATCTGCTTTCAATGGGCGGCGATTTGAAGTCCAGGAGAGGTTGCTTTCTTACAGAGCGCTTTCATAGACCTTGTGGGTCTTGTTGCAGGAGACGCTCCGGTCAAAGACTCCTGAGTTTCGGTGAAAAGTTAGATTGCTTTCCACCCTGTTGAAAAACACAGAAAGACGCCACCGGATTAGTAAACGAAAGGCGACTACTGAGGAGTAATCTGAGAATTGTCCGCCTCGACCGCCCTCGGCGCTCGGCTATAGGCCCAGGAACCCCCTCCAACAATTGCTTTCCCTTCTCCCCTCGTGTGATCTTCCACCAACATTTCAAAACCGGCGGGGTCTCTACCTCAATCCTGGAGCTAGTGCCTGGCCGTGTGCTAGCTGAGCAGTTGACCGCCTGACCGTTTTCACCGGACCATCCAAACTGCAGTGAGAATACGTTTTCCCGGTTTCTGGTCCCGTCAATCGAATATTTTGGAACTATTTGCCTGTGCCGCAGGAATCACTTATGGCATCCAACGAAGATAGATTCTTCATGAGCGCATATACAGATTTCGACGACAATGAGTTGTTGCAGCGGATGATGTCCGGTGACGAGGAGGCATTTACAACTCTGTACCGGAGGCGGCAGGGTGGGCTATATCGCTTCGCCCTGCAGATCAGCGGATCCGAAGCGGTTGCGGAGGATGTCACCCAGGAGGTCTTTTTTGTGTTGATGCGCAAGGCTTCCGAGTACGTCCCCGCGAGGGGTTCGCTCAAAGCGTACCTGTACGGAATTGCCCGGAATCATGTTTTGCGTTATCTAGAGGGGAAGAGAGCTTCGATTTCAATGGTGGATGGGTTAGAAGAATATGGCTCACGCGTGCCGGAGCCTCTGATCGTGCGGAATGATCCCCTCGGCGATCTGACGCGGCATGAAAGGATCGAGTCTGTGCGCCGGGCGGTGCTGGCCCTGCCGGCTCGTTACCGTGAGGTTGTTGTACTGTGCGATCTGCATGAGATGGAATACGGAGAGGCATCCGCTGTCGTTGGTTGCCGGGTGGGCACCATCCGTTCGCGCCTCCATCGGGGACGCGCCTTGCTGGCTGAGCGGCTGAGTGACGCCAAGCCATTCGGGCCGGCATTACACAGGATCAAGCCAAAGAGGTGCTTCGCATGAACTGTCACCGGTTTGAATTGATTGTCAACGATCTGGCGCGCAACCAACCGCTGGACGCCGCAACATGCGACCGTGCGCTGGCACATGCCAAGATATGTCCGCAATGCGCTGCGCGCCTTGCAGGCGAACGGGCAGTGACTGCGGGTCTGCAAGCAGTGGCGGAGAGCGCCGGAGATCAGCAAGCGCCGCCGCTTATCGAGGCGGCGCTCCGCCGTGCATTCCGTGAGCGCGCGAGTGTAGTTAATGCTTCAGCGATCCGATTCGCGCCGGCCCGCGCAGGAGACTGGACGCACTGGGCCGCGGGGACAGTGGCGACAATTCTAGTGGCGCTTTCGGTGCTCTGGCCGCTGGGTAGACAGGAGCAATTGTCCGATGCGCTGCAGGAAGCGCGGAGTAGGCTGGGAGAAAATGTTTCAGCGCAACAGGGCGCCCGCCCTGCGGCGGTTCGG
>JADFGZ010000332.1 GCA_022567475.1 Acidobacteriota bacterium | reverse complement strand
CTCGAGCGCGAAGGGCGCAGCGGGCCCACGTTGAAAAAGTTTCTGACGTTGAGAACGCTGTTTTGGTGCATCCCGAAAACCGTGCCCCGCCAGGCTGCTGCCAGCGGGCGGGGGCGGATCACTTCAAACTGCTGCACGGGGGCTCCAAACAAAGCGCCAAAATAGTTCTGCTCCGGCTGAAATTCCGGGATGTATTGCGGATTGGGGCCGCGCCGAATCGAGAAAAGAACCCGGATGCTGTTCAGGTCAATACGGTATACAAAGATGTTCGGGTTCAGCTCCTCCGCCGCGGAGGCAGCCGGCGCCTGGGCCGGCGGGAATTGGAAGTCAGCCCGGGCCGAGCCGGACGCTCCCGTGATCGAGACCTCCTGCCGCAGCGATGCCTGCTGGGAAGCAGCCGAGACCGTCACAGTGTAAAAACCCGGGACGAGGCCCGTGACCGTATAGTCGCCCTCCTCCCCCGTGACGGCTTCCCAGCGAGCGTCCTCCTGCTGGTTGGTAACCGTGATCTTTGCCCCGGAGATCGCCGCGCCTTGCGCGTTCCGAATATGCCCCTGAATTTCTCCGGCGGTGGCAGTCGCCGACAATGACAGAACTAGCATGCAGAACAATAATGTCTTCATTCAATGATTCCTTTGCGGTTGTGGCGATCTTAGAAGCTTATATCATATAGGTTTCATCGCCGTCCAGGCCGTTCATGCGGCAAAAAAGAAGAACAGAGTCGTGCGCGTCTTCACTCACGCGGAGCAGGCCTGCTTAACAAAGCTGCCCTGGCTTATCCTGTGAGCTAAAAAGCCAAACTAGAAATGAATGAACGACTGGTGAACGACGCGTTTGGAGGGGGTCACTGAAGTAGCACTGAGCTCCAGTTTTGAAAATGATACAAGTCTGGCTGGATGGTGAGCACTCGTGTAAAGTACGAAGAGGTGGGCCTCCTTCCAAGTTGGGAGTAGGGGAGGCAACCGGCTGCACGACTATGCATCGCGCGGTTGAGTATGTCCGAAAAATGGCCTCACAGAAATAAGCAAAAGTGGGGGGATGAAGAAGCAGTACTGTAGTACTGTAAGTTTTGGGACCATTTATTCATTGACGGGCTTTTCCGTCGGTTACATAGTACTAGCTGTAAGGCGTGGCGGTTTTCCGCCCCGCACAGGCACCAGGAGGGGTAACATGCTGGCCTCTAATTTCCTCCCCGAGCATCGGCAAATGGCTTCCCGGCGCGAAGCAGAAAAGGGCTTCAGCCTTCTGGAGGTTACCATTGTGGTTGCCATCCTAATGGTTACGCTTGCCTTTTCAATTCCTGCGATCCAAACCTCTGTGCGCTCTTACCGGCTTGGAGGCGCGGTCTCCAATGTAAACCGCATGATCCAGATGGCGCGGTATGTGGCCATCCGGCAGGGCACCAACGCTTGCACTTTTTCAGACATATTTTTGGGAGCAACTACGCTTAGGGTGGATGCCAATTGCAATGTGGCGGTCGACCCAAACGAGGCCAACACCGCTTTTATCGTCCTGCCTGTCGGTGTAACGCTCACCAACGTAGGACCAGCCCCGGCTGGTATGCCTTTTCCTGCTCCTCCGGTGCCAGTGACTGCGCCCTTCGCGGTTACTTTTACTCCCCGGGGAACCAAAACCGCGCCTACAACGGCCGAAATAATTTATCTGACCGGATTTGGAATGACTTATGCCGTTACCGTGTCCAGCGCAGGCCGCACTCGCAGCTGGCGATTTGACGGGGCCACCTGGCGATAATTCACGAGGGAGCGAGAAAACAATGGGTTCCGAAGAAAAAGGCTTCTCATTGATGGAAGTGATGGTATCCATGGCTGTGATGCTGATCATTACGGCCAGCGTTTTCCAACTGCTCAGCCAAACCCAGGCGCGCTCTGTCGCCACCGCCACCATTGAGGAGACAACCGCAATGACACGGGAATCGGTGAGCCTGTTGGTGCAGGAGCTTCGCCTGGCGGGATATCCGGCGCCCAACAGCTACCCATCCGGCTTGGGTCTTACTGACCTCAACAGCCAGTTCGTAGCGGGTGGCATTACGGCGACAACTCCCTACGCCGTTATGTTCGAGGCCGATACGGACAATGACGGAGTGGTGCAAGTTTTTAATTATCAGCTTCAAATCCCGGCTGGGGGAGCCGTTGGCGGCTGCGCCGGCTTGCCGGTCAACGCCAATTTGACTGCGCCGGCACTGATGCGCAGCGAGTTGCCGAAGCCCGTCGGGGGCGGGGCGGCGGCTCCCGTTTTTGAGCTGTATCTGGGAAATGTGATGAACTGCACTCTGGGCGTTCCGATCTTTACTTTTTGTGCTCCGCCGGGAGGCGCGGGAGGATGTCCCACCATGCCGCAGGTAAACAGCACTCTTCCCGCGCCCCGGAACACACGGGTGGTGATGATCAACTTGCAGGTGCAGACGCAGGTGAGGGACCCGGCTACAGGAATTTTCCGGAATGTCGAGCTGTTCGGGCTGGCTCATCGAGTGAACCCGGATCAGTGAGCCCCGATTCCGTAAGCGAGGACGCGTATGTTTGAACACGGTGCACAACCGATCGAACGGCAAAAATGGTCCCGGCGAAAGCGATCGCGCGGCTTCACCTTGATGGAGGTCCTGTTTGCCATCGTGATACTGAGCGTCGGGGTCATGGGCTTGGCTATGGTGGTTCCCTTCGCGACACAAAATGACTACCGCACGCGCGTCGACACGACGGCGACTTTTGTGGCCTTGCGGCAGTTGGAGCAGATACTCGCCCAGCCTCCGGGGGTGGTCACCTTCACCGACGGCAGCGACAATCCGGGACTGAATGCTCCCATCGTAGTCAACGTGACGGACCTCAATACAGCCGACCTGGTGGGCTCGGGAGCGCCGCTCGACGCCAACGGCAATATCGATTTCACGGTGGCACAGGGAGTGGTCGCGCCCGGATACGCCCGGATTTACGGCGTCGCGCCGACCCCGGTTAACCCGAACGGCAATGTCCGGGTCAACATCGGCAGATATGATGTCCGGTGGAACATCTACCAGAACGCCAATGGCATCAAGACCGTTACAGTCGCGGCCCAGCTGTCTCCCCTTCCTGCTGGCGCCAACTTTCTTCCCGCCAATGTGCGGGCCGTGCAAATGAGATAAGTAGAACAGGCATTCTTGCCTGTCAGGGTCAACCAGGAGGGACTACCATGACGAACAAGCAATTGCTCAATCAGCAGCCAGCCCGGCGAAACCGGGAGCGGGGCATCGCATTAATTATTGCCTTGCTGGCGATGGGGGTTCTCACCTCCGTCGGCTTTGCTTTGATGCTCTCCTCCTCGACGGAAACTCTCATCCACGCCAACTTCAGAAGCTCTGAGCGCGCTTTTTATGCCTCGAGGGGCGGGCTGGAGGAAATCCGGGGCCGGATGGGGCCGGATGCTCTCCCAGCCATTCAAATTCCCGCTCCCGCCGACACAAACACGGCCACCTACATCTTGAACGGCGCCATTGACCCCTCGCAAGACGGCTGCACCTTCACTACTCCTGTTGGTGATATAAATTGTGAAGATCCACAGCGCGCGCTGACACTCACGCGAAACTTTGTGCCCACCGTTCAAGATGCGGGACAGGTGCCCTATGTGTGGACAAAGGCCGTGGTGGCCACGCAAAGAAAGCTGAACCGAAACTTGGTGACTCCGGGTGTTCTGGCCGGTCTGGACGACACCATCTGGGTCTGCTATGACGGGGAGAACCTTATGCTGGCCCCCGTAGGTTTACCTCAATGTGTCCCTGACTTTGCTCCCGTGTATATCCTGACGGCATTGTCCATCGATCAGGGCGGCGCGCGCAGGTTCATCCGCCAAGTAGCCTCCTACGGAATGCTGCCGCCTCTTCCGGGGCCGCTGACGCTGGACGGGCCTAACCCCACGTTTGACGGGCCCAACTCGAGCGGCTCCTTTATTTCGGGGGTCGATGGAGGCGCTCAGGGAGACAGTGGTCCGGCTATCGGCACAATTAATAACGGGGATGCCAACCAGATCAGGAATAGCATTCCGAAGCAGAAGCAGGATGACTATCCCGGCGAAGGCGGCGCCGGACCTCCGGCGGACATCCAGAACGTGAGCGGAGATTTGCACGACCTCTATTCGGACTGCGATGGCCTTATCTCGATTGTCAACACGATAACGGAAGCCGCAGACTATCTCTACACCGGGACGACCAATGATTTCACTGAACCGGGGACTGTGGCCGATCCTATCATCAATGTGATCGATGGAGATGCAAACTTATCGGCCGTCAATGACTTCCCAGCCGCCGGCATCTTGCTGGTTACCGGCGACCTGACCCTGAACGGATATCCTGACTTCAACGGGATCATCTATGTAATCGGGACAGGTTCGATAAGCATTACCGGCGGCGGCACCGGAGTCATTAACGGTGGTATCTTCGTCGCTAATACCACAACTTGCCCCGGGGGCCTGGGTAGTCCCTCGTTTACCACCGCGGGCGGCGGAACTTTGCAGATTCAATACAACACCGATATGACCGAGCCGCCGGGCGGCTATATGCGGTTGAAGTTGTTGTCGCTGAATTATTAGTCGAACAAGGAGTCAGAAGATAGAAGTCAGGAGCCAGAAGTCGGAA
>JADFGZ010000052.1 GCA_022567475.1 Acidobacteriota bacterium | reverse complement strand
TGCCCCCCACGCTGCTGGCGACAACGGGCAGGTTGTATGCCATCGCCAGCAGAATCGCCGAACCTAGCCCCTCAGATTTACTCAAGTACAAAAACAGGTCCAGCGACCCGAGAAATGCACTCATCTCCTCGCCAAGCCGGACAATCTGAAAGCGTTTTTCCACGCCGCGCTTCCTGGCGTATTCGAGAAGGGCTTTTTCGGCGGCTTGCTGGTCTGCGTCCGGCGCTGGAAGACCGAGCCCCGGAGTTCCGAGCCAAAGCTGCATTGTGGAAGGCAGATTCGTCAGCAGGTCCACGCCATCCTGCAGAAGTTTTTCGGGAGCTATCGTCGCCAAGGTTCCGATCAGAAAGGTTTGCTTCCCCACTCCAAAGCGGCGGCGCAGATCGCTGCGATTCCCGGAACCTACGGGCAACCGGGGAGGCTTCACCCCGTCCAGAACCACGTGAATCTTTTCCTCCGGCACGCCGGCCTGGCAAAGCTGCTGGCGGACATACCTCGAAACGGCGATATAAGCGTCGGCGGCGGCGTACTTGAGACGGCCAAAAAACCTAATCGGATAGGCCACTCGCCGGGCTACAACCAGACGGGGCCAGGACTTTTTGCTTCTGCCGATGCCTGCCAGCCACGCCAGCGAATGTCCGCGGGCATCATGCGCATGCAGCAGATCAAACCGGGCGGCCTTCTGACGGAGACCCCGAAGGTTCGCAAAAGACATGGCTTGCGGAGACAGTTCCTCAACCTCCAGCCCTGCTTTGCGCGTCCGCTCCGCCAAGGGGGAACTGCCCGGCGCCAGCAGCAACTGTTCATGGCCGAGGTCCCGCAGTCCTTCCATCAGCCAGAAAAGTTGTTGCTGTCCACCGCGCCATTCTTTGCCGGTGTCCAGGTGTAGTATCTTCAACTCTATTCTTTACCCTTTCATTCCTGCCTCCGTCCCCCGTGGACCATCTGCCAGAGTTTCGCATACTTCAGGAAAACATAGAAAGCGGCCATGCCCGCAATCACCAGTCCCGGGAAACCGTCCCGAAAGCCTTGCCGAAGCAGATAAGACTCCAGAAACTTCCAGGGAGGCATCGCCGCCAAACGGGGCAGCACCCAGCTAGCACGACCCTCTCCAGCACTTGCTTGATCCAACACCTCCTGGGCCGCCAGCGTAGTGTAGCGGTCCAGCGTTTGGAGATGTTCGCCGAGCGAATCGCATGTATAGTGCCGCAGGTCTCCCTTGAGTTTCCTCGTCTGCCCCTGCACCTCCACATGCTCATGCACGTAGTCGCCGGCCCATTGTCCCCGCCGACGGTCGTAGAGCCGCAACTTGAAATCCGGATACCAGCCGGAATGGCGAATCCAGCGCCCCAGGTAACGGGCCACTCGCGGCATCAAAAATCCCGCCGCTTCCCCCGGACCCTTCTGCTTGAGTTGCAGCAGCTCCTCAGCCAATTCCGGGCTGAGCGCCTCGTCGGCATCGAGGCTGAGAATCCAAGGATAGGCAGCCTGGGACGCAGCGTAATTTTTCTGCCGGGTGTAACCCTCCCACGGGTGCGAGAGCAGACGCGCCCCGTGGCGGCTGGCAATTTCGAGCGTCCCATCCGTGCTGCCGCAATCGACCACCAGCACCTCGTCCGCCACCGACAGAGACTCCAGGGCGCGCGCCAAGCGGCGCTCCTCGTTGAGCGTGATGATGACGGCGGAGATTTCCATCATCGGTCGCCCGGCCGGAAAAACGAATACTGCATAATAAATAAAGCGCTGCGCTTCCCTGCACCCTTCACGAATACGCCATCAATATCCGCAGGTCGCGGACATTGGTTCCCGTGGGGCCCGTCACCACCGCGTCCCCTAGCTTCTCGAAAAAGCGGTAGGAATTCCCTTCCCGCAAAAAACTTTCCGGGTCCAACCCCAGCCTAGCCGCGCGCCCGGCGCTGTCGCCGTCGGCGATGGCTCCGCAGGCCGGGCTGTTGCCGTCGATGCCGTCCGTGCCTGCGCTCAGAACGACAATGGGCTGTCCCGCAATCTTGGCGACGCAATCCAGGACAAACGCCTGGTTCCGGCCGCCCACGCCTTCTCCCGAAACCGGGCAGCTCAACTCCCCTCCGCTCACTACAACCACTGGACGGCCAGGATGCTGCCGTCTCAAGGCTCCCAGACGCGCCAGCAGATAATCCGCAGCCTTGCGGAATTCCCAGTCATCGCAACTGACATCCGTCTCCGCCCCCAGGCCCTTTGCCCGGGCGAGTTCTACGAGTTTCCCCACGCCTTCCCGGTTCGACAGCAAACAATAATAACTGCTCCGCGCAAAAACAGGGTGCCCCGGTTTGGGAGTCTCGGCAATCTCCCCGGACTCAAACACGGCGCGGATTGAGCCGGGAAACTTCGGGAGCAGATCGTAGGAGGCCGCAATGCGGCGGCAATCCTCTGCCGTGGATTCATCCGGCATGGTGGGACCGGAAGCGACCGTCGAGGGCAGATGGTCGGGAACATCGGAGACGTAGAGGGTCGCCTGGATCGCCGGGGCAGCTTGCTCGGCCAGCCGCCCGCCCTTCACCGCCGAAAAATGCTTGCGAAGCACGTTGGTCTCGTAGATTGTCGCCCCGCAAGTGACGAGAACTTCATGAAATCTTCGGAGGTCCTCGGCAGAAACCGACGGATAGAGCGATTTCTCCAGCAGCGCAGAGCCGCCTCCTGAGATCAGGAAAAGGACCAGATCGTCCCGCGAACAGTTTTCGAGAAGCGCCAGGGTCGCTTCGGCAGCCCGGCAGCTTTGCGCATTGGGATAGGGGTGACCTCCCTGAAAAGCCTCGAATGCCGGATCGCGACCGCCTGGAAGCGGCGCCGAATCGGGAGCTACGACAATGCCGCGGAGGCCGGCACCGGCAAGTAATTCTGCCGCAACCGCAGCCATCTCCCGGGCAACCTTGCCGAAAGAAACTACTCGAATGCTCTGGAACCGTCGCTCGGGATAACTTTCCCCGGCTATCTCCAAAACACCGTTGCGGCGACGGAGCGCCTCCCGCAGCCGCGGACCGACCGCAAGGTAGCGCAGTGTTTCCAGCAACAGACTGCGGCAAAGGTCTCTGGCTTCCGCGCTGTTTATGCCCGTCACCTCATTTCCCCTGCCCGGCAAGATTATAGCGGGCTGAATCGCAAAAGTGGGCACACAAAAGCTTTTCTTCCTGGAAAGTGCCAAGAACGTTCTTGCTTGTGTTTCTACCTTGTCTGCTGAGAAAAAACAGGAATCGGGACAGGAAAGCGAAAGAATCTTACCGTCTGCGGGGGCGGGGCCCGCCGACAGGCAACGCGCTGAGGTCGTTGAGAAGTTTCCGCTCTTCCGGGTTGAAGCGGCGTTGGAACCCAGGCCGGGCGATGTAGGTTTTGCGTTCTTCGGGAGACATTCTCTGGAGGCGGCGAAACTCCTGGATCACAGCCTGGCGGCGTTCTGCCGGGAGGCCGCGCCAATGCTGGCTGTAGATTTCCCGGGCCCTGCGGCGCTGGTCCGGCGTGAGCCTGCGAAAATTTTCGTACCGCTGCTCGATTCGCTCCCTCTGCTCGGGAGATAGCGCTTGAAAGCGGTGCAACCGCTCCAGCAACTGTTCTTTCCGTTCCTTGGGGAGCCGCTGGAATCGCTCGTTGTTCCGGAGCACTTTCTCCTGCTCCTTCGGAGGAAGCCTTCGCAGCCTCTCCAACAACCGGGGGGGCATAGGCTCCCGAGCGCGGCGTCCGGGCCTGGTGTCTGGACGAGGTCTCCGCTGCTGAGCCAGACGGAAAACACCCCTCTCCCTTGCCTGAGCATGGAGGCCGGACGCATTTCCGCCCCGTCCGCCTGCGCTGAGTTCCGCAACCGGGACTAGACTAACCAGCAGGGTGAAGCAAAAAATAAATCTCATGGCTGTGATACGCTCGCAATGCTCAATTCTTGCAGCACTTCAAAATTTCTCAACAGTTCCCAATCTTCCAAGACAGGCACCAGCTCATCCATCTCGATAGCCATGCTGGCCACCATCTGCTGCTGCTCCCGGCCCGCCAAGCTTTCGCCCGTGGAGGGTGAATAGCCCACCAAGACCACCGCCAGAAAAATCACGGCAACCATCGCTGTGGCAAAAGCCGGCCTTCCCAGCGGCAGGTTTCGCAAGGCGCTCCCGAGACCTGCCAGCCAGCCTGCCGAGACGGCGTCTTGCTCGATGCGCCGCTCCAGGCGGGCGTTGAAGAAAGGAGAAGGTTCGATGCCCTCCCATGCGTCCAGCAGTCCGGATACTTCCGTGAATCCTTTCGCCCGCTCCGCGCAGGAAGAACAAGCACGCAGGTGGAGGTCCACCTCCGCCCGCTCGCGAGGCGCCAGCTTTTCATCCATGTAGGGAATCAGGAAGCCTTCGGCTTCTTTGCATTTCATGATCTACCTCCGGCCATATGGGCCAACCGTTCGCGCAGAGTCTCATAGGCGCGGAACAACAGAGACTTCACTGCCGATTGGGAACACTCCAAAGATTGCGCAATCTGCCCGTAATCGAGATCCTGATACTTATGCAAAATCACCGCCGCCCGCTGCTTGTCGGGAAGCGATTGGACCGCGCGGCGAATCTCCAATGCCCGGGTCTCGGCCACCAGGTTCTCTTCCACCGTCGGCGACGGGTCCCTCACCCCCCGCGCTTTTTCGCCGGCGAGTTCTTCCAACGGCGTTTCATTCCGGGCGTGGCGGCCATTGCGCAGAGAGTTCAGCGCCACATGCGTCGCAATGCGGTACAGCCAAGTCGTAAACTTGGCGGTCGGGACATAGCTGGCGCGGGCCCTGTAAACGCGAAGAAACACCTCCTGCGCCAGCTCCTCGGCGACGGCTGCATTCTGCACCATTCGGTACAGGTAGTTCACCACCGGGTCGCGATGCTTTGTGAGCAAGTAGGCGAAGGAGCTTTCATCTCCGCCCTTCACGCGAAGCATCACTTCCGCATCGGAACCGGCAGTCACTGCTTCCATATAGTCTCTAAACCCCGACCCCCCCGATAAGTTGCGGTCCTTTAGGGAGATATCCAGCTCCCCCAGGGGCACGGCTCGATCCTCGAAAAGTTCGACATGGAGAGGTCTTCTCTGCATGATCCAACACCCGACTTGCCCGGCATTCCGCAACGGCAAGCAGTTCCGCTGCCTAGGACGATTTTACTCCCAGTTTCCGTCCGTTGAACACACAAGATTGCGCCGCGCACAGGTGTCGAAAAGATGAGGGCGACGGTAGGCCCCGTTTCCGGCAACGCAACTTTCCCGCCCCCGAACGGGTTTATCTGCCTGACGAGCAATTTGAGAGCAAGCAGTTTTTAGCCGCTTGCGAAAGGAAATCGTCATGAAGGATGGCCGAAATAAATCAAATCACCTAGGAGGAAAAATGCAGCGAAGAACAATCTTCTCATCCATTGTCGTTAGGTTTTACGTCAGGTTTTGGGTCATGTTTTGCGTTCTGGCCGTCGGCGGTCAGATAGCGGCTGCGGAGCCGTCACAAGCAAGCGAGGGCGACCGCGCTGAAAGAAGGGGACAACGCTCCCAGAGGCTTGCCCAGAGGCTGGAAAGGTTAACTGAAGAGCTGAACTTGACCGAGGCACAGACGGCTGAAATCCGGTCGCTTTCCGAGCAACAACAAAACCAGGCCCGGACCTTGCGCGGGGACAATTCCCTCTCCCGAGCGGAGAAGCGGGAACAAACAAAAGAAATCCGCCAGGCAACCCAAGAGGGTGTCCGGCGAATCCTAACGTCGGAACAGCAAGAACGGTTTGCCGAAATGAGAAAGCAAGCCGGAGAAAGACGCGGGGGACGCAGGGGCAGGAGAAACTCCCGGTGACCTCGCGAGGAAGTAAATAGTAAACGGAATCCATGCTTCGTGGGGAGAAACGAAAAAGGGGGAATCCATGAAACACCACATGCGAATAAAAACAACTTTCCTGTCCATGATTTTTGCCCTGGGAATCGCCGCGCTTCCAGGCACGGCACAAGCCCGCCTTTCCGATGCGACGATCAAGACCCAGGTGCAGCATCAGCTCATGGACCAGAAGGTGCTGCGTGAAGACAATGTCCAGGTTATGGTGGAAGAAGGCGTCGTCCGCTTGACCGGAACCGTGAGCAATATTGCTGAGAAGCAGCGGGCGGAGAAGGCCGCCCTCGGCGTGGACGAGGTTGCCCGCGTGCAGAACGACTTAACCGTCGAGACCGCTGACCTCTCCGATCAGCAAATCGCCGACGACGTCGCGAAGCAAATGCGCAGTTACGTGTTCTACGACGTCTTCGATTGGATCGAGGGAGACGTCCAAGACGGCGCTGTCACGCTGCAAGGGCAGGTCCGCGAACCGTGGCGCAAGAAGGACTACCAAAGGCTTGCGGAAGCGGTTCCGGGCGTGCAGAGCGTTGCGAACCAGATCCAGGTCCTCCCACTCTCCCCTTTTGACGATCAGTTGCGGCTCGCCGCCGCCCGGTCCATCTATGGCGACGCCTTCTTTGCGCGCTACGCCCACCGTGCGCTGCCGCCCATCCACATCATTGTCGAAAACGGGAAAATCATCCTGGAAGGGGTGGTCGCCAATCCGCTGGAGCGGCAGTTGGCCGAGACGATGGTCCGCTCGAGAGTGCTGTCCCTCGGCGTGGTGAACCACTTGACCGTCGATACGGAGACGTAATCCGGTTATCCTGCGTTGCTGTTGACGAGGAACCTGGCCGGAACGGAAGCCTGTGGCGGTGGCAAGCCGGTGTGAGGGAGGCTGGCCGCCGCCGGGCGGGACGCTCACCGGGCCAGTGTAGGAGAGACTCAGTGCGCGAGAGACTACTGGAACCATGTATGCAAGCGAGCAGTAATCGCGGAGCGGGCATCCAGCGTCAGGCTAAACAAGGCGGGCACCAAGAAGAGAGTGAAAACAGTCGAAACAACCAACCCCCCTATTACCACGCTGCCGAGGCCGCGATAGAGTTCTGAGCCGGCGCCGGGAAACAGCACCAACGGAAGCATGGCGAAGACCGAGGTGCTGACGCTCATGAAGATGGGGCGAATACGGTTCGAAACCGACTCCCGGATGGCCTCGCGCGGCGCCATTCCTTCCTCGCGCATGTGGTTCAATGACTGATGAACGATCAAGATCGCATTGTTCACCACTATTCCCACTAAAATAATAAACCCCAGCATCGTAAGCACGTCCAAGGCTTGGTAGGTATACAGGTTCACCACCGCCAGCCCCAAAAACCCTCCTAATGCGGCCAGCGGCACGCTGAACATAATTACGAAGGGATAGAGAAAACTCTCGAATAGCGCGGCCATCAACAAGTATATGATGACCAACGCCAGCAGGATATTCCAGCGCAAGGCGTCCGCCGTCTGGACCAGCTTATCCGCAGCGCCGCTCAGGGAAACCTGATAGAGCCCTCCCAGCTTCCCCTCCTGACGCAAAGGCGCAATGATCTCCGATTCAATCAACTCCATCGCGGCCTCCAGCGGCATCTGCTCGGCTGGAGACACCTGGATGGTGATGGCGCGCTGGCGTTCACTGTGGTTGATGGTTTGTGGGCCGTTCACTACGGATATATCGGCCACCGCGCCCAGCGTGACCAGCCGGCCGCCTGGCGCGGCAATAGGCATCTGCTCCAGCATGTGGGTGCGATGGGCGAAGCTTTTCTCCGCCATCACCTTGAGGTCGATCTTCCTGCCCTCATTCTGATAGTCGCTCACCTTAGCGCCGTCCACCAGGGCGCTGACGGTGAAGCCAAGCTCGCGGTTGGAAATCCCCAGCTCGGAGGCGCGACGGCGATGGGTGCTCACCCGAACTTCCGGATTGTCCAGGTCGAGGCTGGGACGAGGGAAAGCCTGGGACCCCGGCAAGACCTGGAAGGTCTGCATCATGATGGCTCGACCCAATTCGATCAGCCGATCCAGTTCCGGGCCGGTGATTTCGATGTCGATGTTCCGCCCTGCTCCCAAACTCTGCTGGAAGATGCTGGATTGCTGGGCAAAAACGATGGCTCCGGGAACCTGAAAGCCCGCTTCCTGGATGGGGGGGATGAGTTCAACCACACGAAGCGGGACGTTCGCTCTCGCTCCCAGGAAGGCTTGATTTTGGAGGACCACAAAAAAGAAGTCCCGAATGCCGCCCCCGGGAAGGCCGGCAGCCTCGGGCGAACCCGCTGGCGCCTCCCAAAGAGGCCGCAGTTTTTCTTCGATGACGTTGTGGAACGAGGAAACTTCCTCCAGGTTCAAGCCGGGAGGCGGAAGCAAGACCCCAAAAATGAAGTTGTTGTTGCCCACCGGCAGGTATTCGGTCTTGGGCATCAGCCGATAGCTGAATCCCAGCGAGGCCACGGTGAGCACCACGACCACTGCCAGCCGGACCAGTATGGACCCGGTAATCCAGTGAACGCTGCCGGTGACCATGCGGGTGAAGCCGCTGGCGAGGGCCGTGGCGCCCCAAAGATTGTGGAAGCCGCGCCGCTGGGGATCGTGCTCGGCAGCGCGCAATATCTTGGCCGAAAGACTTGGGATGACGGTAATCGAAACCACCAGGCTCAAGGCCACGGCGCAACTGATGGCGAGCGCGATGTCGCCGAACAGTTGCCCGACTTCCTCTTCGATAAACACTACGGGGATGAAAACAGCCACGGTGGTCAGGGTGCTGGCCAGCACCGCGCCCCAGACCTCGCGGGCGCCATCATAGGCGGCGGCGAAACGGTCTTTTCCCATCTGGCTATGGCGGTAAATGTTTTCGAGCACCACGATGGCGTTGTCCACCACCATGCCCACGGCAAACGCCATGCCCGCCAGGCTGATGACGTTCAGCGTGCGGCCGAATACATACATCATCAGGAAGGCCCCGATGATGCTGATGGGGATGGCGACGGCAACCACCAAGGTGCTGGTCGCGCTGCGCAGAAACAGCAGCAGGACGGCAACGGCCAGAAAGCCGCCGATGAAGATGCTCTGGCGGACCAGGGCAATGGCGCTGTGGATATAGTCGGTCTCGTCGTAAACTTGGACGAGTTCCAGGCCCCGGGGATGGAGCAGGCCGGTGTTCAGGCGGCGCACTATCTCCTGAAGCTCCGCCATCATTTCCAGGACATTCGAGCCGGCCTCCTTGACGGTATTGATGGCAATCACCTGCTCGCCTTTGTGGAAGACCCTGGCGGAGACCTTGCGGTAGCCGAGTTCGGCGCGGGCCACGTCCTTCAGGTAAATAGGAACGCCGTTGCGGACGGCAATGACGATCTCCTCGATCTCTTGGGGAGAGCCGTACTCTCCCACAGTCCGGACAACATAGCGGCGCTTGCCCTCGGCAAAGTCGCCGCCGCTGTAGTTGCGGTTTTCGCGCTCCAGCGCCGTCCCCAGTTGGTTCAAGGTCACCCGGCGGGCGGCGAGCCGTGCCGGGTCAACCAGGACGTGCATCTCGCGCTCCTGGCCGCCGAAGATGTTGGCAACGGCAACGCCGGGCACGCGCTCAAACTCCGGCTTGATGAAGTCGTCGACGAAATCAAAGAGCGTGGAGATGTCACCCGTGAACCCATCCTCCTCGGTAGACACGATGGCGAACCAGGCGGCGGCATTGGCAAAAACATCCACGGTTCGCAGGACGGGCTTGTCGGCGTCGTCCGGATAGGAAGGGACCTGCTCCAGGCGGTTCGACACCTTCAGCAAGGCGACGTCCAGGTTCGTGCCCACCTGGAAGGTCAGGGTGACCGTCCCAAGGCTGTCTGCGCTGGAACTCTCCATCTTAATGAGCCCCTCGAGCCCCTTGAGCTGCTCTTCCTGCTCGTCCACGATCTCGCGCTCGACTTCCTGCGGGCTGGCTCCGGGCCACACGGTGGTCACTGTGACCTCGGGCTCCTGGACGGTCGGAGTAAGCTGGATGGGAAGGCGAAAAAAACCGATGGCGCCGAATAAGACCAGGAGGATCACCCCGACGGCGGTCGTAACCGGAAAGCGAATAGCGTTTTCGATGATCTTCACGGCAGCGGGTACTCCTGCACGTCACCCTGAACCGGCTGGCCGGGAGCCAGCCGCTCGTTGCCCCGGGTAATCACTTTCTGTCCGGGCTGGATCGGGCCACGGACCTCCACCCAGGAACCCGCGCCCTGGCCGGTTTCGACCGGAACCAAGCCGGCCGTATTGTCCCCGTTCATCACATAGACGAATTCCTGCGGGCCGCGGCGAATGATAGCGTCCTTGGGCACCACCGTGGCGAGGTGGGACTCGCCGGCCTGAAAGGAAACCTGTGCCAGCATTCCCACACCGATGCGGCCCCCTTGGTTCGGAATGGTCACCTTGAGCGGAAAGGTGCGGGCTTGGAGGTCCGCCCGGGGAATGATGGCGGTAATCCTGCCACGGATCTCGACGCCCGGAAGCGATTCAAAACTGACGGCGGCTTGAGCGCCTACAACCAGGTTGCGGAAGTAATGCTCCGGCACCTCGACCCTCACTTCGAGTTCTCTCATGGACAGAATTTCCACCACCGGGCCGCCCACGCTCAGCCACTGGCCCACCTCGGTTCTCTTCACCGTCACCACGCCTGCAAAAGGAGCGTGAATGGTGGAGCGGGCAATGTCGTCATTGATGCGGGCCCTCTCTGCGGTGAGTTGCTCGACGCGTCCCTGCCAGGCGTTGAACTCGTAGAGGCGGTCGTCGTATTGCTCGCGCGCGATCACCTTGCCTTCCAGAAGCTCGGCGGCTCGCCCCAGGTTGACCTCGGCCTGCTGCTGACGGGCATTCGCCTCCTTGAGCTGGGCCTGGATGGCGTCGCGTTGCAGCTCCCGGTTGGTGATGCGCAAACGAGCCAATGCCTGCCCCTTGCTCACCGTATCTCCCTCGCTCACCAGGAACTCCACCACCAGCCCTTCCACTTCACTGGCTACCAAGCTAACGGTTTTCGACTCCACTGTGCCCGGCAACCGGATAGAGCGCTGCACCGAGTGCTGGCGGGCTTCCGTGTAGCGCACCAGTCCGGGCGGCATGCCTCTCGGACCCTGCGCCCAGCCTGGCATCCATCCTGGAACAGCCAGCAAGAGAAACGCCGTCAACGGCAGCAATAGCACCCGAACGTGGATTGTCCTTCGATTCATCAATTCAAACCTTCTTCCCCGTGTCAACACTGACCGATGTCGCTCTTTTATAATAATCTAAATATGTGACCGGCTCCTATTTTGTTGATCCGCTCCCTGGTCAAACCGGTTTGATCTTGCCGCCTGCTTCGATTCGGAAACGCTCCCCACGCCAGACCACATGGTTTCCCATAAAGCTCGTGATCCATACACCCAACGCCACCAGATCGCGAATGGGCAGCAGCCAAAAGAATTTCCGCATCACCCGGTCCCGGCAAACCAAGACACCGGATGCCCAGGCGGCCAGAAAGCGTGCGGCCAGCGTTCCGGCCAAGACCGCTTGCGCCAAGGGGGAGTCTGGCCGGAAGAGCAGAGCCACGAGAGCCAGAGGAATGCCAAACGTCAAAAGCAGCGCCGGATAACCGCGAGGGTTGGAAAATCGGATGGTCCGGGCCCAGCGCAATTGGTGCCGGAACATCTCGAAGAAGGAGCGGCGGGGGACCGTCGTATCCACTACGGTGTGGGAGAGATGAACGGGATAGCCTGCCGCAGCAATTTTGTTCCCCAGGATGTAGTCATCGGCCAGATAATCGGCCCACGGCGCAAGTCCCCCGATCTCGGCGATCTGCTTTTTGCGGGTAACCAGGGTTGCTCCCAGAGCGAACCGAACCCCTTTTACCGAGCGCGCCAGAAGCACCTGCCCGGCAAAGTCGCCGCTGATGCCGAGCGACTCCAAAATGGATACAATCCCGCCTGCGGGAACGCCGCGGTAGAGACAGGTAACCAGGCCGGTTCGCGGGTCACGCAACGGCCGCACCACCTGCCGCAGGTAATCGCTCTCCACGCTGATGTCGGAATCGTTCATCAAGACGATTTCATGCTCAGCTTGCTCCAGCATCCGTTCGAGTTTGTTCATTTTCGGATTAGCACGCTTCCGATGCGCACTCCCGGCATCTTCCACCATTACCACTTTTACGGGCACATGGGGAAAATCCCGGCGCAACTGGGCGATGGTCCACTGGGCGGGGTCTTTCGAACCACTGAGGCCGAAGACGATCTCGAAATGAGGATAGTCCTGCCGGAAATGGCTCGCCAGACCGCTATAAAATCCCTGCTCGATGCCATGAACCGGCTTCAGGATGGAGACGGGCGGCGCGAAATCGGATGATGCTTCCTCCTCCGGCTTGCATCGGAATTGCAAGGCGGCGCAGAACACCGCCAGATGGTACATGCAAGAGCAGACGGCGAGGATCAAGGGGAGATGGAACAGAAAGACGGCGGCGATGAAGGAGAGGGAAACCAAGAAAATTGTGCAGCGAACGGTTTCAAAGCGAAATCAAGGCGACACCCAGACAAACACACAGGGCTCCCGCCCAGCGCGTGCGGGTGACCTTTTCGCTCAATAGATATTTAGCAGCCAGCGTCTCGACGACGTAGCTGGCTGCCGTGGCCGGCACGACCCAGCTCAGGTCCGCGCGGACCAGCAAAGCCAGAAAGCTGAAAAAAGCAACCGTCATATATAGGATGCCGAGCCAGATAAAACGGTTTCGCACAACCTTGCCGGCAACGGCGAGCAGAATCGCAGGCCGGAAACCGGATATCTCACCCACTGCCTTCATGCCGCGGGTCAGGCTGACATCCCCGGCGGCTCCGGCCAGTATGACCACGGCTAATAAAATGAAATCAATCAACGCTGCGCTCTCCTGGTTCCGGCGCGGTGCGGGAAGAATAGGTTCGCGCAACCAGCCAGGCGCCCGCCACAATCAGCAACGTCCCGGCCCAACGAACGGGCGAGATGGTCTCACTGAGAAAAATGCTGGAGAAAAAAACGGTCAGGATGTAACCGGGCGCCGTAGCCGGCAATACAAAACTCAGGTCAGCCCAGGACAGCGCCGCCATGTAGCAAGCCAAAAACACAGCCAGCAGCACAACTCCAACCAGCACCCAGGGATTCGCGACCCCATAAAAGACCGCCTGCACAAGCTCGCCGCCCCGCAGGCCATCCACATCCCCGAACTGCTTCATTCCTTTGCTGAGGCAGACCGTGCCGAGAGAGTTGGCCAGCACCGCCACCGTCAGCACAACTGCTGTTTTCATTCTGCGTGAGGGAATCTAGCGGGCCGTCGCGCCCGGAAGCGGCGAGACACCCTGGCCAGCGCGCTGCTGGGCGACAAATTTTTTGCGCTGGGAACGCAGGTCCAGGTACTCCCGCGCTTCATGGTACAGACGATTTCTCTCCTCGGAATCAAACAACGCCTTTCGGATCAACCGCCAGACGATCCGGGGCCGGAAATAATATTCGCCGTAGAATTGCTCCACGGCGTCCAGGATGTCCACGCTGTTCAGTCCGGGATAAGCAATGTTCGGCAACTGGTGGCCCGCGCCGTCCGTCATGCTTTCTGCCGTGAGATATTGGTTCTTCTCCACGTAGTCGTAAAACTCGGTTCCCGGCAGGGGATGGGCAATGGAAACCTGAATCGTCTCCACATCCAACTGCTTGGCAAAGTCGATGCTGCGGCGGATGGTCTCAGGAGTTTCGCCCGGCAGGCCGACAATAAAGTCGCCGTGGATCACCAGGCCCAGCTTCTTGCAGTTCTTGGTGAAGGTGAGCGCCTGCTCCAGGGTGGCGCCCTTCTTGATGTTTTTCAGAATCTGAGGATCGCCCGATTCGTACCCGACAATCAGCAGACGGCACCCGGCCTCCTTCATGGCCTTCAGGGTTTCGTAGTCCACCGTGACGCGCGAGGTGCAGGACCAAGTGAAGCGCAACGGCTTCAGTTTGGCGCAAAGCTCCAGCACGCGCGACTTGCGAATGTTGAAGGTGTCGTCGTCGAAAAAAATCTCCTTCATCTGGGGAAAGGCATCCTGCGCCCGTCGCACCTCTTCCGCCACGTTTTCGGCGCTGCGGACTCGCCAGGCGTGCCCGCTGAAGGTCTGCGGCCAAAGGCAAAAAGTGCACAGGGCCGGACAGCCGCGCTCGGTATAGAAGGAGACAAACGGATGCAGAAGGAACGGAACGTTGTACTTGGTGATGTCCAGGTCGCGTTTATAGATGTCGGTCACGAAGGGCAGCGAGTCCAGGTCCTGGATGGCCGGCCTCTCCGGATTGTGCCTCACGCTGCCGTTCGCGCGGTAGCTGATTCCTTCAATTTGATCCAGAGGTTTGCCGGCTGCAAATTCCGTGACCGAAAAATCAAACTCGCGGCGCGCCACAAAATCAATGGCCGGGGTGGCCCGCAAGCTTTCCTCCGGCTGGGCCGACACCGGCGGGCCGACAAAAGCGATTTGGAGCCGGGGATTGGTATCCTTCATTTGCTCCGCCAGCCGCACGTCGCTGGCGAAGCCGACGCTGCTGGTGAACAACACCAGGAATTCATAATCGCGCGCCATCTCGATAGTCTGCTGGACCGAGACGCCGTGCGAGGGCGCGTCCACCACCTTGCTTTCCGGAATCATGCCGGCCGGATAGCAGAGCCAAACAGGATACCAAAAAGAGGTGATCTCCCGCGTAGCCGGCCAGCGGGAACTGGCTCCGCCGTCAAAGCCTTCAAACGAGGGCGGATTTAACAATAGCGTTTTCATCATTTCTCTAAAAAAAGCACCCAAAGACTGGGTATTTATCGTAGCATGCGGCCGTGAAGCAGCACACGACTTTTTGCCGCTCTGCGCTTGAAGCGATCAGACAACGGGCGTATGATCCCCTGACAGGCAGGATTGAAACAGGAAGTTTCAGTTTTTGCAAAGTTAAGAAAGTGAAGGCGGATTCCCAAATTGCGGTTCAAGAGGTGAAGACATGAGGCTGGCGAAAAAAACTCCGGGACGGGACCCTGTTTGCCGTTACAGGATATCCCGGCTGGGGCGGGCTGCGGTTGCCGTTCTATTCCTGGCAGGAACAAGTTTGTTGGCACAACAGACGATCCCTCCCCGCGCCGACAACCACAACGAAAAGCAAGAGCCCTTCCGCATGATCGGCAATATCTACTGGGTCGGACATACGCAGATCGGAGCCTTTTTAATTACAACACCCGAGGGACACATCTTGATGGACACCACCTCTACGGAGCAGTCGCATTGGGTGCGGGAGAACATCGAGAAGCTTGGATTCAGCATGAAGGACATCAAGATCATGCTGAACTCTCATCCCCATGAAGAGCACATGGGCGGTTTCGCGATGTTCAAGGAACTGACCGGCGCGAAGCTCATCGCGTCGAAGCGAACCGCAGATGAGATAGCGGTCGGGGGCAGGACCGATTTTCGGGAAGACGGCAGCGAACAGTACACGCCCGTCAAGGCCGATCAGACAATTAGCGAAGGCGAAACCGTCCAATTTGGCGGCGTGACACTGACGGCTCACTTAACGCCCGGCCACACCAAGGGCTGTACGACGTGGAGCATGGAGCTGGAAGAAGGCGGCGAAAAATACAACGTAGTCTTTTTCTGCGGGATGGCCACGGCGGGCATCGACCGCGCGCCATTGCTCAACAATCCGAAATATCCCAATATCGTGGAGGACTATCAGGGTTCGTTCCGCCTTCTGAAAACTCTGCCGTGCGACGTTTTCTTGTATCCTCGCGCAACCACCATCAAACTGCACGAAAAACGGCAGCGCTTGAATCAAGGAGAAAAACCGAATCCATTCGTCGACCCGGCGGGGTGCCGCGGGTATATCGACGAGTATGAGACGTTGTTTGAAAATCTGCTGGCCGAACAGCGCGCTGCGCTGCAAGAGGTGCCTTAACAGTTTCACAGTTCGTGTACGGTCAGAGCCGCGCGCGCCTGTCCCGAGCAAAGCCGAGGGATCCGCAAGCGGACCTCGAACGCCAAGTGGGCAACAAAAGCTAAATTGACCGTTCCCTCACGGTCGCGGCTCGGATGGATTCACCATCAAAGCACTTTAAACCAACTCTGAAACTGGCCTGGCGATTCGTCGCTCGCGCAAAACGGAGAAAGGAATTGGCTGGTCGCCAAAATGCAAACCTAGAGTTTGAACCCAGGTTGCATGCTCCAAAGTTCCATCGGCGACCTATGACCATGTGGTACTGAGTGCGCTGGAGCCTCCATTCCCTGGGGGGTTCAGCGCATTTCCCTTTTCCCGTAGTACTTATATATAGCCAGCGGCACGCTTGCCATTCTTTTTTCAAAATGTCATAGGGGACCCCACGACAATTTTTCTCTCACACCCTCGTCCGAGGCTCCTTCCAATTCCCGGAAGTGCTCCAGGCAAAGGCAAGGCCCAGAAGATGCTTAAAAAACGGCCTCTACCCGCTAACGGAAGAGGCACCCCTATTGCCGATTAGGGTACAATGAGAAAATTGTTCCGCCCACGAGCGTGGACAGTTCATCCGGAAGGGGGATTGAAATGAACCGGGAGAAGCGGTCTTACAAGCGTTACCCTGTATCCGGAAAAATCCTGTTCCAAACGCAGTCAATGGAAGCTTCCGGCGAGCTAATCGATATTGGGAATTGGGGGGCTCAAATTCGCAGCGAGGTTAAGCCTCTGGAAGGAGAGGAGCTTGTAGTTCAGTTCGCGGTTCAGGACTATCCTGAAGTGTTCAAGGTCAAAGGGATGGTGGTGCGTATTCAACCGAATTCGTGGGCTATGATGTTCTTACAAGAGACTGTGAAACTGGTGACACTGC
>JADFGZ010000331.1 GCA_022567475.1 Acidobacteriota bacterium | reverse complement strand
GCGGCTCCTCTCCCTCGAAGCAACACTCTCCCTCGCGGATATAGCTCAGCAAATCCGCTATGTCCCGGTCGCTGAGGCTATGACGATAGGTGGGCATGCCCGGGCCGCCGTTGCGGATTTTTTCCGCCACCGTTTCATCATTCACCGGCTGGCCGTTCATCAGCCGGGGACGCTGGTAGAGGTCTTTCAGCAGAGTAGCGGGAGTCCCTGCTTCCACGCTGTAGGCGTTGTGGCACATCCAGCATTTGTAGTAATACAACTCTTCGCCGCGCTGAGCGCCGCCGGGGGCCATCGTATTCAAATTGTAGATTTCCGTCGAGCGCTGCAAATTGCCCGCCGGGGCCTGTGCTGCGGCTTGCTGGCTGAGGGAATCACCTCCACCGCAGACGAGAAGCACCCCCATCGCAAGGATAATCAGAAATCTTTCTGTCTTTTGCTGATTCATAAATTCTCCCGTTGCAAGCTGTTCCCGTCTCTTGTTGCGGATGTTGCTGTTGCGGAATCTTTCTTACTTCCATTCAGTTCAGGAGCGATCACTCCTGCCAAGATTGAAGTTTTAAGACTTTACCCGATCGGGCCTTCTGTCGCTGCATAGACAACACTTCACTGCAAGACCGATCTATGATTTCGCATCTCCCCACAGGATCGGGGCCCGATCTATCGGAGCAATATACCAGATTTCACCGGCTTGCCGGCATCCGAGAACGTATTTATGGAACACGATGCCAGCTTGCGGCCGCAAAACAGGCCGGGTAAGACGATCTTGAAGCGAGAGTGTCGCTGGAGTATGATTTCACCTAAACGTAAACCATTACAGGCGTGTCACAAAGGCAGACGGGAGAATACAGCCCAAGCATCAGTAAATGTGACATGCGCAATGTAAAATGTGCTATGCGACATGTGAAGAATGAAGGAGGAGGCCCCGATGATTAACCGAATGCGGCGAACGAGTTTCGCTATTTTTTGCATCATGTTTTTTTGTGTCAGCTTCTTTTGTGTCAGCGCCTGGAGCCAGCAGAGCGTCACGGTTCCCATAGAGCTGGTGGCATACCCGGACCTGATTATTCACAACGGCAAGATCGTCACCATGGATGACGCTTCCCTGAACAACTCTCCGGGAAGGACCTTCGAGGCCATGTCGGTGCGCGGGGACAGCGTCCAGTTTCTGGGAACCAGCGCGGAGGTGTTGCGCTACGCCGGTCCGCAGACGCGGAAGATTGATCTGAACGGCCGCACGGTGATTCCCGGCATGATCGACGCGCACAACCACCTGCACAACGGCGCGGTCAGCCGCTGGGTCCGGAACAATATGGAAATAGTGGACCCAATCGTGAAAAGATTTACCGTGGCAGGACAGACGTTCGAGGAGTTGAGCAAGGGCATCGAGCTGATCATCAAGGAAAACATGGCGCGGCCGCTGCCGGATCAGTGGGCCATGATCGGCATCGAAGGGGGAGCCACCGGAATCGGATTTCCCTACCTCCTGCAGGACCAGTTGACGCGCGAGGAGTTGGATGATTGGGCGCCTACGCTTCCAGTCTTGGTGCAGGCGGGCCCCGGCGCTTGGCTGCTGAATACGGCGGCCCGTGACGATTTTCTGGAGTACTATTCGGTCCCTCCGACGGATGCAAACGAAGAGACCGCCATTACGATGGCCACGATCTTCGGCCGGGGATTGATTGCGGATCGGTACTTCGACACTCATCTGAATGTGCTGGCCGACGCCATTGAGGACCAGTTGCAGCACCAAGCCGCGGGCGGCTTTACCACTTACAGTTCCCACATCGTGGGCCTGCGAATGGAGCCCGCCTTCCGGATACTGGTGAAGGAAGGCCGGATGCCGATGCGGCTGGCTTGGGCGCACCGCCTCTGCCAGCACGTGGAGCCCGACAACGCCGGCTGCTTCCTGCGGACCGGCGACTGGTCCGGCATGGGCAACGACTACTTCTGGAACGTGGGGCTGACGCTGGGCGGCATTGACGCGGGGCCGCCGACCATCTGCACCACGATGGACGCGCCGGAGAAGTTTAAATCGCAGGAAAGATGCCTCATCCAGCCCGGCAATGCCTACTACAACGCCGTCCAGACTGCGTTTCGGACCCGCTATCGGTACGTGGTAAACCATCTCTACGGGGACAAGGGCCTGGACTACGTGATGGACATCATGGAGCAGGTGGTGGAGGAAAATCCGGATATCACCATGGACTTTATGCGCTCGTTGCGGGTGACCAGCGACCACTGTGGCCTCTATCCCCGTCCGTCGCAGCTCCCGCGCATGAAGAGGCTGGGGATCATCCTGAGTTGCAATCCCAATTTCATCAACCGCAGCACCCCCTGGCTGGATGTTTACGGGTGGGACAAAGCCAACCGCATCTCTCCGGTCGGCAGCATGATCAAAGCCGGCGTGATGCCTACGGCCGAATACGAAGGGCTGAATTTGGGAAGCGGGGAAGGACTGACGCCCACCGCCTTTTTGTCGCTTTTTCTCCACCGCACAAATGCCCGGGGCCAGGTCGTCGCGGCGGACGAGGCCATCGACCGGGTGAGCGCCATGAAGATGACCACCGTCTGGGCCTCTTTTTACGTCCTCAAGGAAAAGGAATTGGGGACGCTGGAGCCCGGCAAGTGGGCGGATTTCACGGTCTTCGACAAAGACTACTTCACCGTTCCAGAGGAGGAAATCCCCACGGTCATTCCCCTGATGACGGTGCTGGGTGGAAAAACAATATCATTGCGGGAGGAGTTCGCCAGCGAACTGGGCGTGGCTCCGGTCGGGCCGCAAATCAAGTTTCAGTTTGAGAGAGATTATGATTTCGGCGTTCCGCTCCTGTGAGCGGAATGGCCTGCAACTTGTTGTGGCCTTCATATGGCCCGTTATACGTCAGGATGAGGCGATGACTCGTGTGTTGGGAGCGGATCGATTTCCATGCGCGCTGTAGCATTGTTTCTATTGATTGTGCCGCTGATCCAGTTGGGATGCTCGGCGTCCGCGCCTGAGGTGGCGACGCCGGGCTCTGAAAAAGACCCTGGACGCAAAGTCGTCGAACGGATGATCGATGCCCACGGCGGCCTGGAGAAATGGCAATCCGCGCCGACGGTGAGTTTTGAAATCGCCGTCACGCCGGCAAAAAGGCCGGGGCGCGTTGTCCGGGAGACGGTGGAGCAGGGATCGCGCCGCGCCTACCACGATTATCTGCAAGAAGGCTCCCGGATGTCCTGGGACGGAGAGAAGGCATGGACCGAGAACGCGAAAGGGGATCGCTCCGCCCGGTTTGCTGCGCGAGTGAACTACTACTTTATGAATCTTCCCTGGGTTGCGGCGGACCCCGGCGTGATCCTGGGAGAACCGGGAACCGGAAAACTTTGGGACGAACCGGCGGATTACATCACTGTAAAGATGACCTTTGAACACGGCGTGGGTGACACGCCGGACGACTATTACCTTCTGTATATCGACCCCGCAAGCTACCTCCTGAAGGCGGCTGAATTTATCGTTACCTTCGCCCGCCAAGAGCCGGACCCCGCGCGAATCATTTTGTACGAAGAATACGCGACGGTGGACGGGCTGAGGGTTCCGGTAAAAACCACTCTGTATTGGAAACAGGACCGTTCACTTTACGGGACACGGAATGTGAAAGATTGGTCCTTCCGCGAGCCGTTCGATGAATCGCGCATGGTGATGCCGCCCGGTGCGGTGCTCGACACCTCCAGCCCGCTGGCTAGCCCGCTAACCAACGAGGAAACCGCACAATAAGGACAAAGCAGTCTACCGTCTCCGCGATGTCCTCCTTGCGGTCAACTCCTCATAGGTCGCGATCACGGCACCGCTGGGTCGCAAGCTGTATTCCTGCGCGAACTGCGGGTGGACGAAGATGACTTCTCCGTTGAACACCGTCATCTGAGTCTGCATCTCGCTCAACTCTTCCACGGGAATCGTCATGTAGTCCCGGTCGAGCACCACCAGATCGGCGAGCTTGCCGGTTTCAATCGAACCCAGCTTGTCCGGCTTGAGCACGTACTCCGCAGCCCAGCGGGTGATCATCTTCAGGACGGTTTCCCGGTCCAGCCGCTCCTGTGCGCCCCATACCTTCCCGTCGCTCGCTACCCTGGTCTGCAATAGCTCCAGCTCGTGCCACACGTTGACGTCGCGGTCCGCCTCATACACAACCTTGACGCCCGCATCCAGCATGCTCTTCACCGGAACAACGAAATTGTTCGCCACCCTATCATTGAAGGCTTTGGCGATGTTCGGAGAATCTTCAATGTACTTTGGCGCGCAACTGAACATCACCCCCAGCCGGGCCGCCCGCTGGAAATCCGCAGGATCGACATAGCGGCAGTGGTCAAAGGCCCATCCCTGGGTGGCCGCAGGACCCATCTCTTGCTGGATTTCCTCAATCATGTCCAGCAAGTTCCCCACCGACCGGTCTCCCGCCACGTGGGTGTTGGCAAAACGGATGCCGTGGCGGGCGGTGGCGAACATCCAATCCCGAAAATAGTTCTCCTGCACCGGACCCGCTCTCCCGGCGGCTCCCCGGAATTCGTCATCGGTATGGCACTGCCCCGTCGGCCACCAGTTGTCGATAGCTTCCATGGCGCCGAGCTGTTTTTTCTGATTCGAGCAGGCCCGGGTTCCTC
>JADFGZ010000330.1 GCA_022567475.1 Acidobacteriota bacterium | reverse complement strand
TCGGAGAGATGTTCCGCGTGCTGAAGCGCGGAGGGCGGATAGCCGTCTCCGACATCGTCTCCGATGAAGATATCCCCGCTTCCATGCAGAACGATCCGAAACTGTGGTCCGGGTGTATTGCAGGCGCATTCCGGGAGGACAGGTTCATCGAGGCTTTTGAAAGCGCCGGTTTCCATGCCGTCCAGATCGACAAGTACGACAGGGAACCCTGGCAGACCGTCCGTGGCATCGAGTTCCGCTCCGTCACCGTCACGGCCCGCAAGGGCAAGCAAGGGCCCTGCTGGGAGCGAAATCAGGCTGTGATTTACAAAGGCCCTTGGAAGCAGGTGGAAGATGACGATGGCCACGTGCTGTTTCGCGGCAAGCGGATGGCGGTTTGCGACAAAACATACAACATCCTCACCTCCGAACCCTACGCCGAACAGGTGCTGCCGGTTGAGCCGTTGAAGGAAATTCCGTTGAAAAAAGCAAAACCGTTCGCCTGCAAAGAAACATCGTTGCGAAACCCCAAGGAAACTAAGGGACAGCGGTACCGCAAAACCATCGATCCCGCTTCCGAGGCCTGCTGCGGCCCGGAAGGTTGCGTCTAATCTAAGGTTGCTGCCAATCAAAGTTGCTGGCAGTTGGTATGCCTCAGTTGGCAGGCGTCGTTCGGATGCTCGGATGCTGAATCGGAGCGGCAACTCAGCCCGACAACCCAAACTGCCTTTGCCGTCGCTACCTCGGCCCTGTTGGAATCACCCAACTCACCGCATATTGGCTTTCAAGATTTTCTTCCGCAGCCGGATCGACTTCGGCGTCACCTCCACCAGTTCGTCTTCCCGAATGAACTCAATGGCCTGTTCCAGGTTGAGGATGCGCGGCGGAACCAGGCGGATTGCGTCGTCGGCGGTGGAGGCGCGCATGTTGGTCAGCTTCTTTTCCTTGACGATATTGACGTCCATGTCCTTGTCGCGGGCGTTTTCGCCGATCAGCATGCCCTGGTAGACTTCCGTGCCCGGCGTAATAAAGATTTCTCCGCGTTCCTGCAAATTAAAAATGGCGTAGCCGGTCGCCTTGCCCTGCCGGTCGGCCACGAGCGATCCGGTGGGACGGGAAGGAATGTCGCCCTGCCACTCGATGTAGCCATGAAACAGCGAGTTCATGATGGCTGTGCCGCGAGTGTCGGTAAGGATTTCGCTGCGCAGCCCGATCAGGCTGCGTGACGGCACGTGGAACTCCATCCGCACGCGTCCCGAGCCGTGGTTCACCATCTTCGCGAGCTTGCCCTTGCGGCTCCCCAGCTTTTCCATCACCACGCCCAGGAAGGTTTCGGGACAATCGATTTCCAGCAACTCCAGCGGCTCATGGAGCGTGCCGTTAATTTCTTTGGTCAAAATCTCCGGCTTGCCCACCGCCAGCTCGTACCCTTCCCGCCGCATCATTTCGATCAGGATGGCAAGCTGCAGCTCACCGCGACCCATCACCTTGAACGTATCCGGTCCGCTGGCCTCTTCTACTTTGATCGAGACGTTGGTGAGCAGTTCCTTCTGGAGCCGCTCGCGCAGATTGCGGGAGGTCACGTAGGTGCCCTCGAGCCCGGCAAACGGCGAGGTGTTCACCGTAAAGTTCATGCTGATGGTCGGCTCGTCGATCTGGATGCGCGGCAGGGGGCGCGGCGTTTCCGGGTCGGTGACTGTTTCGCCGATGGTGATGCCCTGCACGCCCGCAATGATCAGGATGTCGCCGGGCCGTGCCTCGGTTTCGTCCACCCGCTTCAGACCCTCAAAGGAATAGAGCTTCGTGATTTTCGTCTTTTGCAGCGAGCCGTCCAGCTTGACGATCCCGACCGTGTCACCCAGCCGCAGGGTTCCCTCAAACACGCGGCCGATGGCCAGGCGTCCCAGATAGTCGCTGTAATCCAGATTGGCGACCAGCACCTGAAGGATGCTTTCGGGATCGCCTGTGGGACCGGGAATGCCGCTCAAGATGACATCGAACAGCGGCCGCAGGTCTTTGGAGCCATTAGCGGAGACATCGTCCAGCGCTTTATGGGCGATTCCCGTGCGCGCGTTAGTATAGATGACCGGGAAATCAAGCTGGTCTTCTGTGGCATCCAAGTCGATGAACAGGTCGTAGATTTCGTCGAGGACTTCGGGAATGCGCGCATCCGGCCGGTCAATCTTATTGATGACCACGATCGGCGGCAGCCGGGCCTCGAGCGCCTTCATCAGCACGTAGCGTGTTTGCGGCAGCGGCCCCTCGCTGGCGTCTACCAGCAGCATCACGCCGTCTACGATCTTCAGCGCGCGCTCCACTTCCCCGCCGAAGTCGCTGTGGCCCGGCGTGTCCACGATGTTGATTTTCACTCCCTGGTAATGCACGCCGGTGGTCTTTGCCAGAATAGTGATGCCGCGCTCGCGCTCCAGCTCATTGGAATCCATGACGCGGTCCGCCACCACTTCGTTTTCGCGGAAGATGCCGCTTTGCCGGAGCATGGCGTCCAGCAGCGTAGTTTTGCCGTGATCGACGTGCGCGATAATCGCGATGTTGCGGATAGTTTCATTGCGCGCAGGCTTCTTTGCCGGCGCATGGGACTGTGTGGTTGCCAAAATGATCCTTACGGGAATCTTTAATTCTTAGCCGGGATTTCCATTCCGGGGTTCCGGGCAGTCGTCAGTATACAACACCTGCCAACCTTTCCCCGGACGGGTGTAATTCCGCCCCGTGGCGGTCTTCTTCCATTGCAAATTCCGCTTGTAACGGCTCCGATATTGCGGCAAGCGAACTGTTGTTAATCAGGGGAACAGGGCGGGCACAATTTCGGCTACTGCGGACGGTTCACGCGCAATTTACAAAGCGACCATCACATCCGTGCCTTCAACCTTCACCTCGTAGGTAGGAACTTTCGCGTTGGGATTCACAGGGCTAACGCCGGTCTTTATCTCGAACTGCCACCCGTGCCAGGGACACTCCAGCTTTTCCCCTTCCACATAGCCTTGTCCGAGCGGGCCTCCGCGATGCAGACAAACGTTGTCCAGAGCGTAAAACGTCCCATTCACGTTGCAGAGCGCGATGACCTTTTCGTTGACCGTGATCTCTTTTACCTTGCCGGGATCAACATCGGAAACGGTCGCCACCTTGACATAAGCGGACATGTTTTTCTCCTCGGAGGTTCTGGCGGGCTATCGGGGTTGTGGAGTCTGCGCGATCATGATTTGCTTGCGGAAGTTTTCCACCATCGTCTCATCCAGGCGGACCTCGGTCGGCCGTTTTGCCAGAGACATCTGGTCAATCTTATCCTGCAATTTTAACAGCGCGTAAAACAAGTTTTCCGGACGGGGCGGGCAGCCGATTACATACACATCTGTGGGCACGATGAGGTCGACCCCTTGCAGAACGGCATAAGTATTAAACGGTCCGCCGACGCTGGAACAAGCTCCCATGGAGATGACCCACTTGGGTTCGGGCATCTGGTCATACACGCGCTTCAATACGGGCCCCATCTTCAGCGTCACCGTTCCCGCCACAATCATCAGGTCGGCCTGCCGCGGGCTGGGCCGGAAGACTTCGGCGCCAAAGCGGGCAATGTCAAACCGGGAGGTCGAGCTGGCGATCATCTCAATCGCGCAGCAGGCCAAGCCGAACGTCACCGGCCAAATCGCCGATTTTCGGGCCCAGTTGAATATGTAGTCCACGGTGCTGATGATGAAATTCTTCTCGAATTTGTTCTGGAGGTACGGCATCCATTCTCCTAAGCCAATTTAGCTTGCCCGCTGAGCCTTGCCTGAAACCAGCCCTATGCGGAATCTATTTTCAACCTATCCAATCCAGTTCGGAAAGTCAAGACAGCCGCGATAGCGCCATCGGCACTCTCAACGAGCGTGGTGAAGTTTCGCTCGTGATCCGGCACAAATAAAAAAGGAACCTTTCGCAACTCTAAAACCTGCATTAACCCGCTATGCAGGCTTGGTAGCGTCTAAGCTGACCACGGTTTCGGGTCCCACCACCTCGGCGCTATGCGGGAAGCCCGCCGGGATCTCAATCATGTCGCCGGGGTCGAGCACCGTTTCGCCTCCCTCCCAACTGATCCGCAGATGACCATGCAGCACGGTGTCCTTTTTATTTACGGTATGGGTATGCAAAGGAAAACAGGTTCCCGGCGGGTAGTGATATTTGGCAACGGCATACCCTTCGTCGTTTAACCGTAGCCGCATAGTCTCTTCCCGGAGAAGGCCCCAGGCGGAGTCCCAGTGGGTAATCTTTGGATTCATAAGAAGCGAATTGCCGGCGCGCTCACCTCCCTAGGAAGTCTCACGCCGGAACTTTGCGTGGCGCCGCCGCTTCCACACGCCTTCTCGCCGAAGAACCCGCTTGTGGCGTTTCACCTGCTCCTCGAGTTCACGGAATGAAGCCTGTACGACCGTCAATACGGAAGCGCCGCGCTCTCTCGCATGAATCCGGGCTGTTGGCAACCACAGGTTCAGGGAACAGACCGCCTCATGGTGCGGCGAGTTGAATTCCAGTATGCCGCGCAGATGGACCAGGTCCGGCGAAAATCGAACCAGGAATTTTTTCAACTTCTCAACATGCGAACTCACAGTATGGTCCAACTGCGGGTTGCGGGAAACGTGATGATAGCTGAAGTGTACATGCATAGCAGACCTCCCA
>JADFGZ010000329.1 GCA_022567475.1 Acidobacteriota bacterium | reverse complement strand
CACGGTGATTTCCTGCTCGGTTCCTCCTGCTGTCGGCGCCATCTGGAGCGCTGGAAACTCCGGCGCTTCTCCTATTAACGCCGGAGCTGCGGGCGGGGGGGCGGCCAGGGACTCCGGGGTCTCTTGCTCTCCGGCAACTTCCCCGGCTTCGCTGCTCACGTCGCCGCCCGCGTCACCGCCGCCCGGCGGAGGCGGCCGCACCAACAGCGGGCGCGACAACAACAGCACCAGGAAGGAAAGGCCGAAGGCCAGCAAGACTCGCAGTTCCGGGGTAAGTTCTTTCTTAGCCATGAGCAGCAGCGCGGGGTTCAAACCCGCATGCAGAAAATTTTGTGGTCTGGATACCCGGCTCCACCCGCCGGCGGAATTACTCTATGAGACGGGATCGTACCCGCCGGGATGGAAGGGGCGGCAGCGAAGCAAACGCGCCGCCGCCATCCAAAGCCCCTTTGCCGGACCGTACTTCCCCACCGCGTCTGCCGCGTAGCTGGAACAGGTGGGATAGAACTTGCACGAAGAGGGCAGGACGGGAGAGATCGCCTGTTGGTAAAACCCCAGCAGCGCCAGCAGGATAGTTTTCATAAGTCCCTTGTGTCCGCCTTTGCCGTCCGCGCGCAGGCCAGGAAAAAACTCTCTACCGTCGCTTCGAGCCGGGCGAAACTCACGGACTTTGCCGCCTGCCTGGGATTGAAGACAATATCCCAGCCCGGCCCCAACTCCTGCAGGTGTCTCCGCGAGGCCTCGCGCAACCGCCGCTTGAGGAAGTTCCTTTCGACCGCCTTCCCCAAAGAGCGCGGCACGGTGAGCCCAATGCGGCTGAACGGCATTCCATTGGCCAGGGAAAACGTCAACAGGAAATCCAGACTGCGGCGCCGCCCTTTCGAGTACACTCTACGATAATCAACCCTGCGCAGCAAGCGCACCTGCTTCGGGAAGAAAAGCCTGCTTTGGGAGTCTTCCGAAGCTCCTTGCCGTGCCACCTTAGCCCCTCAGCGAGAGGATACCGAAAGATGCTTCCGGCCCCGTTGCCGTCTTCTGGCCAGGATCTTGCGGCCGCTTTTCGTTTTCATCCTCTCGCGGAAGCCGTGCGTCTTCGCGCGCTTCCTTTTCTTTGGTTGGTATGTCCTTTTAGGCATGCTGTGCTGCGGGGGCTTTGCAATACGAGCTTCTGTGTGCGGCCCGGAACTGCTGAGTATAAATGTGATTGCCCGTAGCTGTCAACAATTGCCCCCCGGCAGCGATTTTACCCGTTGAGGGAATCCGTCCGCTGTGCTAAAATTCGCATGTCCAAAACATGAGGGCAGCGGGTAGTTCGTTCCGGGTTACCTGTAAGCTCGAAGCAGGGTAAACCGGGAAGCGGGAGCAGTAGACAGTGTCTTGGCCCGACCTCCGAGCGCAAAATTAGAAGTTTTGGCTCGGTTGCTAACTTCTCTGTTAACATAAGCTTAAATATATATTGTGATTTCCGTGGAAAGACAGTTTCGATTTCCTTCCCAGGTTTCTTTCCTCTCAATCACGTTGGACCGCCCTTCATCAGAAGAAAGTCAGCGCAGATGAATCCGTGGGAAAAGGTTCTGGATCATATACAGAAAACGGTAAGCTCACAGAGCTACTCTACGTGGCTAAAGCCAGCCCGTTTTAGTCACCTGGAGGACTCCACCCTCTTCGTTCGCGTCCCCAACGAAACGTTCCGCGGTTGGTATGAGCAGAATTTTAGCGAGTTGCTCCAAAACGCCTTGCAGACGCTGCAGCTTGGAGCCCAGCGGATCCAACTCCTGTGCGAAGCTGAAAAGCCTCGGAAGGGAACAGCCTCGCAGACCCGGTTTGATTTTGATTCCTCCCTGGCTCAACTCAATCCCCGGTACACCTTTGACACCTTTGTAGTGGGCGTGTCGAACCAGTTCGCGCACGCCGCTGCCGACGCTGTCGCACGCAATCCATCCAAGGCATACAATCCGCTGTTCTTGTACGGCGGCGTGGGCATGGGGAAAACCCACCTCATGCAGGCCATTGGACACACTCTACGGGCTAACGGGTGCAGGCGGCTCGTATATGTTTCCTGTGAACAGTTTGTCAATGAGATGATCAACTCGATCCGGTACGACCGCATGGTCTCCTTCCACGACCGCTACCGCTCTCTGGACGCGCTCCTGGTAGACGACATCCACTTCCTGGGAAGCAAGGAGCGCACCCAGGAAGTGTTCTTCCATACCTTCAACGCACTCTATGAGGCGCAAAAGCAGATTGTTATCACCAGCGATAGACCTCCTCAGGAGATTCCCCAACTGGAAGAGCGTCTGCGCTCCCGTTTTGAGTGGGGACTGATGGCCGATATTCAACCGCCGGACCTGGAAACCAAGATCGCCATATTGATGCGGAAGGCTGAAATGCAGGGTGCCACATTGCCTGACGATGTCGCTTTATTTATCGCAGGCAAAATCCGCACCAACATCCGGGAGTTAGAAGGCTCCCTGACCCGGCTGCTGGCATACTCCTCTCTTACGGGCGTTGAAATCACCTTGGGAATGGCGCAGCAGGTCCTGAAGAGCATCCTGGCCTCCCAGGAGAAAAAGATAAACATCGATGCGATTCAAAAGGTAGTAGCAGATGAGTTTCACCTTAGAATTGCCGATCTAAAGGCGAAAAACAACTCCCGGAAAGTAGTTTATCCCCGGCAAATCGCCATGTTCCTGTGCCGGGAACTAGCCAGTGTGTCGCTCCCCGAGATCGGCCGCTCCTTTGGCGGCAAGCACCATACGACGGTTTTACACTCAATCGAGAAAATCAGGGAAGCCAAAAAATCAGATACGGACATGAATAGATTGATTCATAAGTTAAGCGACTTGCTTCAGTAAGAGAGTGCTGATATATAGCAACAACTCTTGAGAACCGGATCAACCTAGCTTTAGATTAGCTGTGGATAAGTTGTGGATATGTGTGGAAGCTTTTTGACAGGCAAGCCTGCTGCGAGAAAGTTTCCGCAGAATTGTGATAATCAGGTTCCCTCATCCACGGATACCCATCACAGTTTCTCTAATAGAATCAATTATGTAGCGCTTTTTCCACAGATTGCGCACCCTGATGATGATGAGATAGCGATGTATAGATTAGAGATTTTCACAGAGGTAATATAGATGGAATTCTCCTTACAACGTGTTGACCTGCTGAAAGAGTTAAACCTAACCCAGGGAGTTGTCGAGCGGAAAACAACTATACCTATCCTCTCTAATATTCTTCTTGAAGCTTCTGGGGACTCGCTGCGTATAACGGCGACAGATTTAGAATTAGGTATCCGCAGTTCGTGTCCTGCCAAGGTAAAGAAGGGTGGGGCTACTACCGTTGCCGCCAAGAAGATGCTCGACTATGTGAGGCAGTTGGAGCATGCCGAGATTAAGTTCAAGGTTGTGGATTCTGCTTCGGGCGGGTCCTTGCAGTTAAACTGCGGGAATTCCCATGTTCGCATGCCTGGGATCGCAAAGGATAACTTTCCCGTTCTTCCGGATTTTCCCGCAAAGCTGGCTGTGCTTCCTTCTGGGATGCTCTTGCAGATGGTCAGCCGCACCATCTTCGCCGTTTCCAGCGAGGAATCAAGGTACACGCTAAACGGGGCCTTGCTGCTGTTAAAGCCGGAGACGATGACGATGGTTGCCACCGACGGTCACCGTTTGGCTCATGTGGAGAGCGATCCATCGCTGGTAAAGAAGGGCTACGGCGGTGTCAGCGGGGAGGTGAGGATTTTAGTTCCCAGGAAAGCGATGGCGGAGTTGGTGCGTCTTTTAGGAGAGTCGAAGGAGAACGCCGGGATCGAGTTTGGAAAGGACGACAACCATTTATTTTTCAAAGTGGGAGGCCGTTTGCTTGTTTGCCGCATGCTGAGCGGCCAATTTCCAAACTATGAGGCCGTATTGCCGAAGGGGAATGATAAGAAGGTGGTCCTGGACCGGGATATGCTTACCGCTGCCGTTCGGAGAGTGTCTTTGTTTTCTGATGAGCGGACGCATAGCATCCGATGTCATCTAAATAAAGACGAGTTGAAGATTGTATCCTCCGGATCGGACGTGGGGGAGTCGGAGGAGTCCCTGCCGGTAAATTACGAGGGAGGAGCACTTGAGGTCGGTTTTAATTGGCAGTACTTGCTGGATTTTCTGGCTGCATCCGGCGGGGGAGAAATTTCCATGGAGTTCAAAGACGAGCAGAGCGCCGGTCAATTGAGACCTCTCGCGGAAGAAAACCTGAGATACCTCTATGTGATTATGCCCATGAGGATATGAGCAGGATTAGCCTGCTGCTAACAGGGCGGTAGAGCATAGAACAATGGAGTAAAAAAACAGGAATGGCTAATAAGGAAACCAATATCTCCCGAGCAGCTCAGTCTGCTCCGGATGGCTACGACGCTCACAGCATCAAGGTGCTGAAAGACCTTGAGGCGGTGCGGAAACGACCGGCCATGTACATCGGCTCCACGGGCGAGAGCGGCTTGCACCATCTGATCTACGAAGTGGTGGATAACTCTGTGGACGAGGCGCTGGCCGGGTTCTGCACCGCAGTAGACGTGACGGTGCACATGGATAACTCCGTCACCGTGGTCGACGACGGCCGTGGCATCCCGGTGGGGTACCACGAAGGGGAGAAGCGGTCGGCCGCCGAGGTCG
>JADFGZ010000051.1 GCA_022567475.1 Acidobacteriota bacterium | reverse complement strand
CCTCGAACTGTACGGAGAAGAGCGGAAGTTGGTGTACGACATCATCGATCTGATGAAGGAGTATGAGAAGAAAAAGGAAACGGCCAGCGAAGATGCTTAGGGGCACAATTCGCTGGCCGTTCGTTCTTGTGGGCCTGGTGCTTGGTAGCCGACTCCCGGGTTGACGCCAGAGGTCGGGGGTTCGATTCCCCACAGGTCCACCAGTTTTAACAGCCCCGTCGTTAGCGTGAACTAGCGGCGGGGCACATCCTTGAGCCGGAGCCAAAGGACAGGGTTGTGACACCCACTGTCATTTTGGCCCATCGGCCTAAAGAAAGCAAGGGTCAAAATGACGTGCCATTCATGCCAAGTGCAAACCGTGAAGGCGGGGAAGTTCGGGAAAATGAGGATTCAACGATACCTCTGCAAGCAGTGCGGGAAGCGGTTCAGTGAGCCCCAGAACAAGCCACTGGGCGACGTGCGGCTGCCGATGGAAAAGGTGCGATTGATTTTGCATTGCCTCGTAGAGGGAAACAGCGTGAGGGGGACCGCCCGGCTCTGTGGCGTTGAAAAACGGACAGTGTTGAACCTTCTGAAAGCGGCAGGTGAGCATTGCGAACGGCTCCTAGAAAGGCGGCTGCGCGGTGCGCCTGTGAAAGACCTGCAACTGGACGAAGTATGGACTTTCGTTTTTAAGAAAGAACAGAACAAGTGGCTCTCCGAAGCTGGCAACCAGCGGATCGGGGACGCCTACACCTTCATCGCCCTGGAGCGGGAAAGTAAACTGATCGTGGCTTGGCACTTGGGGAAAAGAACCGCCAAGAGCACAGAGGCGTTTATTGCCAAGCTGCGGACGGCAACGGCTGAGACGTGCTTTCAGATCACAACGGACGGATTCACCCCCTATCCTCCAGCGATTGAAAATACTTTTGGGAGTGATGTGGATTACGCGCAGCTTGTCAAAATCTACGGGCAACCGGAAGAAGGCCGGGAGCGATATTCGCCAGCGGAAGTCATCAACGCGGTCCCGACGCCGGTCCTCGGTTCACCAGATCGGGAACGGATTTGCACTTCCCATGTGGAAAGGCAGAATGGGACCCTCAGACAATGGTGCAAGCGGCTAACCCGGCTCACCTACGCTTTCAGCAAGAAGTGGGAGAATTTGCAGGCTGCACTCGCGCTCCATTTCGCCTACTATAACTGCTGCCGGATTCAGGGCAGACTGCGAGTGACGCCAGCAATGGAGGCAGGGATCACGGATCATGTTTGGAACTTGAACGAACTACTCGCCGCGTAAGCGATTAAGGAACCTAAACCCGGATTTCCGTTTTAAAATTCCACAGCCAAGCTTTATCTTGGAGGATGAATACATGGGTCAGCCGCGATTCGAGATCTACATCAACGTACACAAAGGCCTGCGATATCTGTTCGGCCAAATCCTGTATCAAGCAGGGCGGATCGATTACAGTTCCGATACGGATTTGGACAACTTAGCCGTTCAGTTGGATGAGTTGACGACTTATCTGGAAGACCATGCCGACAATGAAAAAGAGTGCGTCTTGAAGCCGTTGGAGCAGCGCGCTCCCGACGCGGTTAAGAGAGACTTAGAAATGCATGTCCAAATCGAGGAGGAGAAGAAGAAATTTGTCGCGCTGTTCTCGGAGGTTCGGAAGCAAACGAATAAGGAAGAGTGTCTCAATGCCGGATTGGTTTTCTATCGGGGCCTAGCAGAATTCGTCTCGATCTACTTGCCCCATATGCTGGAAGAAGAAAAGGACACGATGGGAGCGCTGTGGAAGCATTTCAACGACGGAGAACTCGTCGAAATGTTTCAAAGCATCCTGAAAAATACCAGGCCAGAGACGCTGATGATGATGCTGAAATACATGCTCCCAGCTTTAAACCGATACGAACGTGCCGGCTTATTTGCGGGGATGAGAGCCTCTGCGCCCGAACCGGCGTTTCAAGCCGTCATGACGCTTGCGAAGGGACTCTTGTCAGCGGAGGAATTCGAGCAGGTGGAATCGGCCTTGAAGGTCGCGTAGGATCACCGGAAAGTAATATCGCCAATCTAAAGCACCGCTACCCCCTGTATTGAGGGCCTTGAATTTATGGGTGGAAACGGATAACATATGGCTCCCATAAAAAAGGGCTCGCAGGCGGATGGAATACCGCTGCATGCAGACTCCCTGCAACGCAAGGGGTAAATGTCCGTGCGTATTTTTGGAACAGAGAAGGTATAACGACATGATTCGATTGAAATGGAGTTGGCTCGTTTCGCTTTTGTTGGTACTGACCTTGGCTGGGTGTGGCGGCGGTGAAGCGCCCTCGATGCAAGAGGACGCCGCCATGGAAGAGGCTCCGGCAGGCCCCCCGGCCGAGCCCATCGATCCGGAAACCGTGGGAGCGATCACCGGCTCAGTGGCTTTTGAAGGGGAGACTCCCCGAAGGGTTCGCATTCGCATGGACGCCGTGCCGGCCTGCACGGAATCTAACCCAGACCCCGTCTACAGCGAAGAGGTGATCGTAAACGACAACGGGACGCTGCAGAATGTCTTCGTTTACGTCAAAGCAGGACTGGAGAACCGGACTTTCGACGTTCCCGAGCAACTGGTCCATTTGGACCAAAATGGTTGCGTCTATCATCCCCACGTCCTGGGGGTCATGACGGGGCAAACGTTGCACATCATGAATAGCGATCCCACCAACCATAACATCCATCCGATGCCGGCACAAAACCGGGAATGGAACAAATCGCAGCCCCCGGATACTGCGCCCCTGCGGGAGCAGTTTCCCCGGCCGGAGGTGATGCTGCCGGTCAAGTGCAACGTCCATCCCTGGATGAAGGCCTACATCGGCGTTCTGCGGCACCCGTTTTTCGCCGTGACCGGAACCGACGGCGCGTTCAGCTTAGAAGGTTTGCCGCCGGGTGATTACACGATTGAGGCTTGGCATGAAAAGTACGGCACTGCCGAGCAGACGGTGACGATCGGGGAGAAGGAAACACAAGAGATTGAGTTCACCTTTTCCAGCTAAAGCGGCTCGCAAGCAAACGCAGTTCGCTTTGCAAAACGGCAGTACAAGGGGGAGCCGCTCGCTTGCCAGTTCGCGGGTCCCCCCTCACAATCCTCGTTTGCTATGCGCGAGCCGCAGGATGGCTCACCCGTGGCGGGTTCCATTCTGCGCGCTTTGGGTTGCTGGAGATGCAGCATGAGTGCTCCCGGAGAGTCCGTTTGGCTGCACCGCTTTGCCGTACTGACGGCATGCGGAACGTTCCTGCTGATCATCGCCGGCGGCTTGGTGGTTGGAAACGAAGCCGGACTGGCGGTTCCGGATTGGCCGCTCTCCTATGGGATGTTGATGCCTCCGATGGAGGGAGGCGTATTCTACGAACACGGCCACCGCATGATAGCCACCTCGGTTGGCTTTTTGATGACGGTGCTGGCCATCTGGCTATGGCGCAGGGAGCCGCGAAGATGGGTGCGGCGGCTGGGCATTGTGGCGCTGGGTGCTGTCATTACACAAGGAATTCTGGGCGGCCTGACGGTAATATACCTGTTGCCCACTCCCATCTCGGTAAGCCATGCCTGCCTGGCGCAACTTTTCTTCTGTATGACTCTGAGCTTGGCGCTATTTACCAGCCGCGGGTGGAACTCGCCGATGGAACCTGCCGAGGACAGGGAGGCCCCGCAGTTTCGTCATTTGGCTGTCGCGGCAACGGTGGCAATCTTCATCCAACTGGCGCTGGGAGCGGCCTTGCGGCATAACGGCTTAGGCATAGCCCCGCATCTGATCGGCGCGGGGATAGTCGCAGTGCTGATTCTTTGGGTGGCCCACCGGGCTTTTTGGAAGCTGTCAGGGCAGGGAACTCTGGTGCGCCTGGCCCTGGCCGCAGGAGCGCTGATGCTGCTGCAACTGACCCTGGGAGTCGGCTCCTATTGGATCCGTCTGGTGACACAGGATGCGGTTCAACCCCAGCTTTCCACGGTGTGGATCACCACGGCCCACGTGGCGGTCGGCGCGCTGCTGCTCGGCGTCAGCTTGCTGTTGACCTTGCAGTCCTATCGAAGGCTGACGCTTTCGGGAAGCACGCTTCCCGTCCCAAAGACTCTGGAGGAGACGCTGGCATGAATTCGGGCGCGGCAGCAGTCAAAGCAGTTCTTCCGTCTCCGGCTCTGGCAGTCAGCCGTTCCCCGTTGGCTGATTACCTTGAACTCACCAAGCCCCGGGTGACGCTGTTAATTCTCATGTCCACCTGTGTCGGCTTCTACCTTGGCTCCGTCGGGCGCCTGAACCTTTCGTTGATGGCTTTCACCTTGCTCGGCACCGCGCTTGCGGCCAGTGGAACCGCTGCGTTGAACCAATACTGGGAACGCGACACCGATGGAAAAATGCTGCGGACAAAAGATCGCCCGCTGCCCGCGGGCCGGATGTTTCCCTGGAAGGCGCTGTGTTTCGGGATCGCTCTGTCGCTCGCCGGCATTGTTTTGCTGGCCTGGCTGACCAACTTTCTTGCGAGCCTGCTGGCTGCACTGACTTTGGGCAGTTATCTGTTCCTCTATACTCCGCTGAAAACAAGAACTCCGCACTGCACTCTGGTCGGCGCATTTCCCGGCGCCATTCCTCCGCTGATTGGATGGGTGGCGGCGCGGGGAGAGATCTCCTTGCTGGCGTGCGTCCTGTACTTGATGCTGTTTCTCTGGCAGTTCCCTCACTTTCTGGCCATTGCCTGGATGTACCGGGAAGACTACGCACGGGGCGGGATTGCCATGTGGCCGGTGATAGAGCCGGACGGGAAAACGACCGGGCGGCAAATCATCCTGTACTCCGCAGCCTTGATCCCCATCAGCTTGCTTCCGTCTCTGGTCGGTTTTACCGGCGCTCTCTACTTGTGCGGGGCGCTCATTCTTGGATTGGCGTACCTGCATTTCGGTGTCCGCGTTGCAGTGGTGAAGTCCACCATGCAGGCCAGGCGGCTGCTGCAGGCATCGGTGCTTTATTTGCCGCTGCTTTACGTCCTGCTGCTGGTCGATACAAAATAGCGCTGGAAGCGGCCTGCGCCGCCGCAATGGAAGGGAGTCACCCGGAAGCGGCTCAGGGAAACGTTCTTCAAAACGGATATCTGCTCCTTCATACGGGCTCATTTGATCGCGTTCCGAATCCGAATCCAGTACACTGACAGCAGGGAATCAGTATGGCCACCACAGACGCCGTCGAAATTGACGGTTTAACGCACTTTTACGGGACGCAGAAGGCCCTGGCAGAGGTGTCGTTTACAGTCCAGGAGGGAGAGATGTTCGGGCTCTTGGGCCCGAACGGCGGAGGCAAGACCACCCTCTTCCGCATCCTTTCCACGCTTCTGCTGCCCACTGCCGGGAGGGCCCGCATCCTCGGTTTGGACGTGGTCAGCGAGTTCCGTCAAGTGCGGAAGAAAATAGGGGTCGTCTTTCAGTCGCAAACTCTGGACGGCAAGCTCACGTCGGCGGAAAACCTTCGCCACCAGGGGCATCTGTACGGTTTGCGCGGAAGCAAGCTGCGGGAGCGAATCGAGCAGGCCTTGGACCGCCTCGGGATGGCCGACCGGCGGAATCAACTGGTGGAAACGCTGTCGGGAGGGCTACGCCGCCGGGTTGAATTGGCGAAAGGGCTGCTGCATCAGCCGGACCTGCTGCTTTTGGACGAACCCAGCACGGGGCTTGATCCCGGCGCCCGCCGCGACCTGTGGGATTATTTGAGCCAGTTGCGCAGAAGCGACGGGGTGACCGTGCTGCTGACTACGCACTTGCTGGAAGAGGCCGATGAGTGTGACCATCTCGTCATTCTCCACCAGGGGGCGCTGGTTGCTTCCGGCACGCCCGACGCTCTGAAGAAGGAGGTCGGGGAGCAGGTAATCCTCATGGATGCCCGCGAGCCGGAAAACCTGCGGGAGCAACTGCACCGGAGGTTCCAGGTAGACGCTGCGATTCTCGATGGGAAGGTGCGGTTCGAGCACCCGCGCGGGCACGAGTTCATCCCCCAACTGGTGGAGGCATTTCCGGGAGAGATTCAATCGGTGATGCTGTCGAAGCCTACGTTGGAGGACGTTTTTATCCGCCGAACCGGACATCGGTTCTGGGAAAATTCTTCCCCTCCGAACGGAGCCGATAGAACCCGGTCTCGCCGGGGAAGCAGGTGAACGGCGGAGAAGCAGGGCGCTTCCCGCCATAACGGTTTCCAGGTTCTTGCTTATCGGAGCGCCCCTGTCCCCGCCCTCTTCAATTGTCTCCACAATCAACAGCAGATAACGGTCCGGGACACAGCGGACCTGCTCTCTCACCTGACAGACTCCCTCATTGTCCTGATTGGAGCATGTAGTGCAGATATTTTCCCGGATGGAGGCAACGTAGTCGTCGATTTTGTCGCTTCGGGTCCGGACGATGGCATGGACAATAGCTGGGAAGTTCGCAAATAGAAAGCAATCTCCGTCCCATCTACATTTCGATCCACGCACACGGGACAAATCCGGTGGCGGAGTTTCTTTTCCAGCGGCATCGGCGCTTCTGGCTGAACAGCGAAGCTTCCCGCCTGTCCTGAAAATATATTCCCGGAAAAGGTACTCAATGTACTCATGGATATAAACCTCCAATGGAACGACCCAAAATCTTGCCTACCGTGGAAGTGGGCAGTTTTGTTGCCAACAGCAACCCGGGCCTAGCCCATTGATAGAAGAGGCGGTTCTCCAAAATAAATTTGGGGTGAGTGGTTTGCTGGTGTGGCAAATAACACTAAGCAAACCCGCCTTCTGCGTATATTTCCCCGGAGATGTAACACCTTGTGCAGGGTCAAGTCCGCCTGCGAATCCGCTTGGCGTGTTACACTTGGGGAGAAGCACTGCAAAGGGAAAGGAGCAGGAGACAATATTTTGAGTGATACGGCTGCCAGTAGCGGTTTTCTGCTGCCCATTTTTACGCTCTGGTCGCGTGAGTTGATTCGCTTCCTGCGGCAACGCAGCCGCATCGTCGGTGTCCTGGCCGCCCCGCTGATCTTTTGGCTCTTTATCGGCTCCGGCTTGGGAACCTCCTTCCAGCCGTCTTCCGCTGCTTCCAGCAGCCACTATCTGCAATATTTTTTCCCCGGCACCGTCGTTATGGTTGTGCTGTTCACCTCGATTTTTTCGACGATGTCCGTGATTGAGGACCGCCGCGAAGGTTTCCTGCTTTCGGTGCTGGTGGCGCCGATCCCGCGCTCCAGTCTGGTCCTGGGAAAGGTTTTGGGAGGCACAACGCAGGCCTTGCTGCCGGGATGTCTTTTCCTTCTGCTTGCGCCGACGGTGGGATTCTCCTTTCAGCCTTTCCAAATGATCCAGATGGCAGGAATATTGTTTCTCATTGCTTTTTTCCTGACGAGTCTCGGCTTCTGCATCGCTTGGCGAATGGATTCCGCACAGGGATTCCATGCGGTCGTGAACCTCTTTATGATTCCGATGTGGCTGCTCTCCGGCGCCCTGTTTCCGGCCTCGGGAGCTTCCCCGTGGATTCAGTGGGTGATGCGGCTCAATCCTCTCACCTACGGCGTGGCTGCGCTGCGGCGCACTCTTCACGGACAGGCCGCCTCGATTGCTCCCGACGTTCCGCCGCTGGCGTTTTCGCTGGAAGTCACCGCGCTGTTTGCCGTGTTAGCGATTGTCGCGGCGGTGATCTGGGCGGGCCGTCCCACGGCAGCAAACCTGGGTTGAACCTTCCGTGGGGAATTCCGTTCGCAGCGCCTGAGCTTGTCCTATATAAGAAGATTCCTATTAGAATTTTCTTAAGATCATCCTCCTCTGCGAAAAATCTTTCTCCTGCAGCCTTGATGACAGCAAATACAGCGGTTACGGCTAGCTGTATGGCAAACGCTTTGCTTGCAGTAAAAGCCTGAGGGAAGCGTCTGTCAATAAAAGGTTCAGGATGGGAGCAATCGCACATGAGCAAATTGGTTCTTGAGACGCCTGCGGGGTATGGGAAACTATCCAGCTTCCGCGAGGAGTTGGTTCAGCATCCGGTTTACAAGGGGCTCCATTGTCTGGATGCCGTCCGCACCTTTATGAAGTATCATGTGTTTGCCGTCTGGGATTTTATGTCCTTGCTCAAGGCCCTGCAGCGCGCGGTCACCTGCGTGGAGGTCCCCTGGGTGCCGCGCGGGGAACCCGATGTGCGGCGTTTTGTCAACGAGATCGTGCTGGCCGAGGAAAGCGACGAGGATGGCCGTGGAGGCTACCTAAGCCACTTTGAACTCTATTGCCAGGCGATGGAAGAGTGCGGCGCAGACACGCGGCCGGTCGAAACTTTCCTGGAGGCGTTACGGAAGGGCGGGGATACACGAAGCGCGCTGCGCCAGGCGGCGGTGCCGGAGCCCGTGAGGCAGTTTGTCGAACACACGCTGACCATTGCCTGCTGCGGGCAAACCCATCGCATTGCGGCGTCTTTCTTCTTTGGAAGGGAAGATGTAATTCCCGACATGTTCCGCGCCTTGGTGGAGGACCTGCGGCAGGAGTTTCCCCAGTTGCGGCAACTGCTTTACTACCTGGACCGGCACATCGAAGTGGATGGAGACGACCACGGCCCGCGGGCGCACAGTCTTCTGACGGCTCTCTGCCATGACGATCCCGTGCTGCTGGAAGAAGCGGCGGAGACGGCGCGGGCTTCCATGCAGGCGCGCCATGCGCTGTGGGACGGAGTGATGGCAGAAATTTAGCCGCCCGCCATTCAGTATTCATCATTTCGCACAGAGGTATTCTCTGCATGAGAGATCGTTTGGCTCTCCCGGTGATTGGTGCGGTCTCGGCTCTGGTGGTCTTGAGTGTGGGGTACTTGTTGCTGGGACGACAGCCAGCCATGCAGAGCGGCCATGAGGTTTCGGCCTTGCCCGCGCTCAACGCCTTCCTCAACGCAACCTGCGCGGTGCTTCTCACTGTCGGCTATGTTTTCATTCGCCGGAAGAAAGTGACGGCGCACAAGACCTGTATGCTGGCGGCCTTGGGAGTCTCCTCCCTCTTTCTGGTCTCCTACGTGATCTACCATTACCAAGCCGGCTCGGTGGCGTTTGAGGGCACGGGCTTCATTCGCCCGGTCTACTTTACCCTCCTGATCTCCCACATTGTCCTGGCCGCATGTATTGTTCCCTTGGCGTTGATCACAATTTACCGTGCCTGGAGCGAACAGTTTGACAGGCACAGGAGAATTGCGCGCTGGACGCTTCCCATTTGGCTCTACGTCTCCGTGACGGGAGTCGTCGTCTATTGGATGCTCTACCAGCTGTAATGGAAACTGCGCCGTGGACCCGCCGACGTGCCTAAGCCAAGGCGTCGGGGCAGGACAATCACGGCTCGGATGGTGTCTTTCCGCAGAGGTTGATTTACAATAGTATTTCACCCTATGACTGCAACCGACTCTCCTACACCCACCGAAACCCCACTGGCGAAGCCGCACCGAAAGCGGGGCACTCTGATCCTCGTTGTCATTACGGCGCTGTTCGTGATTGTTCCGTTTTTGTTTTGGCGCGGGACTTGGTTTGGCATGCCGTTGACGGAGGAAAAAATCGGCGAATATCTGGCCGACACAAAAGAACCCCGTCACAGTCAGCACGCCCTGGCACAGATTGCCGAGCGCATCGCGAATGCAGACCCCACGGTAAAGCGCTGGTATCCCCAGGTCCTCCGTTTGGTGGATAGTCCCTATCCGGAACTGCGGGTCAACGTGGCCTGGGTGCTGGGCGCAGACAATCAGTCGGAGGAGTTCCACCAGGCGCTGCTGGCGCTTCTGCGGGACCCGGAGCCGTTGGTGCGCCGCAATGCGGCTCTCTCGCTGGTGCGCTTCGGAGACTCGATCGCAAGACCGGAGCTGTTAAGCATGATCCGCCCCTACACGGTGGTCGCGCCCCGGGAAGGGAAGCTTCTCTATCGTCTGGAAGAAGCAGATTCCGTGGACCGGGGAACCCTGATGGCTCGGATAGAGGTTGCGCGGATGGAGGCCGGCGAGGAAGAACCCCTGGAGATTCGTTCCCCTTTGCCCGGCAAATTGCAACGCAAACTCGCTGAGGAAGGAGCCCTGGTGGAAGCGGAGGAACAGATTATTCTGCTCTCACCCGGCGAGGAGCATGCCTGGGAGGCCTTGCGGGCTCTCTATCTGGTGGGCCAGAACGAGGACCTTGCCGAGATCGAACGCTTTGCGCGGGGAGCGGCGGGCGAGATGTCGCCGCGCGTTCAGCAGCAAGCAGTTTTGACCGTCGGGGAAATCCGTCGCCGGGCTTCGGAAAATAATCGCAGGGAAGTCGAAGAAAGAGTGCAGCAAAAAGCGGGCACTGCAACGGCGAATCAGTAGGAAAAAACAACGCCCAGTTGTTTCTCTACCTCATCGGTAGGAACCATATCGATGGCATCCCAGGGGCAGCCGTCGAACAGGGTCCCATCCGGACCCTTGGCAATGCAGAGCTTGCATCCGATGCAGAGTTGCGGGTCCACCTCAATCCGGCCAAAGGGGGGATGGTCCTCGTCGGGGACCCAATACATGCAATCCGCCACAGGGCAGTAGCCTACGCATACCGGCGAGCCCGCGCAGCCCGTGCAGCTCTCATTAATCAGGGCCAGGATCTTCGGCTTCTTTTTGCGCGGAGTCTTAATCCCTTCCGATATCGGCTCCATCTTGACGATTGTTGTTTGCTCCGCCATTGTTATCTGCTTATTATTTCACAGCCGGAACTGAATGGCAATTGTTGCCGTTCCATAGTTGCACCAGAGGCGATGGTTGGTGAAGAGTCCGGCTTATTCTTGTTCCAGTTCCCCCTCGATCTGGGAGCGGTATTTTTCTACCAGCTCAGGCTGGGGCTTTTGCCCTATGGCGGGCAAAACCGCCGATTCTCCAGCATCAGCCGGGATTTGTTCTGCGTCCGCTACAGGCTTCTTCCACTGCCATAGCACGTAAGTAACGCCGACTCCGCCCAGTAGCAGCGCCAGGAAGGGCATGACCCAGGCCATCAGCGAAAAGCCATGGAGGGGAGGTTCCGGGAGAATCTGCACACCGTACTGATCCACAAAATTCGCGACGATCACGTCTTCGTTCATGCCGTCGGCCAGCGAGGTCATGATGGTTTTGCGGATGTAGGTGGCCGAAGGGCAATCCAGGTGGTTGCAGGACAGCACCATGTAGTTGCAACCGCACTGGCAGAGCAGACGGTTCGAGACGCGCCGGAAAGCTACTTCGCTTTCCCTTTCGCCGAGGGGAGGCTGGGCGGGAGCAACCTGCGCTTGACTTACATTGGCCAAAACAGCCGAGCAGAGCAGCACAAAAGCAATAAAACTAACTGCTGATTTATGTATTGAGTCGGGCCAATACTTCATCTTCTTCCTTTATTTTTTCCGGCCCTTCTGCTGCGGCCCGGGAGGCTCCGGGAACCCGTTGAGTTTTTCCAGCGCCGGGCTGCGACGGGAACAGGCAAACCAGCGTCCCGAACACCAGCACCAGGGTTCCGATCCATATCCAATTCACCAGCGGATTGATATGGGCGCTGATCACTGCGCGATTCTGCTCCGTCATTCCCGAATAGACGATGTACAAGTCCTCATTGAGCCGCGGGCGGATCGCCACCTCGGTCGTCGCCTGCCGGCTGGCCTTGTAAAACCGTCGTTCCGGTTCCATCTCACCCAACAGTCTGTCGCCCCGGTATAGCTCCATTGACGCTATCTGGGAACTGTAATTTGGATTGTCGGTCTCGCGGAGTTCCGCCATCCGCAAGGTGTAGGGACCTAAATCCATCTGGTCTCCTACCACCATCTCCTGCTCGTGCTGGTCGTTGAACGCCGCCCCCGTGATTCCCACAAAGATCAGCACCATCCCAAAGTGCACGACGTAGCCGCCATAGCGCCGGGTGTTGCGGCGTGTCAGCGTAACGGCAGCGCCCAACAGGGAGCCACCCGTTTTCCCCCGGATCACGCGCGCGCCCCGGTAAAATTCCATCCAGATCGTGAGCGAAACAAAAGCGCACAGGATAAACGAGACCTGCGGGTAAAATCCCCGGACTCCCAGCGCGAACAGCGCCACTCCGAAGGCTAGGGCAATCGCTCCCGGTTTCAAGAAGTTCTTTTGCAAACTGGCCAGCGAGGTCTTCCGCCATGCAAACAGGGGCCCCACTCCGGTCAGAAAGAGCAAGAACAGCCCGATCGGGATATTTACTTTATTGAAGAACGGAGCGCCCACGCTGATCTTCACCCCCTGGACCGCCTCGGAGATCACCGGGAACAGCGTTCCCCACAACACCGAAAAACAAGCGGCCAGCAGGAGAAGGTTGTTAAAAAGGAAGCTGCTCTCGCGCGAGACCAGCGAGTCCAATTGCTGGTCGCTTTTCAGGTAATCCAGCCGTTCGAGCAACAGCCAGCCGGAAAATAAAATTGTTATCGCCAGAAATCCCACAAAGAAAGGCCCGATCGGCGACTGGGCGAAGGCGTGCACCGAAGAGACCACGCCGCTCCGCGTCAGGAAGGTGCCGAAGATGCACAGGAAGAAGGTCGAAAAGATCAGCACCATGTTCCAGACCTTCATCATGCCGCGCTTTTCCTGCATCATCACGGAGTGCAAAAAAGCTGTGCCGGTCAGCCAGGGCAGCAAGGAGGCGTTCTCCACCGGGTCCCATCCCCAGTAGCCGCCCCATCCCAGCACTGCGTAGGCCCACCGCGCTCCCAGTATGACCCCCATCGACAGGAACAGCCACGCGACCATCGTCCAACGTCTTGTCGTCTCGATCCACTTCTCTCCCGCCTGCTTGGTGATCAACGTTGCCATCGCAAACGCGAAGGGCACTGTAAAGCCCACGAATCCCAGGTACAACAGGGGTGGATGAATGGCCATGGCCGGATACTGCAACAGCGGGTTCAGCCCGTTGCCGTCCACCGGACCCTGGACAACCATCTGCCCCCCCTGGTTCATCGCCAGCAGTTCAAAGGGAGGAGCGACAAAAATGTTGAGCACCAGGAAAAATCCCAGCACCACCATCAGCGTCGCCACCACGTAAGGCATCATCGCCCGGTGCTTCTCCCGGTTCAGCCACACCGCAACCGCGCTGTAGCTGGCCAGCAGCCAGCTCCAGAACAGAAGGGACCCTCCCTGGCCCGACCACAGCGCTGTGACCTTGTAGTACCACGGCATCGCCCGATTGCTGTGGCTGGATACGGCGGTAAGGCGGAAATCGTCCGTCAGCAAGGCGTAGAGCAGGCACCCGATCGCCACCGTCACCAGGGCCCAGACGGCTCCGGTGGCCCGGTAGGAGCTGTACTGAAGCCGTTCATTTTTTTGCAGCGCTCCAGCAACCGAAGCCACAATCGCGTACACGGCCAGGACGAAGGCTAATAGCAGCGCAAAGCTGGCTACATTTTCCATGTCATCTATTGTCCGGACAAGAAGGGTTTCTTAGTAGGCGGATCCGGCTTCCTCGCCGGCTCCAGCGGCCATCGGCGCCGCCTCGTATTTCGAGGCGCATTTCGCTTGAACCGTCTCGGCGTGGAAAATCCCGTCGCGCTGATAGCGCCCGTGGGCGATTGCTTCGGCGCGGTCTTGCAGAGTGTCCGGCAACGGCTCGGTTCCCGTGTACACTACCTGCAGCAATTTGCCGTTTTGCTCCAACTGGAACTCAACGCGCCGTTCCGATCGCCGGATCGACCCTACGGCTACATTTCCGGCCACGCGGTACCGCCGGTCATAGGCGTCCGACATTTCTTGCAACTCGTCCACCGTTACGTAGTAGGTCTTGCTCTCCTGAATTCCGCTGTAGGCTAGCCACACAAGCGTTATCAGGATCAGGCCCATTCCTGCTCCAAACTTAAGATTTTTTTTCTGTTTCTGCTGCATCGTGACCTGCCTTTCTACTAGCAGTTTGTATGGCGACTTTCAGCATCCCAACGGATGCATCTCTTGTTCCAGTTTACACCTTCTGGCGCGTGTTTTCACCTGAATCTCTCTTTTCGCTGCCCGTCTCGCTGCCGGTCCGGGACCGCTTCTAATCTTCCAATACATACTCAAATAAATACAAGGAAATAACAGTGAATATCACATCAAATCCAAGGCAGACTCTCAGCCAAAGCCGGGGCTCGACAATCGATTCTCCCTGGATCACGGCTGTAGTCGCTTCCACCAGCGCAAGGATCAGCGGAATTTCAACAGGAAACAGCAGCACGGGCAGCATCAGCTCACGCATGCGCACGCTGGAAGCGATGGCGGCGAAGGTGGTTCCGACCGCCGCCAGCCCCCAGCTTCCCAGAAACACAATCCACAGAAGCGAGGGAGCCGCTTCCCACATCGGGGAACTTAAATTGTAGAAAAGGGCGAACAGCGGCAGGAGGATCAGTTCCAGCAAGCCGAGAAAAACCATGTTGCTGAGCAGTTTTCCCGTATAGATCGCCGTCGGCGATATGGGGGCCATTTGGAGTCCCAACAGGCAGTCGTTCGGCATTTCACGCGCGAAGGTCCGGCCCAGGGCCAGTACGGCTGAAAAGGTGAAGGCAATCCACAGCAGGCCGCCGGAAATCTCCTGAGCCTGCTGGCGGCTCGGCTCAAACGCCATGCTGAAGATGACAATAACCAGAAGGGAAAAAACCACAGAGGCGTTGAAGACTTCCTTGGTCCGCAACTCGGAGACGAGGTCTTTTTTGAAAATAGCGATCGCGGCTCCCCAAAAACTCAACCAAACACTCCTTTTTCCTGTTCGAGGTCGCGGGAGCCAGCCGGAGAATAATCAAGAATCGCGCGGAGGAAGCAGGGACCCGGGGGCTCGCGTCCCTTACCTGTCGGCGGCAATGGGTTTCAGCGTTGTCCGCTTCCCGGCAATCAAGGCGATGAGCGCCTTTTGCGGCTCGGCAAATTTCTTAACCCCCTCGCGCATCAGTGTCTCTTCGAGCTTCTTCATGTCCACAAGCCGGTCGATCTCCGCCAGCACCTCGGCCGGCGGCATTTTATCCACCGCGCGGACTATGGACCTGCCGCTGGCCTGGACCGCCTCGTTGGTTGCCGGAGGGTTCGTCTCGATGTCGGAGCCTGCAAAAGCCTCCACATATTTGCCGGGGTCGTCTTTCGGGTCCTTGGTGCCCGTGCTGGCGAAGATCATTTCCTGTTTCAGCGGGAGCTTCCGGCTTGCCCAAAACTCCGTGTTTTCCTTCCAGACCCGCTTGGCAATGGCGATGCCAACCGTGCCCTGGGCCTGCGCGGAAAGTTCCGGGACGTGCTTGGCCGTGTATACATCCACGCGACTGACAAAGATGCTGTAGACCGATTTGAACCCATCGAGCGATGCGCGCCGCTGCGCTCCCTTCCACGCCGCCTCGCGCGCCTGGCGACATTGGGAGGGGGTGAAGATTAACGTCACATTCAGCGTGATGCCGGCGGCTGCCATCTCTTCCACCGAATCCAACCCTGCCGGGGTGGCCGGGACCTTAATCATGCGATTGCTGTGCCCCCGGTTCCACTGCTTCCCCAAAGCGATGTACCGGCTGACCCGCTCGGCGTGAGGCATGTTGATGCCGGGGTCCTCGATCAGTGGATCCAACTCGAAGCTGACGTAGCCGTCATTGCCGCCGGTGGATTCATGGACAGGCCGGAAGACATCCTGCGCCTGGCAAACCAAAAGGTCGGTCAGCCGCCATGCAATCTCTTCGTCGCCGGCGCCTTTCTCCATGAACTCCTTGAGCTGCTGGTCGAAACGCCCGCTTTGGATCAGGTCAGTGACGATGATGGGGTTCGAGGTGGCGCCCGTCGCTCCGAGAGCGCGGTTGATCTGAACCAGCTCGGGGTCCACCGAGTCCAGCCACAGTTTGGTTCCCGAGTCGATGAGCGATTGCAGGGGAGTAGCCATATTCACCTCTCGGATTTCGCGTGGTGCGAGTAAAAAGCTCGCTGGTACGATTGCTTCTTCACAGGGCTTTCAGTATACCAGTTCGGCTGATGAACTCTGGATGAACGCCAGTTGAACTTTGGTCGAACTCTGGCTGACGAACTCTGAATGAGAAGATTTTCCGGGATGATGGAAAACAATCCATGCCGGAAGCAACCAATGAAATCTTTCAGTCGGCGTAATGTCGGGGATGGAAGGCGAACGACACCGGCGATGGCGTCCTTTGTTTCCAAAACTTTCCGCGAGGGCTATTTGCTGATGCCGATCAACTCTACATCAAATATCAATGTAGCATTGGGCGGGATCAAGCCGCCCCCGGTTCCCTGAGCCCCATAGCCCAGTTCGGGAGGAATTCGCAATTGCCGCTTGCCTCCCACCTTCATGCCGGCCACGCCTTCATCCCAGCCCCGAATCACCTCTCCGGCTCCCAGCGAAAACGCGAACGGCTGTCCACGATCCACCGAGCTGTCGAATTTCTTGCCGTCCGCCAGCCAGCCGGTGTAATGGACTCTCACCCGGTTTCCCGCCACCGCGGTGTCGCCTGTCCCGGCCTTGATCTCCCAGTATTGCAGGCCTGAATCGGTTGTGGTTGGCTCCCCCTCCACTTTCGTGGGACTGGAATTGTTGCTTTGGGCGTGCCCACGCGTCACCGCAAAAACCGCGATGATGACAAACACGATGATGACTAACACAGGGATGAATTTTTGTGCGTTCATGTTCTTTTTATCCCTTATTCTTTCCTCGGCGTTTTTTAATAGGCGCATCATACACGATTTGGCACGATCTGGCACGATCCGGCCACATCCGCCCAGCGGGCCGGATGCGTGAAGGTCCTTTCCGGGTAAAGGCATTTTCTCCAGCAGCTTTTTGCGAGAGTTTAGGACTCTTTCACAGTTTGTGCATAATCCGAGCCGCGACCGTGGGGGAGCGGACAA
>JADFGZ010000328.1 GCA_022567475.1 Acidobacteriota bacterium | reverse complement strand
GTAATTTTCATCAAGTTGAAGTCGAACATCGAGCGCCACTCGCAATCCAAGCTGGCTCGTAACCCACTTGCTTTTAAAGCGCGCCCCCTACCGAAAATGGCAATGTAATCATAGCTGGATTGAAAGAAGGTTTCCTACCTCCCAAACCATGTTCCCTGAGCTCGCGCAATTTGTTTCGAGCCCTGACTTATTACGCCTTGCCTCTTTCGATCTCTTCCTTTTCGTGTTCGGTCCTTTCTAATTCTTTGGCGAGTTGTTTTAGCCCTATTTCGGGGCCACGAAAGCTAAAAAATCTCCGGGAAGTTATACCTCCGTATGGAGACGCCGCCCCCCACAATGATCTCTTTCGCCTTGGGATTAAATGCGAGTTTCCTTCCCGGGACCGGAGCCTCAGGATCGGTAAAGATCATAAGCGGCGGAACGTTGCCATCGTCGTGAATGCTCCAGACAGCAATCGCGGTCATTTCGTCTTGTCCGACGCCTTTACTTTTACCGCCCAGGACCGTCACGATCAAACCCGTCGGCGGGTAAACTCTCAGGTGTCGGATCCCAACTAGTTGAGAACTTTCAATCACCGCTTTGGGCTTCACGTTTCCAGTGGCAGTGCGGTTGAAGATGAGAATCCGACCACGGTTTGGTACCACGATCAAATCATGGATTGGGTCCACCGACAGGAATCCTCCCAGCGGGCCGCGCAATCCGGTGTCGGGGCCCTCGATCACTCGGATAGGAGCCACGTCCCCGTTAGCGGTTCGGGGAAACACCAGGATCCTGCCACCTTCTGGCACGAAAAGTTCGTCATGCACCGGATCGATCTCTACGTAGTCCGATTTCACCAGCTGTGTCCGAGGCCCTTGAATGACCCGTATTGGCGGCTCGTTCCCGCTGGCCCCGCCGCGGAAGGTCAGGACAGCCTGAGCAGTGGGATTGGCTATTACGATCTCGTCATGGACTGCGTCATACCGCATGTCGTGCATCCCGCGACCCTGTCTGGTCGCCTCCCCGGCAAGGATCCTCACAGGTCTATCGCCGCTCCTCGCCCCCTTTGCGAAGGCCACCAGCTGCGGTTGGGCGATGCAACTCTGCACCAAAATCTCCTCCCGTTTGCTGTCATAGTCCACGGCGCTTAGATGCTGGAATATGGGTACCTGCGTGCCCTGCGGAGCCATGCGAATCGTGCGAATCGGCGGCGTGTTCCCCGCGGCCGTCTGCGGGTAGACGGTCGCTGTGTGGTTCCCATAATTCGCTACTACCAACTCCCCGTTCTTCTCATCCACAACCACCCCATACGGATTGTCGAGCCCCGTACTGATTCCTTTCAGCACCCGGATGGGAGCCACGTTGCCGCTGTCCGTCGCGCGGAAAACCAGAATGGAGTGCTCCCAGGAATTGGCCACATACAGTTCCTGGCGCTCCACGTCCAGGGCAATGAATGCCGGCCAACTCAATTGGGTTTTGGGGCCTCGAATCACCCGGAGGGGTGGGGTATCCCCGCTGGCGTTCGATGAGTACACGGTGATCGAAGGAGATGTGAACCTCCCCGAACCCGGAACAAGATATGCCTCTAGACCCGTCGGAATGGTCCAAGTGCGGGTTCCTCCTTTTTCTAGGATCGGGACTCCGCTCCACCCCATTCCCGCATTGACGGAACTCCCACCGCCGCGGTTGGCCACGTACATCCACTGGTTTTTCGTATCCAAAGCGATCCCACGAACATCGGCTAACAGCGTGCGCGACCCTTCCAGGATGCGGAGCGGAGCCTCGTTCCCTTTCGCCGTCTTGGCGTAAACCACTACGGCAGGGGGATTTTGAACCGAGAGGAACAATTCTTGAGCCTCCTCGTCCATCGCGATAGCAAAACCCCGGTGCGGGATCAGGAGTTCCCTATCGGGAGCAACGTTCCCCTCGGCTGTGCGGGAAAAGACCACCATCCTATCACCTGAGCCGGCAAGAAAACCATGGGTGGTGTCCACAGAATATATTTCCCCAGTTATCTGGTCCACATAGATGCCGGGCGCCCCAATCTTGGTTTTCGGCCCACTAATCATTCGCTTCGGCTCATGCAGGGTAGCCCCGGGCGAAGTGTTGGCTAACCGGTTATACACCATGATGTGTGCAGCTCTTTGTCCAGTTACTAACACGATCTCGTTCCTCACCGGATCCACGGCTACCCCGCTGAGATCCATATAGGGGTCCTCCAGGATCTGTAGCGGAGCCCGCTCTATCATGGTGGGTCTTTTGTTTGGAGAGGGCGCGCTGGATGGACTTTGCGCTTGCAGAGCCGCGATGAGCCGGGTGCCTCGGGGCTCCGGGGCCCCCAGTTCTCCCACAGAAAGCACCCAAGCCGTTGCCGAACACAAAACAGCCACCATCGCCACAACACTCGCGCGACGTCGCCCCGAATATGATTTGCTCCTCATCATGCGTCTCCTCCTCTTCCGACCTTTCCGGCGCCCTCAAATGTTGGTTCGATTCCAACCGGAACTAATTTTTTGGCCCTCCGGCAGTGAAGAATATACACCCATCTGCCTCCAACTGAGCCCTTCCAACGCATGTTTGCTCTTCGTACGTTCCGAGTGGCTGTATTCCGGAATTTCCATTTTGATCTCGTGGCCGAAAGGATTATACGCCCTAATGATTCCATTGCAGCCGCACTTTTCATCATGCATGCAGCCATTCCTGTCTCTTCCAGGTACGGGAAAGCCCGAAACTGCCCTTTTCCCCAACGATTGCGCTGACACCTCTCCGCCCTCCACTTTCAATCGTCGCCGAGTTTCCTCCCGTCAGCCACTGGACTCTAGCCCGCCGGTAGCGACAGCGACGCGATCCGCCGCACCATGGCCCCGAACAGCCGCCGCGTCAGATGACTCTCAGCCAGGAGCAACCAATAGTACCGGGCGTGCTTAATCAGCCGTCCTCCCGTCTTCACCAACCGCTGCTGCAAGCTCGTCAAGGACCACTTTCCGATCCTCTTCGGCAGCACCAGGTGCCGGGCAGAACCTTGGATTATGCGCTGGGTCGTTTTGTCCGGGGAAGCCCTATGGCGCGCGCCCCGACCAGGGTCAGATACTGCTGGCGGCTGTTGCTCTGCGTCTTAAACAGAAAACTGGTCTGGGACCTATGGCTGCTGGCGTCATCAAGGCTGTAGCGTGTAAAAAAGCTGTCCCGGTCGGCAATCTTATGGTCCACACGAACGGTGAAAAAGTTTTCATTGGTCGGGAGGAATAGCGAGGCAGCGTTTTCGCCGACCCCTCTTCCCAGAGAGGGCCCGTTGGGCAGGGGGTGAAGGTCCAGGTATGGTTTCACGCGCGGGTTCACTTCAATCGGGATATCGTTTCCGTCATCGTCCGTAATAATCCCCCGACCCTCCCTTGCCATCTTATCCGGAAAATGATCGATCACAGTTTCGGTCAGCCGGTCGCGCAATCCCTCGTAGCTTGCCATAAAAAAAGTTCTGTCCTTCAGGAGTGGACCCGTGATCGTGGAACCGAACTGATTCCTCTTGAAGGGAGTGGGTTCCGGGCCGGGATCGAAAAAATTCCGGGCATCGAGCTTGCTGTTGCGAAAATACTCAAAGAAGGTTCCGTGCCATTGCGGGGTTCTGGAGCGAGTGATGGAGTTCAGAACACCGCCGCTGCCCCGGCCGTACTCAGCCCCATAATTGGCGGCGAACACCTGGACCTGCAAGATTGCATCCGAACCCAACTGGACACCAGCGGCGCTGCGTGGAACCAGATTGCCGGTATCCATGATGTTTGTCCCGTCCAGCAGAAAGTTGTTTGCTGTTGCGCGCCCTCCGGAGATGGTCAGACCTCCGCTGCCGCCTCCTCGGGAGGCGGAACCAGCAAACGGATCGCTCACCCCGCTCTGGAGAGTTGCCAGTTGGCTGTAGCTGCGACCATTGAGAGGAAGCCCCGCCAGTTGGTCCTCGCTGATCAGGTTGGACATGCCGGCCGACGTGCTGGCCGAAGTACCGGACGAAGATAGGTTCGCCGCTTCCGCACCCGCACTTTCGGCCTTGCGTTCCGGCTCTCCCGAGCCCGTCTCCAGCATGAACTTCAGCTCCACCGCATCGCCTGCCCGTAGTTCCACCCGCAGCGGTATCGGAGAGATGTGGCCGGGCCGCGAAGCCTGGACTTCGTAGGCGCCGGGATCCAATGGTTGGATTGCAAACTCGCCTTTCTCATTGGCGCTCACCGTCCGGCTCAGCCCTGTCGCCATATTCTTCGCTAGCACCGTTGCTGCCGGGATGGGAACCCCAGTATGGCTTTGCACCGTGCCGTGAACCGCAGCCATCTTTGTTTGCGCCGACACTCCCACACTCGGCAAGAAAAGCAGTGCCGTCAGAATTGTGATTGAAAGAGGCAATACCTTTTTTCCTGATCTGTACGAGTGAGGGAAAGTAGCCGCATGATTTGACCCGCCTGACTAAGGTTATACGGAGAGATTACACGAGGGGAGACGGGAACGCAATTGGCGTCGTAAACTGGAGCGAGATCGGAATTCAGCAAACGAGCTTCGGCTGAGGACCGGGGAGCCGCAACGAATTCATGAGCGGAATGGGAGCGGTGCAAGGCAAAAGCTGGCTGGAATTTTCCCATCCCGGATCGCCGGACTACATCACCGAACCAGCGAATAAGCCTTCTTACCCCCAACAAATGTCAGCACCACGTTCAGCTCCG
>JADFGZ010000327.1 GCA_022567475.1 Acidobacteriota bacterium | reverse complement strand
GACGATGGAGGAGGTTCGCGACGGCATGAACCTCTCCAGAACTTTTCAATCCCCTGCCCGCACGGCGAAAGCGGACCGGAAACCCAAAAAACCGGCCCCGTCAAAAAAGAGAAGTTCGAGCGCGGATTAAATTCCCTGCCGGAGCGCAGCCGAGAGCAAACAATGAACGAGCCGTACCGTGTCCAACTCGAAAGCTACGAAGGCCCCTTGGACCTGCTTCTCGACCTGATTCACAAACAGGAAATCGACATCTACGACATCCCCATCGCGCAGATCACCGGGCAATACCTACGGTATCTCCAGCAGCACTTGGAACAACTGGACACCGAGCTTGCCGGGGAATTTATCCTCATGGCGGCGACTTTGATCCACATCAAGTCAAAGATGCTTCTGCCGTCTGACCCATCCGCGGATTCTGGCGAGCAGGAAGACCCGCGCGCCGAGCTGATGCATCAATTGCTGGAACATGAGAAGTTCAAGAACGCCGCGCAGATGCTCGATGAGAAGCATGTCGTACAGAACGCCCTGTGGTCGGCTCCGGCTCTGAAACCATTCCTCGACCACGCCGAGGAGCCGGGGCTGGCTGTTACGCTCTTCGACTTGGTGAAGGCATTCCAGCAGATTCTGGAACGCGCCAAGGACAAGCCGGAGATCGCTTTTCCCGATGAAAAGGTCAGCGTCGCCGAGATGATGCGGCAATTGTGCGACATGCTTGCCGCCAGCTCGGAACCGGTTGTGCTGGGGGAGGTGTTCAACCGTCTCCGGTCACGAGAGGCGCTGGTGGCGGCTTTTCTGGCCCTCCTGGAGCTGGTGCGCCTGCAAGCCGTGCGGGCTCGTCAGAAAGAAGCCTTTGGCGAGATAGCCCTTGTCCGGCACACAATGTTTTCGACGGTGTACGCGGAGTCACAACCGGAGGTGGATCAAAGCTACCAATAGCCTCCTCAGGGGAGATGAGCAAGCCGCAGGCCTTTTCGGACAAGGAAGCAATCGCAGCAGGAAGAGTAAGAAGGAAAAGAAATAAGAGAACCTAACAGACGAGAGTAATCATGGACAATCAGGAAGAAACACAAAGCCAGGACCAAGCTCTGAAAGCGGCAGTGGAGGCAATCGTCTACGTGGCCGATGAGCCCGTAACTGTAGAGCAAATTTGCAAGGCTCTGAAAAGCGCCCAGGCCACCCAAGTGCACCAAGTGCTCGAAGCGCTACAGCAGGAATACAGCCAGGAAGGGCATGGCATCGAAATCCGCGAGATCGCCAGCGGCTACAAGATGTTCACCAAGGCGGAGCATCACGAGACGATCCGGAAATTTGTGAAGGATATGACCCCGCCCGTGAAACTCTCGATGGCGGCGCTCGAGACCTTGGCCACCATCGCTTACCGGCAGCCGATCACGATCCCGGAGATACAGCAAATTCGTGGCGTCCACGCAGTCAGCGTCCTGAAGACGCTTCTTGAAAAGAAACTGATTACCACCGCCGGACGGAAGAACGTCCTCGGCCGCCCCATTCTCTATAAAACCACACGGGAGTTCCTGTTGCAGTTTGGCCTGAGCAGCCTGCAAGAGCTGCCCAGCCTGCAGGAATTTGAAGAGATCACACGGGCGGCGATGGGCGAACCCTCCGAGGAGCAACCCGACACCGGCGATGCTGCCGATTCCTCCGCAGGGCTTTTTCTGTCCGAACAAGCTCTATCCGAACAATCTCCATCCGAGCAATCTTCATCCGAACAGGCCGACCCACCGGAACTCCGCTCCAAAGCCGCCCAGTCTGCCGCTGCGGGAGGCTCGGAATCTCCGGTCTCCAGCGCCGCGCCGGAAAAACTTCACGATCCTGATCTTGGGGACACCGATGGCGCTTGAGCGCCTACAGAAGATTATTTCCCGCGCCGGCCGGGGATCGCGCCGCCAGGCAGAAGAATGGATCGTCGCTGGACGTGTGGTGGTCAACGGCCAGGTCGTGCGTGAGCTGGGCAGCAAGGCAGACCCGGAAAGCGACCACATCAAAGTGGACGGGAAAGCATTGCGGCACTCCGGACGAAAGGTCTATCTAGCCCTCTACAAACCCCGGCACTGCGTCACAACGCTGTCGGACCCGCAGGGACGGCCAACGGTGATGGACCTGCTCAAAGGAGTCAAAGAGCGCGTCTATCCGGTGGGGAGGCTTGATTACCACAGCGAGGGGCTGCTCCTGCTGACCAACGACGGGGATTTCGCCAATCACCTCACTGCGGCTGCCAGCGGCATTCCGAAGGTCTACTGGGTCAAGGTGAGCGGCGTGCCGGACGCGAAAGACCTTGACAAGTTGCGCCATGGAATTCCAATCGAAGGACGCCGCACTCTTCCGGCTGCCATCCGGAGCCTCCAGTTGCCGGGCGGCAAGAAGCCTGCTTCGCGAAGCAAGGCTTCTCATACCAGGGCTTCGCAAACCAGGGTTTCACGAACCAGCAAGCCGGAGCCTCCCAATCCCTGGTACGAAGTCATCCTCCGCGAAGGCCGCCAGAACCAAATCCGGCGCATGTTTACGAGGATCGGACATCCGGTAAGCAAATTGAAGCGAGTGAAGATCGGGCTTCTCGGTCTCGGCACCCTGGATCGGGGACGGTACCGCCATTTAACCCCTGCCGAAGTGCAACAGCTCATGAAGAAAAAGCTGTCTCGTAGATGAGTTTCAAAACAATTCCCAATAGCGGACCTTTGCAGCAGTGTGTCCGTTTCCAATTCCTACCCGGCGTTGTCAGAAAATCCTTCTGCCGGAACCACGCTCAGCCTTCCCCTTGAATCTTCTGCAATGCGGGCTGCCACCAAGTGAGGGTCATGGTCGAAAACGCAGATCCATTTTTCGCGGACGGCGCGGGGCAAGACTTTTCGCTTGGTCTCGAGCGTCCCGGCTGCGTGCAGGTCGAAGGCCATGATCCAGGCGTAAGGAACGTGATACGCAGTGGGAATCAAATCCTCCAAGAAGGCTACTTTCTGTTCTCCGGCGGTGAGCAAGACCCCCTGCGTGTAAGGCGTATGGCCGGGCAGGACCAGAAGCTCCATTCCCGGCAGGACCGCATGGTCGCCTTCCACCAGCTCCCATCGCTCCCTTTCCAGAGGAAGAAAATCGTCGGGAACAAAGCTGGCCCGGTCACGCTGCGCGGCATAGTCCCGCGCCCGTTCCCATTCGCCGCGCTGGGACCAGTACCGTGCGTTGGGAAAGGTCGGCACGACTTGGCCGTCCTGTCGAATCGTGTTCCAGCCGGCGTGGTCGAAATGGAGGTGGCAGTTGATGACGTCGGTCACATCCTCCGGGCGAACCCCCGCCTTCTGGAGATTCTCGATCAAAGTGACCGGCTGCTCCACGGCGTACCGGTCGCGAAACTCGTCGGAAAACTTATTGCCCAGGCCTGCATCGATCAGGACGGTTCGTTTGCCATTGCGCACCAGCAGGCATCGCACCACGAGACGAATGCGGTGCTGGTCATCCGGGGTGATCTTTTTTTCCCAAAGCACGCGCGGAACAATTCCGAACATCGATCCGCCGTCAAGACGGAAGTGGCCGTCGGTCACTGCGGTAATCTCAAAGTCGCCTAGTTGCATTTTTTCAAGACCAGAGGGGAGCGAAGTATCTGCTTTTTGTACGCGGAGATTGAGCTTCTCCCGGCGGAAAAGCAGATTCCTCGCGGAGTTTATCCTGAGCAACGCCGAAGGGCTCGGAATGACAACGCGTTGTGGTTTACAGCAACTGTGAAAACGCCTTAGCGCTTCCGGCTGTCTGTCTGCCTCAATAAATCGTATGCAATACGAAAGGTTCCCAGATGGATAGCCGGCAACAACCCGATCTTCCGGACGACATCGACCGAGCCGGAGTCCAGCTCCAGCCAGTCCGAAGAATTCCCATTCGCCTTCAGGCGGACGCTCCAACTTCGGCGGGATTTATTTTGTCTCACGATGAGCTGGAGATCGGGCAGATTCAGGGAGCTTCGCACGGCCTGCGCCAACTGCTGTTCTAGCTTTGCCATCTTACCTGCATATCAATCTTGTATCCTGTGTCCTGTATCCAGTATCCAGGCACCGGCTGCCCTGCGCCTGCTGCGCCGCATTTCCTCTCTCACACCGCGTGAGATTTTGAGAACAGTTTGGAAAGCAGGCCTTTCTTTTTTTCTTCGGCATGGATTCCGACTGCCGCCAGAATCCGGGACACATCCTTTTCTTCGGCGAGGGGCAATTTCCGAAGACAGTAAACCACCTCCCGGCAGGCGGTGTAGCGGTCCACACAATAGAAACAGGAGCGAACATGTCGCTCTATTTTTTCCCGGTCCTGCCAGGACGTCTGTCCGTCAATCATCTTTCCGAAAACGTGGTCGCCCAGGCAATCGGAGCCCGACCAACCCCGGGCCGCCCGCATAAGACTGCGTCCGCTCTCGGCCAGAGTGCTTGCACTCCAACGGTCCAGCAACGCCCTCAAATTTGTATTCGCTTTTTTCAAGACCTCCGCAACCGTCGTGGCATCCACCAACAAAACGGCTGCGGCTGTGGGCGCAGCGACACCTTGGAGATTCATCCACAAGATTTGCTGCTGCGTCATGCTGAAACCATCGGTGACCTTTTCGAGCAATTCCCGGTCCAGGGGCGTTTCCAGAACCGGCGTCATGCCCAGGCCGTAGTCCCATACCCGCCCTCGGAAATGCATCAGAAATTCGCGTT
>JADFGZ010000326.1 GCA_022567475.1 Acidobacteriota bacterium | reverse complement strand
TGCCACGTCCAGCCAGCAGTTAGCTCGCTTGGCTTTCGGTGAGGCTGCCCAACGCTTCCTGGACTCAAGAAAAGTTGAAACAGCAGAGCGGACCTGGATAACAGAGGCCGCCCGGATGAAGCCCCTGCGAGCCTTTTTCATTGGAACGAGACCGGGCAGGATCACAGTTGAGGATATCCGTGCCTACCAAGCCCACCGCCATGCGGCCCAGCGACACCCTCGCACCATAAATCATGAAGTCAAGCTACTATTACATCTCTTGCGGCGTGCAAAGGCCCCTCTCTTGGAGGTGAAGATGCTTTCAGTGCCCCGCACTCCAGTGCGAATGCTAACAGAAGAAGAAAAGCTGCATCTCTTCCAGACAGCGGCAACCAAACCAGCTTGGTCGGTTGCATATTGCGCCGCTCTTCTCACGGCGAACGGCTCCCTGCGTCCCTCTGAGTTGCGTCGCATCCTGTGGCAGGACGTTGACACGACTGAGCGCACGATCTTGGTGCGCCGTAGCAAATCTGATGCCGGTGTGCGTGTGGTGCCTTTGAACGAAGAAGCTTGGGCGGCTGTTTGTGCACTACGTGTACGAGCTAAAGTTTTTAGGACGGATGCTTCCTCAAATTACATGTTTCACCGCCTATGGCCCAAAGTAGACGGCACAAAGCCCATGAGCAGTTGGCGATCCGCTTGGCGTTCATTGAGGAAGGCTGCTGGCCTAGCAGGATATCGGTTTTACGATCTTCGACATCAATGTGTAACTGAGTTGCAAGAGGGTGGGGTGCCGGAAGGTGTTATCCGCGATCTGGTGGGCCACGTGGACCCTGCAATGACACGCTGGTATTCGCATCCCCGACTCGAATCAAAAAGGGCTGCTGTTAAAGTGCTGTCGGTGTGAAAGGGCACTCATATTACCGCATTGCCCCGCGCTGCAGGTCACTCCAGATTGCGCCCGATTGGACCCTAAATTGGTGTATACTTTCGACCACCGGGAAGCGATTTCCAAGTAACCTCATTTGCGAAGGAGAGACCCATGGGTTTGAAACGATCTGATCGAAGGGGATTCCTAAAAAGCGGCGCCGTGTTGGCCGGTGGTTTGGCCTTGGGAGCGGTAAGGCCCGCGAGCGGCCAGACACCAGAATCTGTAGCGTTCATCAAGGGCAGTGAGGAACTGATCGCCTATGGCCAGCGCTCCCGTTTCGAGACCGCGGTACGCATATCGCACGGCAGAACGCCTTCGCCCGATGCCTTTGGGCTCGTTAAGCACGTGGCGACTCCGCTTCAGGAATCGGTGGGGGTGATCACGCCATCCGCGCTCCACTATGTGGGGACCACCCGTGGCTCCTACATTCCGGACATCGATCCCCAGGAGCATCGGCTCATGATCCACGGCATGGTGGACCGTCCGCTGACCTTCACCATGGAGGATCTGAAGCGCCTCCCTTCCGTCACCCGCCTTCATTTCATCGAGTGCGCGGCGAACCGTCCGAGTCCCACGGCTAAGACGATTCAGGAATCGCACGGGATGACCAGTTGCGCCGAATGGACCGGAGTGCTCCTGTCTGTGCTGCTCAAGGAGGTCGGCGTGAAAGGCGGGGCGTCATGGATCGTTGCCGAAGGGGCGGAGGAAGTGAAGGGAGCGTCGAGCATTCCGATGGCGAAGGCCATGCACGACTGTCTGGTGTGCTACGGCATGAACGGCGAGGCGGTGCGTCCCCAGCAAGGTTATCCGCTGCGGTTGTTGGTTCCCGGCTTCGAAGGAATCTTTAACGTAAAGTGGCTGAGGCGAATCAAGGTGGTGGACGAGTACTACATGACCTACAACGACTACGGGCATCTTCGACAGGAGCCTGAAAACGCTGCGTTGGGTTACCTGATCGGACCGAAATCGGTCATCACCTTTCCTTGCGCGGGACAGCAGTTGCCCGGCCGCGGATTCTACGAGATCAGCGGCTTGGCCTGGTCCGGTGGGGGCGCCATACGCAGGGTGGAGGTATCCACCGACGGCGGCCGACGCTGGACAGACGCCGAGATTCGGGGAACGGCATATCGCATGGCCCATACCCGGTTTAGCCTCAACTGGAATTGGGACGGAACAGAGACCGCGCTCCTTTCGCGCTGCACGGACGAACAGGGCAAGATTCAACCGTCGCGAGCCCAGGTCGCCGAGTTCTTTAACGTGCCCCTGGATCCGTCATACAGGGTCCCGGGCCGGGACAATACCATTCAGACATGGAGGGTCGCGAGCGATGGGAGCGTTCACAATGCGTATGCTTAGGCTTTTCCTGTTTGTGTTGCTGCTGGGGGGCTCCGCGCTGGCACAGTCGCCCCCGTACGGTGTGGGAAGCACCCCGAGCGAAGAGGAAATCCGTGCTTTGGATATCTCCATCAGTCCTACGGGAGAGGAACTCCCGCCGGGGCGCGGAACGTCCAAGGAAGGCGCGCTGGTCTATCGGCGGCAGGGGTGCGCGGGATGCCACGGGGCGACAGCGACAGGGGGCGCCGCTCCCACTTTGCTAAAAGCCGAAGCGGGGCCAAATGTCGACCCCTGGGACTTGGGGCGAGTACTGCCGTTCCGCGCGCCGTACGCGACGACGGTATGGGACTTCATCAATCGCGGCATGCCTCTCAACAGAGAGGGAACCCTCACCGCCGATGAGGTCTACGCGCTGACGGCCTTTCTGCTCAACATAAACGGTGTCATCCCGGAGGACGCGGTAATGGACGCCCAGAGTCTGCCGAAGGTGAAGATGCCAAACCGCGAGGCATGGGCTCCCCTACCGGATTGGAAGCCCGGAATGCCAAGGTTGGAAGGTTACCCCTACTAGACCTTCGTCAGGCACTGTCAAGTTAACCGGCGTGACGCAAAATGCCGGCGACTTCGTCAGTGTCAGGCTGCGGTCACCGCGGCTGAGAGATTGTTGTCCGAGGGGTCAACCGAATCGGACGTGGAGGGGAATGCAGAGGGTAGTTACGACACAAACCACGTCACAAATCGTGTTCCACAGAAGATCAATTAGCGCTAAGTCATTGAAAGAATGGCGCGCCTGACAGGATTCGAACCTGCGACCTTTGGTTCCGGAGAACATTTCAGTGTTTTTCAGCATGTTACACGGTTTTCTACCCTGTTCGTTAACGCCTACCCTGTTCGGTACTTAACCCTGCTAACATTCCATCCTGTTCCACGGTGTTCTTCGCTGTTTTGGCTTCTTCTGTTAGATTTTTGTTAGACGGAATCTGCTGCTCCAGGCGGCGCATCGCGGCCAAGCTGGTCTCCTTGAACAGATGCCCATAAATGTCTGCAGTGACTTGGATGGAGCCATGGCCCAACTGACGGGATACATACATGATGCTCTCGCCCGCGTTGATGAGCAGAGAAGCGTAGGTGTGCCGAAGGACATGCAAGCCGATTCTTCGCAATTCGGCATTCTCAATGATGGGCAGGAAGTCCCGCTTGGTCCAGTTGTCCGAGTCTATCGGCCTTCCATTTTTGCCCCTGAAAACAAATCCTTCCCCAATCGTGGGGAAGCCCAACTTGTACATCGCCATCTCGTCTAGTGTCCGTTGCGGCACGTCCACCACGCGGATTGAGTTCTTGGTCTTCGGTGTGGTGATGGCGCCCTGGTAGATCGAGCGGCGAATCCTGAGCCGCCCCCCGTCCGTTCCGTTACCCCAATCAATATCGCCCCACTGCAACCCGAATAATTCACCACGTCTGAGGCCGGTGAAGGCGGCGAGGTGCAGAAGTGTATCGTCTGGCGGCTCGGCAGCCCTTAGCAGTTTCTCTATTTCCTCCGGCTCCAGGAAGTCTCGCTCGGCTTGCCGCTTGGGCAGGCGCTTCTGGCCGATCATGGGATCATGGGCAAGGTATCCCTGAGCCGGATGGCGTGCCCAGGCCAGGATAGAGTGAAACAGGTTCAGTAGGTGATTATAGAAGTGTGCGGACATAGTTTTGGTCTCGATTTTATCCGCAAGGTGTCGGACCCAATCCGCAACGACGGCATGGCTCAGCCGATCCGAGCGATGTTCTCCGAAGAAGGGCCGCAGATGGGATGCCAGCATAGAGCGGTAGGACTTCGCAGTGGAAGGCTTGAGGAGACCCTGCTTGAGCCGGACCTCCAGGGAATGCGAAAGCCAGCGGTCAAACACGTCATTCAGCAGAAGTGGCTTCACTTCAGTGTACGTTCCTTCGTTCACGGATTTGACGGTGCTGGCTAGGAACCTCTCCGCGTCTTTGCGCCGGGGGAAGCCCTTCCACGTTTGCTTCCCGCCCGCTCTGAATACGGCAAAATACCGCTTGCTTCCGTCTTTCAGTGTCCTCTTAACGATTGATCCCTGCATGTCTACTCCTTTTCGTTCAATGACCGATTTCTTACACTATGGGTTGATTGCTTGGTTTGCTGTTTGACCCAATTCCTGACTGTTTTGGGTTTGGTGTCGAGCTGCGCTGCGATGCATGTGATTGAAACGCCTTCTGCATGCAGTCGCCGAGCCTCTTTGCGCTTCTGTTGCCGATTCTTGTCGGCCAGGCTCACCGCTGCCTTACGTCCGCAGCGCTCACAGAAATTCGCATTCCCCCTACGCGGCGCATCTCTCATTCGCAGGTAGGGATTGCCGCATGCCGTGCAGAAATAAATACTGCGGGAGCTTGTGAACACGAGGGCTAATTGAAACGCGAGCGCACGGAAAAGAAACCCGTGATAGTCGATCCGAA
>JADFGZ010000325.1 GCA_022567475.1 Acidobacteriota bacterium | reverse complement strand
AACCAGAAGCGAGAGCTCCAGGAAGTTGCGGCCGTCCAGCGGGAGGCCCGCCAACTGGCGGCCGTCGATTACGGTGCCGAGCGCAGCCGACTCGGTTTCCAACGGTACCAGCGGAGCCGTCACAACAATCTCTTCGGTCACTTCCCCCAGCGCCAGCGGCACATGGAGCCAGAGCTCCTGATTGATTTGTAGCTCGGTCCGCGACACATACTTCTTGTAGCCAGCCAGCTCGACCTCGATGCGATAGGCGCCGGGCGGAAGCATCGCGACGGCGAATCGTCCGTCGGCCCTAGTGACGGTGGCTCTCGACTCGCCAGTCGTCTCACTCGTGATGCGCAACGTCACCTGGTGTACGGGCGCTCCGGTCGGATCCACGACGACCCCACGGACAGACGCGCGATGAGATTGCGCCATCGCGGGAATGGCGGCAAGGAAGATGACCGCAAGGGAAAAGATTCGCTTGGACATATTCGCAACGCTCCTGTGTGTAAGAACCGCTATGTTATACTAGCTCGTGATTACGGACAATGCATTCCCCTCCTTAGAAAAGGAGGTGGCCGAAGGCCGGTGTAGCCAGTCCATGACTGCCCCGTCTGCGCCTTCGCTGCGAGGAGTGTCGCGATGGTGAAACGCCGTTTCGTCGTCATTCTCATATTCGCCCTTGCGATGACAGCCACCACGGGCGGTCGGTTGCTTTTCGGCGCTGACTGGCCGCAGTGGCGGGGACCGGAGCGGACCGGTCTGTCGAAAGAGTCCGGCCTCATGAAACAGTGGCCGGCTTCCGGACCGCCCCGCGTATGGCTGATTGCAAACCTCGGCGCCGGATACGGCTCGATCTCAATCCAAGGCGATCGCATCTTTGTCCAGTCTCTGATAGGCCGCCAAAGCACGGTGGCCAGCTTGAATCGTGCCGATGGCAAGATAATCTGGTCGAGGGCCCTGGGGCCGGGCGTCAACAACGATCGGGGCCCTGGGCCGAGAGGAACGCCGACAGTTGATGGCGACCGGCTTTATGTTCTGACCGAGAACGGGGACTTGGCATGTCTCAGAACCCAGGATGGTTCCGTGCTTTGGCAACGCAATATTCTCAGAGATTTCAACGGCCGGAATATTCCATGGCTGATCAGCGAATCGCCGCTCGTCGACGGCAACCAGGTGATTGTGGCGCCGGGCGGCCGGGGCGCCGGCGTGGTCGCGCTGGACAAGATGTCCGGGGAAACCATTTGGACCAGCAAGCAACTGAGTGATGAGGCCGGCTATGCCTCAATGGTTGCAGCCGACATCCAGGGCGTCCGGACTCTGATGACGTTGACGGCACAAGCGGGCGTGGGTATCCGCGCGTCGGATGGCCAGCTCATGTGGAAGTACCCGGGGGTGGCCAACAGAACCGCCAACATCACCACGCCCATCTTCCACGACAACAAAGTCTTCTACTCCTCGGCCTATGGCACGGGCGGCGTCCTGCTTGGTTTGGCGGCCCAGGCCGGGGAGGTCAAGGCCCAGGAGATTTATTTCACAAGGGAAATGCAGAACCATCACGGCGGCGTCGTTCTCGTGGACGGCCATCTCTACGGCTTCAACAATTCCATCTTGACCTGTCTGGAGTTTGCGTCCGGCAAAAGGATGTGGCGTGACAGGAGCGTGGGCAAAGGGTCGCTCACCTACGCCGATGGCAACCTTTATATATTAAGTGAGGATAATGTCGTCGGATTGGCCGAAGCCACCCCTGCCGGCTACAAGGAAAAGGGCCGATTCCAGATCGCGGATCAGGGATTACCCAGTTGGGCGCACCCGGTCGTCAGCGGCGGCAAGCTCTATATCCGCAACCAAAACACGCTGGCAAGCTACGACATCCGGGCGCGGTGATACAATTCGGTGTCTGTCCCCGAAGTTTCGTTCATCTTCATGGGTGGCCCGTTGCGGGACGAGGTTCTTATGCTGAGAAAAACAGCTCTTTTCACTGCCGTACTGTTGGCCGCACTGTGGATAGCGGGTGTGACCGCCGGCGCGCAAGGACCGCGGCGCATCGCGTTGGGCGACTGGCCGGAAATGCGGGGACCCAGCCGGGACGGCGTATCCCGCGAGACAGGCCTCATCGAACGGTGGGCGTTAAACGGCGAGAATTTTCTGTGGCGGGCTCCTTATGGCGGCCGCTCCGCTCCCGTTGTGATGGGCAACCGCGTATACTTGCAGAATCCGTCGGGTCGCGGCACAGAGCGCCAAGAGCGAGTGATGGCCCTCGATGCCGACACGGGCAGGGTAATCTGGGAATACAAGTTCAACATCTTTCAGACTGACGTGCCGCCGCACCGAATTGCGTGGGCGTCGCCTGCGGTGGATCCCGAAACCGGCAACATCTACGCCCTGAGCGGCGGCGCAGAGGTGATCGCGCTCAACCAGGAAGGCAGGCTTCTGTGGCAGCGCTCGTTCGGTGAAGAATTCGCGGCCTTCACGACGCACGGAGGGCGGACGATGTCGCCGCTGGTCGATGGAGACCTGGTCATTATAGGCGCGCCCGTCTCCAATTGGGGAACAAACGCCAACCGGGCCCATCGCTTGATCGCGCTCGACAAACGGACCGGGGATGTCATTTACGTCGCCAACCCGGGCGGACGTCCCTACGACACAGCCTATGCCTCGCCGCTCATCGCAACCATCAACGGCGTGCGAATGCTCATCGCGGGGCTCGGCGACGGCGCCATCCACGCCATCCTGCCGCAAACCGGACAAAAGGTCTGGAGCTTCGTGGCCGCGAAGCGCGGAATCAACACGGGCGTCGTAGTCAAAGACAGCACGGTGATCGTGTCGCACGGCGATGAGAACCTCGAGGGCAACGAAATGGGCATGATTGCGGCCATCGATGGCTCGCAAACAGGCGACATCCAGGCCACGAAGTGGGCCGTCAAGGGCACGAAGTTCGGCTATTCCTCGCCGGTGAGCGATGGCTCCATTGTGTACCAGATCACCAACAGCTCCAGGCTGAAAGCGTTCGACATCGAGACGGGCCGGGAGCTGTGGACGCAGCCGCTCGGCACCGCGCAGAAGGCGCCGCCGGTGCTCGCGGACGGCAAGATTTACGTGGGCACTGACGGTGGAAAGTTCTTTATCATTCGCCCGCATCCCGACCGGGCGGAGATCTTGAGCGCAGTGGAGCTGCCCGCGAGCACGAACAGTTGCTGTGGATCCGAAGGCACGCCGGAGCAGATTCTCGCCGGCGCCGCCATCTCGCGCGGCCGCATCTTCTTCGTGTCCAGCGACGCAGTGTATGCGATCGGTTCGAGGCAGGCGAAGCCTCTGACCGGCTGGGCCGCAGACGAGCCGGCACAGAGGGGCGAAGGGCCCCCCGCACACCTCCAGGTGATTCCTACGGAGTTAGTGCTGACGCCCGGGCAGAGAGTAAACCTTCGCGCAAGACTGTTCGACGACAAAGGGCGCTTTCTGCGCGAGGCAAGCGCGGCCTGGTCACTGGAGGGGCTGTCAGGGACTGTCCACGACGGCACGTTTACGGCTGCGAGCGATCCGGTCGAGCAGGGGGGGGTGATCCGGGCGACGTTCGCCGGACTCACCGGCGAGGCGAGGGCGCGCGTGGTTCGTCCACTGCCGTGGAAGGAAACCTTCGAATCGTACGCCGAGGGAGCAGTGCCGGTGGGATGGGTCAACGCCGTGATCGGCAAGATTTCGGTGACCTCGCTGAACGGCCAGAAAGTATTACAGAAGGAGCCCACCAATACCATGTTGAAGAGGAGCCGGGTGTTCATTGGTCCCGTGGACTGGTCCAACTACACCTTCGCGGCGGACGTTCGCACCCCGATGCGACGCCGGCAAATGGGAGACGTCGGCATTACGGTGCAGCGTTATTCCTTGGTGCTCTACGGCAATTCCCAAAGGCTGAAGCTGGAGCCGTGGGAGCCGGAAATAGAGCGCACCGTCACTGCCCCATTCGCCTGGAAACCCGACACGTGGTACCGGATCAAGCTGCGCGTCGAGAACATGCCGGACGGCAAGGTCAGAGCGCAGGGCAAGGCGTGGGCTGTTGGAGAAGCAGAGCCGGCGGCTTGGATGATCGACCGCGTGGATCCCATTGGTAACCGGCAAGGGGCGCCAGGGCTGTTCCTGGACGCCCAGTTCGGCGCGTATCTGGACAACTTTACGCTATCGGCCAATCAGTAGGAGCGACGAGAGTATTTTCCTTTTTGGATAGGGAGGGCGACACGAAGCGCCGGGGGCATTTCGAAATATTTCTTCTGAAATAACCACCCCGGCTGGGCATGGGAAGAGGAATGAAAGGACTGCCTGAAATTATGAACATGCGTCTATTACTGCTTCTGATTTTGGTGCTGTGCATCGTTGGCGTTACGCCAGTGCGTTTTGCGGCCTCCGAGCCCGGCACCGGGGATTGGCCGATGTGGGGGGGCACGCCGGACCGCAACATGGTTTCCAGCATGAAGGGGTTGCCCACCGAGTGGGACGTGAAAACGAAAAAAAACGTGAAGTGGGCTGCGCAGCTGGGGTCGCAGAGTTACGGCAACCTTGTAGTAGCCGGCGGCATGGTGTTCGTCGGCACCAACAACGAGCTGATGAGGGACCCGAACCAGCCCGGGGATCGTGGTGTTCTGATGGCCTTCCGCGAATCCGACGGCGAGTTTCTGTGGCAGCAGACCCACAAAAAAGTCGAAGCAGGGCGCGCGAACGACTGGCCCTACCAGGGCGTCGC
>JADFGZ010000324.1 GCA_022567475.1 Acidobacteriota bacterium | reverse complement strand
TTATTCTCGCTGTGTGGAAAAGTTTGGGGACAACGACGTAGCCTTCACAACCTTTCGTCTCGGGGAAACCTACCACGCGAAGGAAGAGATTGACGCGCCGGAAGCAGGCGCACGCATCGTTGAGGTGTCCGACGGCAGCCACGAAAAGGCCGAATTGCAGATGCGCGAAGAAGTCCTGAAACTGTTGTCCAATAAGTAAGCGTGGATCGTGAAGAATTTTCTGGGAATCCTCCGGCTCCCGGCCGCAGATTGACAAGATTTCCCCTGATTGGCAAAATGCAGGCTGCATCAATATCAATGCGGATGTGGCGGAACTGGCAGACGCGCTAGATTCAGGTTCTAGTGGCCGCAAGGTCGTGGAGGTTCGAGTCCTCTCATCCGCACCAAAACATATCAAACGGCTCCCACCGTTTTTTTCTGCCTGAAAAATTTACCTGATTTGTGCTAATGCTGGTTTCGGTGTCCCTTGGAGCTAGTGCTAGGCGCGAAGAATCGGCTTCGGCAGAGAGAGGCCTGACATGCTGCCTCTTTTCTCGTTGAGAACTGGTGTTTGCGGGATTATCAAGAAACGCCTCCTGCGCGTGGCCGGCGTTTATCAGAGGTTGCTGTCCGGAAGGACGGTTACTTTTAGGTAGGGTCACCGATTCCAGTGGCGGGACTGGAAATTTTTCCTTCCGGACAGCGTTACGTTCTTTCTAACTACCATCTATTTTGCCGATTAGCGCCAAAAGGTCAATGATGCATTTGCATCATTTTATCGAGTGATGCCAAATGTCTCTTTTTAGCCTTCTGATTTCTGCTCCGAAGGACGAACTTCTGGCTTGCAACATTCTTCCGTGAAAGGAAACATGCGTTGAAGGCATTCCATCCAGCGGGCAGCAGGCCCGCGAACTGCTTTCTCTGGCACAAGGAAGATGAGAAGGTGTCGGAGAAACGCTTCCTGGGAAGAGGTCGAAAAAATTAGGGGGTATACGGGGATTTCCGAAAAAGCAGGTTAGGTGCAGGTGGGGCTGGCCACTTGTTTTTCGGCCTTCTCGGCCAGCGACCGCAGCAGCGTCTCCATCTCCATAGGCTCTTCTAAGAACATCATCGCCCACGAATTGGATTGAACGCGCACCACCATCCCTCTGATCTCGAACACTCCAATATGGTCCTGGACAGTGAAGCGGACGGTAAGCTCCTCTCCATCAAGAGGCTTCACCTCGCTGCGAATGCAAACCCCGCCCCTGGCAATATCCACCAGTTCGCCGGTAGCTTCCTGGGACTCCGTTTGGAACAGTGTTTTCCCGGACACAGGGTAGCGCTTGTGACACCGCTTCTCTTCAGGCATTACGATCTCCTTTCAGGATGAGCAGTCCACGCCCGGAAGACCCGGGCGGCTTTCCCGTTCTACCCTATCGGCAAAAGAAATGGAGGGATGAGTCCCAGGGAGCAAACGGGGATAAAAAAAGCAGGTAGGGTCCTAAATCGGTTTTGGTGAAAATAGCAGGCTTGTCTTTGCCTCTCTATTCATAGCCGCCAGGAAAGGGGAACTCGTTCTCGCCCCGCTTCTGCAAGCTTCCATCGTTAAGCTTCTATCGTTCGGCAACTTTTTCCATCTGCTCAAAAAAACCGGGGAAGGAGACTACGGCAGCTGCGTCGTTGTTCAATAGGCTTTCTCCTTTGGCCGCCAAGGCCGCCACCGTGAAAGCCATCGCGATGCGATGGTCGCCGAAAGAATCGAGCTCGGCGCCCGCAAGGCGCTGGCGTCCGGGGATGTCGAATCCGTCCGGCTGCATTTGGACCTGCGCGCCCATGCGGCGCAGGTTTTCGGCTACGGTCGCGAGGCGGTCGCTTTCTTTCAGCCGCAACTCTTGGGCGTTGCGGAGGACTAAGCCTTCTTCGGTCTGTGCGCCCAAAACCGCCAGCACCGGAATCTCATCGATCAGGGCGGCAACCATCTCGCCCTCGATGCGGCCGCCCTGCAAAGGGCCGCCGGTTACATGAATGTCGCCGATCAGCTCTCCGCAGTTTTCACCCAAATTGAGCACTTTCACTTGCGCGCCCATGCCGCATAAAAAGTCGAGCAGCGCCGTCCGGCTCGGATTCAGGCCCACGTCCTGGAGGTAAAGGTCCGAGGAGGGGAACAGCAATGCCGCGCACAGGAAGAAGGCCGCCGAGGAAATATCTCCCGGCACGGCCAGCTTCTGCGCCCGCAGAGCGACGCCGCCCCGGACGGTGGTGGTCCTCGGTCCGCGCACAACCTCCGCTCCAAACTGGGCGAGCGCAATTTCGGTGTGATCCCGTGTCTGGACCGGTTCGCTGATCCTCGTCTCGCCTTCCGCCAGCAGGCCGGCCAGCAAGACCGCGCTTTTCACCTGCGCGCTGGCCACCGGCGGACGGTGCTCGATGCCGCGCAACGCCGTGCCTTCAATCTGCAGGGGAGGGAAGCTGCCGTCGCGGGCCGTCACGCGGGCCCCCATCTGCGTGAGCGGTTCCATGATCCGCTTCATGGGACGGCGCTGGAGCGAGTCGTCCCCGGTGATGGCGCTGCGGAACTGATGCCCGGCCAGCAGGCCGCTGAGCATGCGCATGGTCGAGCCGGAGTTGCCGGCGTCGAGCATGCCTTCGGGTTGTTGCAGTCCACGGAGGCCGCGTCCTTCGATGGCCAGTTCCTCTGCTGGCTCGCCGGTCTCCGTATCCACTTGGCTTCGGGAAACGGCCACGCCCAGTTTTCCCAGGCAATGGAGCGTAGAGGCACAGTCGGCTCCGGGAGCGTAATTGCGTATGGTGGTTTCGCCGTCCGCGATAGCGCCCAGCAGGGCGTAGCGATGCGAGATGGACTTGTCGCCCGGCAGGCGCAGCCCCCCGGTGATGTTTTTGGCTGGTTGAATGCGTCGGCTCATCCAGTTGAAGTTTTACCTTGTTTGCAGTTCGATGTGCAACAAGTGTTTCATTTGTTATACGCTCTTTCGAGCCTTTCCTGTTCCTCAGAGAACTCCATGGAGTGCTTGCAAGCAGGCGTTTCGGAGCGCATCGGGGCATCCGCAATGGCGCTGTAATGGGAATGCCGATTAAAATAAAAAATCGTCTATGAGATTGCCTTTCCATCTCGGACGGATCCACTACGCCTGGGTGGTCGTGGCGGCCGTGGTGGTTGTCTTGATGGCCGGATCAGGCGTCCGCGCATCTTTTGGCGTCTTCATCAAACCGATGGAGGCGGAATTTGGCTGGGACCGGGTCTCGTTGTCAACGGTGGCAGCGCTTTCGATGTTTCTTTATGGAGCGATCGGCCCTTTGGTGGGGCGCTTGGCGGATCGGTGGGGACCCAGGGGAGTTTTGATGGCGGGCGCGCTCCTGCTGGGCGCGGGCACTCTGGGGTCGGCCCATGTCAGCTCGCTCTGGCAACTGTACGTGACGGCGGGGATCATCACGGCATTTGGTGCGGGGGGCGCGGCGATGAGCGTAGCCGCATCCACCACCATGCGATGGTTTGATTCCAAAACCGGAGTGGTGATCGGGATCTTTGGCGCAGGATTGGCAGCCGGTCAGCTGCTGGTCATTCCTCTCGCCATGGCTCTCACCGTCGCGTGGGGCTGGCGCGCGGCTTATCTGGTGCTCGGAGCGGGTTTCCTGGTGCTGGTGCTGCCGCTGGCGGGTATCCTGGTCCGCAATGCCCCCTCCGATATGGGACTGGAGCGGTACGGCGCCGCAGAGAAATCCGCCCCCCAGAGCCGGTCAGAAGCAAGCAAGGAAAGAACCAGCATCTGGAAGGCCGTGCGCTGCCTGCCGTTTTGGCTCCTGGCGGGAAGCTACTGGGTCTGCGGTTACACCACCTCCGGCCTTGTCCTCACCCATTTGATTCCCTACACCACAGAACAGGGCTTCCCCGCAGCCCAGGCAGCACAGGCTCTCGGGCTGATGGGCGCTCTGAACATTGTGGGAACGATCGGCTCGGGATGGCTCTGCGACCGGTTCGGTCCCAAGACTCCCTTGATCTGCTTTTATCTTTTGCGGGGGCTGTCTTTGGTTTTGCTGCCTATGGTGGGAACCGGGCCGGGCTTGTTCGGCTGTGCTGCCGCCTACGGGCTCAACTATATTTCTACCGTGCCGGCGACCACTGCGATGACGGCCAAGCTCTTCGGCAGATACTCGGTCGGAGAACTGTCGGGATGGATCTTCCTGTCCCACCAACTGGGAGCCGCGTTCGGAGCGACCCTCGGCGGATACTTCTACCAGTGGTTCGGCAACTATACCCTGGCCTTTTACTCTGCGGCGGGAATGGCCTTTGTCGCAGCTTTTATGATCCTGGCGATCCGGGAGAAACCTTCCGATGACCGCTTGGCCGGCGTGCCCGCAGCGCTCGGGGCGAATGAGCCTGGTTATTGATCGAACACCTTTCCCTGGCCTGCCGGCCACTCCACAACTTGACGTTATAAGGTTTTAGCGTTCTATTGTTCCCATGAGCAACATGCACAAGAGGGCCACTGTTTACTTCGATTCTCAGTTGCACAAGGCGTTGCGCCTCAAGGCGGCAGAAACGGAGCGGTCTGTTTCCGCTCTGGTCAATGACGCCGTAAAACGGATTCTCATGGAAATGGAAGATGCCGAAGATTTGGCGGCATGCAAGCAGCGGGCCAGCGAGCCCAACCTTCTTTTCGAGGACGTTCTCAAGGATTTGAAGAAACCTGGCCGCCTATAAAGACCTCATCAAACCCTCAGCCGTCCAAGAGATTGAGTTCAC
>JADFGZ010000323.1 GCA_022567475.1 Acidobacteriota bacterium | reverse complement strand
ACTTTTCCAGCGGTCGCTGGCGATTCGGGAGAAGGTCTTGGGACCGGAACATCCCGACGTGGCTGGCAGCCTCAACAACATAGCGTCGTTGTACCACGACCAGGGCAAGTACGCTGACGCTGAGCCACTCTACCAGCGGTCGCTGGCGATTTGGGAGAAGGCCCTGGGGACGGAGCATCCCGACGTAGCCATCAGCCTCAACAACTTGGCGGAACTGTACCACGCCCAGGGGAACTATGCGGAGGCCGAGCCACTTTTCCAACGGTCGCTGGCAATTCGGGAGAAGGACCTGGGGCCGGAGCATCCCGACGTAGCCACCACCCTCAACAATTTGGCGGGGCTGTACCACACCCAGGGACAGTATGGGGAGGCCGAGTCGCTCTTCCAACGTTCGCTGGCGATTTGGGAGAAGGTCCTGGGGGAGGAGCATCCCACCGTGGCCACCACACTCAACAATTTGGCGGGGCTGTACCACACCCAGGGCAAGTATGAGGAGGCCGAGCCGCTATACCAACGCTCGCTGGCAATCGCGGAGAAGGTCCTTGGGGCGGAACATCCCGATGTGGCATACAGCCTCAACAACTTAGCAGGGCTATATCACACCCAGGACCAGTATGAGGAGGCCGAGCCGCTTTACCAACGGGCGCTGGCGATTTTTGAAAAGGTCCTGGGGCCGGAGCATCCCAATGTCGCCCAGGTCCTGGCGAGCTACGCGGACCTTCTACGCAAAATGGGGCGCGAGGATGAGGCGGCAAAAATGGAAGCCCGCGCCCAGGCGATCCGAGCCCAGCGCGACCAATGACTTCGTTTAGGAAAGCCATTCTTCTCTCAGCGGCTGAAGGGCCTGTGTGAAAAGGAGCGGGGCGTATCCTCTTAGCCAAGGCGGAAGCTCAACATCGAAAATTTCAGATTCAAGGAAGGACAACGGACATGGCACAACCTTCTCATTTGCGGCGGGAGATAATGCTGATCGCAATTCTTGCAGTGATCGGGGTCATTGCAGGTTTTGTGCTATCTAGCGGAGACCGTAACGAAACACATTCGGTCCTGGGGCGAAGGCCCACCGGGTATCCTCAGCTAGTTTCTATCGAGCCCTTGCCGCCGAGCGGAGGGGAGATGTGCCAGTGGGCGCCCGCCAGCGCCAGCACCACCCTGGCGGCCGCCCTGCAACAGCCCTCCGCTCGCGCAGCGGTACAGTCCTCCGGCCTAGCCAGCGCCGAAGCAGCCAAGAGAGCCCCCGTTCGGGTCATCCGAGATCCCTACTCCGCTTACAGTTCCGTGGCGGTAGACGTGCAACATAATGAAGTGGTTCTGACAGATGAAAGCCTCTTCAACATTTTGATCTACGACCGGCTGGAGAATACCCCTCCCGCCGCTGCTATGAGCGAACCGAAGCGCATGATCGGGGGGGAGAAGACGAAGGTCGAATTTCAGTGCGGTCTCTATATTGACCCGGTCAGCGGGGATATTTATGCCGTCAACAACGACACGGTGGATACTCTGGTGATTTTTGACCGCCAGGCCAAGGGGGACGTGCTCCCGACTCGAGAGCTTGTTACGCCGCACGGGACCTTTGGCATCATGGTGGATGAGAGAAACCAGGAACTTTTCCTCACGGTCCAGCACGACAGCGCCGTGGTGGTGTACCGCAAAATGGCAGAAGGGGACGAGGCTCCCATCCGGCTTCTCCAGGGGGACCACACTCTTTTGGCCGATCCCCACGGAATCGCTTTGGACACGAAGAACGATCTGATCTTTGTCACCAATCATGGCTCGGTCCATCAGGTCCGTGCCGACAGCGGGTCGGCCTCAGGCAGAGGAGGGAGAAAAGAGGGTAAAGCGAACTGGCCGCTGAATCGGGACAGGGCGGTTCCCGGCACGGGCAGGATTTTGCCTTCCTCAATCACGGTCTACTCCCGGAATGCGAGCGGGGACACCGCTCCGCTGCGGATCATTCAAGGCCCCCAAACCCAGTTGAACTGGCCGTCGGGAATTGCGATCGATCCAGAGCGCGGTGAGCTGTTTGTGGCCAATGATGCGGGTGATTCCATCTTGGTCTTCAGCGCCTCGGCCAGTGGCGATGCGGCTCCCCTCCGGGTCCTGAAGGGCCCCAAGAGCCTCATCAAAAACCCCACCGGCGTGTATTTGGACCTCACCAACGATGAACTGTGGGTCTCCAACTTCGGCAATCATACGGCTACGGTCTACAAACGCACAGCGTCGGGTGACACAGCGCCACTGCGCGTCATCCGTAGCGCGCCGCTGGACAAGCCCGCGCTGATGATTGGCAATCCGGGCGCGGTGGCCTATGACAGCAATCGGGAAGAGATTCTGGTGCCCAACTGAGTGGCCCATCCGCAGATTGCGGCATTCGCCAGGCTGGCGGATGGGGGCGCGAAATCGACTCGGAAGATCGAGGGACAAAAGACTATGCTAGGCCGGACGATGCACGCCATCGACTATGATGCGATTCATGATGAAATCGTGGTGCCGCAGCAGTTTGGCCAGGCGATTCTGACATTCCGGGGAGGGGCCAATGGGGAGGAGCCGCCGATCCGCGTCATCCAGGGCTCGCGCACACAGTTGAGGGATCCGGACCGGCTGGCAATCGATCCGGCGAACAACGAAATTTACGTTCTCGCGGGGGATGCCGTTCTGGTGTTTCCCCGAGAAGCCCAGGGCGACGTGGCGCCGATCCGTGTCCTGAAGGGCCCTGACACCCAGTTGGGCGCCGACGCGGCCGCCATCGACCCGGTCCACAACTTGCTCATCGTAGCGGGGAGAGGGGCTCTGCGCATTTTTAACCGCACTGATGAAGGCAACGTGAAACCCCGATCTGTCATCAGCGGCCCCCAGACCGGCTTTAGGGGAACCGGACTGATCCATGTCTATCCGCCACGGGGCGAGATCATCGTGGGTGTCCGGGGTGCGTCCGGACAATATGTCGGCGTATGGAGTATTGAGGATAACGGGGACGTTCCGGCGCAGTGGACGATTGGAGGACCGAATGGGATGTTGCGGCAGCTGCGGGGGCTCGCTCTGGACCCTAAGAACAAAAGCGTCATCATCTCGGATAAGGGCCTCAACGCCGTGCTGACGTATTACTTTCCGGAAATCTTTTGAATGGATGCGGTAAGCTAGAGGAATCAATCAGCAGCATCGCGTCCCGGCCTGGGAATCCTGTCTCTTCTATCTCATATGGAACAATTCGAGCGCCCAGCTGCCTGTGAAACGTGGGCCGATCTTCTTTTGCAATTCCTCTCGTCCTCAGCCTCATCCAAACAAGAATGCGTGCTTGGGCCTGAGCCCAAGCACGCAACTGTTTCTATCGCTTCTTTCTAACTACTTTTCTAACCACCTTTCGATCTACCAGTATAACTTCAGCCCGAGCTGAATTTGACGGGAGCTGGTGACGGTTTCCTCTATTATCCCTAACCCGTCCCGACGCCTTCCCCTCGAACGGAATATTCTTCTAGCTGGCGGACCAAAGTTCGGCCTGTTGAAAATATTGAAGAACTCCGCCCGGAACTGCAAACTTCTGTTTGCATCGCCACCCAACGGGACGTTTTTCACCAGCGAAAGGTCAGCCGTAAACCGCCCAGGGCCCTCTACTGTACCCCGTCCCAGATTTCCGAGGTAACCTGCTCTGGGAACGGCAAGGGCATCAAGATTGATGTAGTCACGGGGAAGATTTCCTGTGACCAGAGGTACGCCGGGCACACGATCCGGCCGCTGCACTGCCAGAGTTCCAGCATTCATGCCCGCCCGATCAAATGTCATGATGATCGTGATCTGTTCTCCTGAGGCGGCCGTCAAAATACCCCCAAGCTGCCAACCGCCAAGGATGTGTCCAGCCACTCCTGAGAGATTGTCTCCTGGCAGATCTACCGTATAATTGGTCGTGAAAGCATGGGTGATGTTGAGTCCTGAACGACCTCGATCGAAGCGATGATCATCGATAAAGGTGCTAAATAGAGTATCGCCTCTCGAACCCCGATCAGTGAAGCCAGTGGCACTCGAGTCATCAATCAGCTTGGACCAAGTGTAGGAGAACTGGAATTGGTATCGGTTACTGAAGCGTTTGTTGAAGCTGAGCCGCATGGCGTGGTAGAAGGAATTCCCATCCCACACAGTGGATCGCATGTCTCCGAAGTTGGGATTACGCGGTTCGCCATCGAAAGAACAGCTCCCATCCGGTCGCGGCACGCAGAAGGAAGTGTTGGAATTGACAAAACGGCCCAGATGGGTGCCTTTGGATCCACTATATCCAATAAGAAAGACCCCGTTGGGAAAGAGTTCTCGCTGGATATTCAAACTCCACTGCGCCAGAGTGGGCTGTTCAGGATCGTAGATGACCCAGGGCCCCTGCTTGACCTGGTCGGCGGGGGGAAGAAGGGCGTAATCGTTGGGAAAGCTCGCCGGGTTAGCATCATCAAATAGCACGACCGCTCGGATGTTGGGCTCCGTCTGCTGTATTCTTGATCCCCAATAGGTTGAGAGGATCTGGTCAAAAAAGAGTCCAAAGCCGGCTCGAACGGAAGTTTTCCCATCCCCGAAAGGATCCCAGGCCACTCCAATCCGGGGGGAGAAATTCTTCAGTGAAGGATTGTCAAAATAGGGGTTTCCCACACGAATGGCTGGATCCAAGGGTGTGACCATGTTTCCGATGCGATCCGCTACTTCCGTCGGCACGGTAATAAACTCATAACGCAATCCCAGGTTCAGCGTCAGGT
>JADFGZ010000322.1 GCA_022567475.1 Acidobacteriota bacterium | reverse complement strand
TGTGCCGCTTGCTGACGCCCTCCAGATAGGACTTGTGAACCGGCACGGATTCTCCCAGCAACTGCTTCATTTGCTCCCAGCAGTCCTCTTCCGTGAGAATGCGTCCTTTGGCAAAGGGGTCGATCAGAGTTTTGCATTGGGGATGCTTCACCAGAAAGTGGCCGGGCATACCAACTCCAAACAGGGGGAATTTCAGCCGCCACGCGATCGCAAGGTAAACCGTAGAAAGGGTAATCGGGATTCCTGTTTTGCGCTCCAATACCTCGTTGAGAAAACTATTGCGGGGATCGTAGTAATCTTCGGAGTTTCCGGAAAATCCCTCTTCCTGGAACAGATATTGATTGATCTTGGCAATGATTTGCCGAGGGTCCGCTGTGGAGCCGATGCGCTGCCGGACCGTTTCCGCCATGGTGTCCAGGCGGCGGATATATTTTCCCCGGTCCAGATCTGGATATTCGCCTGCGGCGATTAGCAAGGCAGCCTCCGCCAAGTCGATCCTTTCCTCCGGCTGCTGTATCAAGTCCCGCAACAGTTGGCGGGTTTGGGCATGCAGTTCCTGCTGATTTGTCATGGAAGACCTCTGGCTCCCGCCAATTGTTCCAAACCACGCAAGGTCATCAAAAGGCTGTTCACCGCTACTTGCTCACCTTCTAAGTTACTGAACATTAAAGGGTCAGTCCTTCTAAAAACCCAGTGCCGGAACCACATGGTTTTGCATGCAGGTTTCAGTTTACGGTAAGGCCGTTGCGCGTCCATTGAGGTGTTCCTCAATTCGGAAAGTCGCTTCAAAAGCGTTGGCGGCTTGGCTGGGATGTATCTTCACGAAGATGTTGCAAGAGTTAATTTCAGGCGTTGCGGCTTGGATTAATTCACGGGCACCCGCTGCTTCAGCTCTTCAAACCAGTCTTACAATCCGCTTCGGAGCATTGGTTAATTTGTATCGTACCCCTCACGGTTCACCTGGAAGCGAAGGCGTGCTATCCGGTTGTCTCCGATGGAGGGTCGCCTGTTCATACGAGTAAGCCAGTTTTATCAGAGTCCCTTCGCTAAACGGCCTTCCCAGAAAGCTAATCCCAGCAGGAAGTTGATCCCTTGTAAATCCAGCAGGTACGGTGATCGTGGGGACGAATACTAAAAAGGTGTTTAAATGCGGGACTCCTTTCGTGTTGACGTAAGGAGGATTCATCCCGTCGCGGATCAGGGTCGGTTGGTGCTCGACAGACTTGTGCACGATCGCATCCAGTCTATTGTCCGCCATAACCTTCAGGAGGTTGGTCATCAGCTCCTCTCTTGCCAGCAGATACTGGTAATGGCTTGAATCGTCGGGTGGGGAACGTCTCAAGAGTTGTTGTCCATATCGAAACACCTTGGCGAAATCGGGCGATTGGACGACTTCCTGACGAGTTTTGAACGGCGCATTGGGGTTCCTGCTGAAGAACGCCGTGAAGGATTCATCCTCATCGGGACCGCCAGCTCTTTTCGCGAGCAGCTCCTTGAGGTTGGGAATAACGATCGGGTCCACAACTTCCGCTCCCGCGGCTTTCAATTCTTCAATTGCCCCGTCGAAAACCTCGCTGACTTTTACGAAGTCTTCCGACTCGGGCTCCGAATTAGCACCAATAGACTCCCGAAGAACCCCTAGGCGCGCTCCCCGCAACCCGTTGTTGTCGAGGAAGTTTGTGTAGCTATCTGGTATATTGCCCACGCCTCGCGCGGTAAGAGGGTCTTCGGGATCATATCCCACGAGGACGTCCAAAAGCGTGGCCAGATCTTTTACCGTGCGCGTCATCGGTCCCAGAGAGCCGTTGATTGATGGCCATCCGCCATACACGCCGGTTCGACTGATAAGGCCAGCCGTCGGCCTCATACCCACCAGAGAATTCCAGGTGGATGGCCTGCGAATCGAAGCAAAACCCTCCTGCCCCACTCCCACTGTGGCAAAGTTTGCGGAAATGCTTCCTCCGGTGCCACCGGAAGAACCGCCTACCGTTCTATCCAATGCATAGGGGTTTCGCGTGACCCCAAAGAGGGAACCATACGTATCTCCCCCGCCCCATTCCCCCAGGGTGGACTTCCCGAGAATGATCGCGCCCGCTTCCCTTAGCTTCTCCACTGCAAAGGCATCTTTTTCCGGGAAGTAATCTTGCAGGAGCAGCGAGCCCATGGTTGTCGGCATATCCTTGGCATCAGCCTGATCTTTGACAATCACTGGAATGCCGTGAAGTGGACCAACAAAACCGGAGGCGCTGAATGCGGCATCTAGTTCGTCGGCCTCTTCAAGGGCGCGGGGGTTTACAGTTATGATCGAATTAATGGTCGGGCCGTTTTTGTCATACGCCTCGATGCGATCCAGATAGAGTTGGACCAGTTGGCGAGATGTAAGCTCTCCCGATTGGTAGGCGTTATGTATATCCTCGATGCTCGCCTCCAGCAGGCGGAAAGGTTGGCTTTGGCTCCGGTTACAGCCAGGCACAAAAGACAGCAGAAAGAGCAAACCGAACGCCAAGAGGGCCATCGAATTCGAAGGTCTCACGTGGAGTAATTTGATTCTTCCTTCGTTCACGAGAGCATTTCCTTTGTTGTCGTTTTCAGAATTGATTCCATCTTCGCGCTCAAACCTCTCGCCCAGGTCCGGGCGGGTATCTCTGGTCTTGTAGACCTCTCCCATACCACCCCGCACCTAGCGGGCTGAGGACCTCGTAAGCGCCAAGATGAGCACCTGGGGATATGGGCACGGATTACTCCTGCCAATGATTGCAATTAATGGGGAAAGATTACACGAGGTGAGAGGGGAAAGCAATTGGGGAAAGGAGACTCCTGGCCGGTAGCCCCTATTGATGGTACAAAATATCCGTTAGGTCACAGTGGCATGGCCAAAGTGAGCCACGATGCAATTTATAGAAGAGACCATAGGTATCTTGAGTCTTACTCCGTATCCTCACCGGCTCTCTGTCCTCGGTTTGACCAACAGTAAAAAGGCGTTTGAGACGTGATCCAAGATACGGAATTGCGAAAGGTTGGGGGTGCCACGGACCCACACTGACCCGTAATCCGGATTCTCCACTGTCACTGGGAATGTTCCCGGTTTCAAGAGTTCGGCAGGAACTTTTGCGCTCAGTTGAAATTCGTCGATGAATTCCGTCTTCAGCTTCTGCCCGTCGAGCAGCACAAAAGAATAGGGAATGAACCCTGTCCCTCGAACGGTTACGGTAGCTCCCGAAATCCCTTCTGTCATTGCTTCCAGTGATGCCCGCCGAATCCGCGGAGACGGAAAATAATGGCTGCTGGCTTCCCTTTGATCGCTGGGGATTGGGTTTTGGAAGTCTGCATGATACTGCCCATCCAGCACCCGGCCCCGGCTGATGACCTGCGCGATCTTGCGCGTGTTCCGAATATCTTCCAGGGGATTGGCATCCAGGATCAAGACGTCCCCCACTTTTCCTTCCTCTAAAGTCCCCAGTCGATCCTCCATCCGCATCAATTCGGCCGAATTGATCGTGGCGGCCTGCAATGCCTGGAGTGGGGTGATCCCCGTGTCTACAAGCAACTCCAGTTCCTGGTGCATTCCGAGTCCGGGTACGCACATGCTGGCGCAGTCCGTTCCGGCATAGAGTTTGCCTCCTGCGTCTACAAATGCTTTAATCAGGCGCTGGGCGTTTTTATAGCCTTGCTCGAACAAATCCCGATCGTACTGCGTTAAATCGGCCCGGTGCCACAGATCAATTTCGAAGAACTCCTTCAAATTTGCCAGCTTCCAGCCCAACGGGATGTAGCGCAACCGCCAGTCACCAAAGAGCAAGTCAAACTCTTCGTGGTGAAAACCTTTCTCTAGCAGAGCCTCCGCTCCCGTCCATGTCATCCTCATCGTGGGGTTCAAGTAAACTTCCCTTTGTACCATGTACTGAACGAGATCGGGCAACTTCTGCATATCCATGAATGTTTCTGCAGGCGGAAGGAAGCCCTTCGTCACCTTTTGTAATGCTTTCTCTCTGGCCTGCGGGTCGATAATCGAGACCGCGACTGCCCAAGTATGTTCCACACCGTTGGCCCCTGCGTCGGCAGCGAGGCGCGCATTCTCAAAATGACCTATTACCGGTAAATTGGCTTTGCGTGCTTCCTCGACGATGGCGCGCAGCGTCTCCACATTCAGATTATGAATCGTCTTGATCGCATCTACCTTGACTCTGCCACTAACGTAATCTCTCATCGCCTCTCGTGCGTCTGTGACATTTTTCGCCATATGGCTGCCTCGGTCGGGTGAGACGACCTGGTTCCCTCCGGTGATTTGGGCGATATAGACTCTTTCAATCGGGCGGCTTTCCATTAAGACGTCTCTAGGCTCCCTTTCCCCCTCGATCCGGGCGGCGATGAACAGCCGAGGCCCTGGGATCGTTCCATTCGCAATACCCGCTCTCTGTGTCTGAATCCAATCCGTGGCACTACCCAGGTCCACCACAGAAGTCACCCCATAGTTTAGATACAATTCGGGCGCCCAGTCCCTGTAATGAACATGCAAATCAATCAAGCCCGGAAGAATATACTTTCCAGTGGCATCGACCACCGTACCCCCTGGCGGCAATGGCCCTCCGCTGGAAACCGACACGATCCGATCCCCTTCGAGTACTATGACCGTGTCTGGCACGAGGCTACCGTCCCTGACATCCACCAGGGTTCCGCCTCGAATCACCAAACGGTTCTGAGCCATGAGCAAACCGCACAATGCCCATACCACCAACAAC
>JADFGZ010000321.1 GCA_022567475.1 Acidobacteriota bacterium | reverse complement strand
CCTTGGCGTCCTCCAGGTAGTACATGTGCACGAATACTTTTAAGTTGTGTTTATGCGCCTCGTCGATGATGGCTTCGCAGAGTTCCATAGAGATTTTGGGAAGCTCACCCAGCCTGTCGTCCACCCAAATTTTGATGGCATCCACCGGCTTGGCCGCTTCCCGTTGCACCATCTCCCTGGCCTCCTCCGGCGTCGTCGGGCGGTTGATACCGGCCACCCCTTCCGGACGCCATCCGTCCTTTGCGGCGAAACCGGTCCCGGCGGAGTAGAGACGCGCTCCACCGACTCTCCCCGCACGCTGGTCGGCCCGCACAGCAACCATCGGGTCGCGGTCGATTCCGAGCGAAAGCGCATGCATGACTCCATAATAAAGATAGATATTGGCGTCGCGCAGAATCCGCTCAGGGTTGTTATTTTCCCAACCTCTTACCATGCCTTCCGCCATTCCGATATGCCCGTGCAGGTTGAACAGGCCCGGTATAATCGTCTTCCCGGCTGCATTGATGCGTGTGGCATTCTCCGGAACCTCGAAGCTCCCTCGCCTTCCGACGTTCCGGATTGTGTCTCCCTCAATGACAAGGATCGCGTCTTCGATGGGCGTATCAGAAACACCGTCAATCACGCTGGCTCCCTCGATGACTGTAATCCTTGAGGCCGGGTCCGGCTGCTGCGTTGTCTGGCATGAGGCAAGAAAAAGAAAAATCGCCGACAACAACACCAAGTGGAAACTCCTGAGTTTCATTTCGACTCCTTTACCATGCGATCAGTTACTATGCGATCGGCACAAATTGTCTTTACTGAGGTATTCCTGCTCCTTTTGAATAGCCCCGGCGGTTCCCATGAAAACCTGACATTTTGTTACTCTCCCGCCCGGCAGCAACCCCCAGCAGCAACGGTTGATGAGAGATTATACGAAGCAGGAAGGCAAAGCAATGAGCGCCGATCTGTCGCTCATTCAAAACCCATCACCTTCGGCGACAAACATCGAGAACCCATTTTGCAGCTTATCTCCCCCACAAAAATTATTACCTCTAGTTACCCATTTGAAAAAGCGGACTTTGGCCTAAGTTGCTTTGCAAACTTTTTGCCATTCTGCTTGACTCCCAGCCTTCCTCGAAAGCATACTCCTTCGAGCTAACCGGGAAGGAAGGCGAGATGATTCCAGTCAAGGTGATTCAAGACAAGAAACGGATGGCGCTGCAGGGGACCAACAACCTGGCGTTGCTCTATATCAACCAGGGCAATTATGCCAAGGCCGAGCCGATCCTCAAGAAGGCGCTGGTAAGCGTGGAAAGAAAGCTGGGCCCGGAGCATCCCGCCGTGGCCGCAAGCCTGGAGAACTATGCCGCCCTGATGCGGATGATGAGCCCAATGCTTTCCCGCCTGCCGTGGTCGAAGGCGGCCAAAATGGAGGCCAGAGCCGAGGCCATCCGCGTCATGCATGCTCAACAGGAAAAACCGGGGGAATGGAATTAGAAACTGGCAATTGCCCCGGAGAGTATTCCTACTTAGTTGCCCCCGCCTAATTTGAACTTAGCAGGAGATGGGAAGCACGGCTACACCCCCCATCCAGTGTTGCACAACAACAGCCATCGGCTCTGCGAAAAACAGCGCCCGTCGGTTACCCGCACCCGGATGACGTTGCGCGCTGGGGCTGCGATTTAGAACGACGAGGGAAAGCTGCGTCGGAGGAATGTGTAATCCCAGGTTCACGAGTAGGCCAGCGACCAATCCGGGCCGCGCACCCAGCATCGCTCCTCCTCGATTTCCTCAGTCCTGTAGAGCCGCGTGACTTTCTCCCAGCCGCCCTTCTCGAAGGCTTTTGCGAGTGCCGCCTCAGAGACTGCGTCTCTAGCTCCAAGGCATGGATATATTGCCGACTCGGACTTCCACTGGGCCAGGTAGTCGTCGCCTTTGCGTTCTATGAGGAAGATCGCGCCCCTCGTCATCGCATGGCCGTCGCTTGTCGTATAGCCTACAGTGAGTGGCAGGATTAGGCGACCGCCATCCTTCATTGCGTCCAGCCAAGTATTCGCCGGATGCACGGCGCCTGCATTGACATAGATTACGTCAGAAGGTTCGAGCGGCATCTTGGTTCCGTCGCCCTGGACGACTCGGACATGCGAGAAGGCGGACAGATTAGCCGCCGCACGGATCGCGAGATCCTGTTCATACTCGATGGCCGTGACCTTCCCAGCGTCGCCAACCAACTGAGCGATTACCGCCGTATAGTAGCCTTGGCCAGCCCCAATATGCACGGCGTTCTCGCCTTCACGAGGCCGACCGAGAGAGATAAGGAACATCAGAAATGAGGGTTGCCCGTTGTTCAATCCCTTTTTGGAGAGCATCCCGACCAATACGTCCTGATAAAGGTAGACCGGGTCGTTGTCCGGCGTCATTTGGTATCCGCTCGGCTGACGCATGATCGGCCATGGGCCCGGCCCCAGGAACGCTTCCCTTGGCAATTTCGCCAGCGCTGCTTCCAGTCGAGGGTCCTCGAGACCGGATGCGAACATAATTTGCTTGGCATAGGCGCGGCGAACCACCAACATTTCAGCTTCATTCATTAGAACTGCTATTTCCTTTTTGGCCAAAAGCGTTCCCTTTCGACACAAATGGTTCTGTCGCCTGTTTGGGATTGTAATTCAATAGGTTGGCGGGATCAAAATGCTTTCAGAGCATTTTCGGATGGAATCAACCCTAGGAAGCTCGCTCCAGGTGGGAAGATCTGCCGTAAATTGGCAAATCGAAAAAGTTCTGAAATCGTCCACTAGGGCGCCGGTTGCTGCCGGCCTGGAACTGGTCATTCGTGAGCGGACGATACAACCCCGTTTTTTCCCAGAAGGGCCAACGCGACGCCACCGAGGATAGCTGCGGATGCCAGCACTAATCGCAAAGTCATCTGCTCACCGAGGAGAATAACGCCAGCGGCGGCCGCGAGGACCGGAACCGTCAGTTGGACAATTGCGGCTCGAGTCGTGCTCAAATCCTTCAATGTGATATACCAAATCGCGTACCCGAGACCGGAGGTAAACGCACCGGATATCGCCGCCAATCGTAGGCCGGTCCAACTCGCGTGAGGCTGCCCCGTCCACCAAATCACAACTAGCGCCCCAGCAGCCATCGGTGCAGCTCTGGCGAAGTTTCCCGCAGTGGCTGCGATCGGAGAACGGACACCCTTTGCTGCCAGTGAGTAACACCCCCAAGCCGCCCCGGATGCAGCCATCAGAGTTACTCCAGCAGGGGATGGCGCCGTTAAACCGGGCGACACGAGGTATACCAATCCCCCAAAAGCCAGAGTCAGACCAATCCACTCTGAAGGCCCCGGTTGTTCACCACGGACGATGCCTACGGCGATCATCGTGATCTGTACTGCCGCGAACAGAATCAGAGCACCCACTCCGGCGTCCAGTGAGAGGTAGGCGAAGGAGAACGTGATTGCGTAGCCGAACAACGCTAGGGCGGCCCCTACGGAACCGTTCCCGCGCAAGGCTGCAAGCCCTCCTCGACGGACGGCTACAAGGAGTACCAGCGCCACCGCGCCCGCGAAGATCCGGACTGCCGTAAAACTCCCCCCGTCGATCTCACCTTCGCGTAACGCGAAGCGGGCCAGTAGGGAGTTGGCTGCAAAGAATGTCATCGTTACAGCGGTCAACAAGACAGTCCGAAGAGAACTAGCGATTTGGGTTGTCATAAGGTCTTGCGCGCGTCAAACGAACCGCAGACTCCTCAATCAGCTAAAGCGGAAGGTGGCGCCGATCTGACTCCTCCTATATACTACTCGGCAGTCGAGCACCTAGTGGAGGCCCAATGCATCTCACGGTCGGACAGAAGGCGACACGCAGCCTGACTCTCACCAAAGAGCACGTACAAAAGTTTGCCGAGATCACTGGCGATTATAACCCATTGCACTTCGATGAAGCCTTTGCTGCCAAGACGAAATTCCAACGACTGGTGGTGCAAGGAGGACTCACGACCGGGATTTTGAATGCCCTAGTAGCCACGGACGTTCCCGGTCCTGGAACAGTCTTCCTCAGCCACAACTGGAAGTTCACGGCCCCGGTCTTCATCGGGGACACCATCACGGGGGAAGCGGAGATCCTAAGCATCCACCCAACAAAGCCGGTCACACAACTAAAGGTCCAGGTAACTCGCCAGACCGGTGAAACGGTTCTAGAGGGAGAAGCGTGGTGCTATACCTTTGCTCCCGATATCTGAGTTGGGAGCAGCAGGCGATTCGACCCGCTGAGCAAGGGAGCGGCCTTTAGTTCGATCAACTCAGTTGCTCCCACTTTGAGGGCGGGTGCCTCTAAGTGTCTCCAACTGCCTGCTCCACAATCGAGTCCGCTGAAGCGGCTAGACAGAATCATTGCACCCTCCTCTCAGTCCGCCTGCGAGGTTTGTGCTTGGATCGTCGCCCATTCGGAAACTGAGCCTAAAGGGTTCCATTTCGGCAGGGACATAGGCGAGGGGGCGTAACTCTTACTCCTTTGGCATTTGAGACATTGCAGAAAACCCTCACAGAGAGATTTGGCACATCGACTTGGGATTAGATTTTCCGCCACAGAATGCCGTAACCGACCCCGTCTGGGTCCTGCCAAAATTATCCCGCGTGAATATTACAGCTAAATCCCAAATTAGAGAACCGTCCGCCTGGAAGTTTGCCGGAAGAACTTGGTTTTGACCAGTGTACTGCGATCATCTTGTCACGACCGTCCTTGACTACCCGCTACAATTCCGACGCGGGCGGCTTGCCCTCACTGCCCCTGTCTCACAGTT
>JADFGZ010000320.1 GCA_022567475.1 Acidobacteriota bacterium | reverse complement strand
TACTTCGGTAGCCCTGGACAAGGAACTTCACAAGCGCCTTGCCATCGCGGCGGTAGAGGACGGCGCAGCCATGACGGAGCTGGTCCGAGAGGCCGTCACTGACTGGTTGAACCGGCGCGAGCGCAAAGGAAGGGGGAAACGATGAGCAAAAAAGGATTCGGAAGTGTTTACCATCCAAAGTATAGAGACAGGAAAACTCAGAAGTGGAAAGAATCTCCGACTTGGTGGGTCGGGTACTCCTTCCGGGGGGTGAAGCGGCGAGAATCGGCTCATTCTAAAAATCGGGTGGATGCTGTCAGGTTGCTTCGCCGCCGCCTAGAAGAAATGGGGCGGGGACGCCTTGTTGGACCGGATGCCGAGCGGGTCACATTTGAGGATCTTGCAGGGATGCTGTTGACTGACTATCAGGTAAACGGCCGCAAATCGAATAAGCGGGCGGAGGTTGCTCTGCGGAGCCTGCGGGGATTTTTCGGCTTCTCCCGCGCCGTGGACATTACTACCGACCGCATCACCAGGTACATCCGCCAACGCCAAGAGGCTGGTATCCAGCCCGCTACAATCCGCTACGACCTCAGCATCCTGAAAAGGGCGTTCACGCTGGCGCTCCAGGCCGAGAAGTTGGACCGTAAACCCTATATACCATCCATAGAGGTTCGCAACGTCAGGACGGGCTTTTTCTCGGAAGATGAAGTCAGGGCCGCAGTCTCGCACCTGCCGGAACACCTACAGTCTGTTGTCCGGTTTCTTTTTCTAACCGGCTGGCGCAGGACCGAGACGCTAACACTGCAATGGCAGCAGATTGACTGGGACTCTAGAACCATTCGCTTGGAGCCGGGAACAACCAAGAACGATGAGGGGCGGGTCTATCCGTTCGCCCAATACCCCGACCTGGAAAACATCCTCCGGTTTCAGAGGGAACGCACCGTTCTATTGCAGCAAGCCACAGCGCAGATTATCCCCTGGGTATTTCACAAAGATGGAAAGCGAATCAGGGATTTCCGGAAGGCATGGGATAATGCCTGCGAAGCCGCCGGCCTGCAAGGACGCTGGGTGCATGATTTCCGTCGAAGCTGCGTCAGGCGCATGGAGCGAAAGGGTGTGCCCCGCTCCTGGGCAATGAAACTCACGGGCCACAAAACAGAAAGCATCTATCGCCGGTACGCCATAGTCAGCGAGTCCGATTTATCAGAGGGCGTGGCGAAGCTGGCCGCACCGGATGAGCCCAAGAAAATGGAGCCTGGGGTGGTGGACCAGTCCAGTTCGGGCAAAGCACAGACAAAGCAGTGGGTACAATGACCAATTTTAACGGAGTGGCAATGCGGTTAACTCTAAGAAAACATGGTGCCCGGGGCCGGAGTCGAACCGGCACGGACTTTACAGTCCGAGGGATTTTAAGTCCCTTGCGTCTACCAGTTCCGCCACCCGGGCAGGTTGAAAAGAAATCATTGAATGGCCGCCTTCCCGATGCCTCCGCGAGGGCAGGATAAATCAAAGGGGCAACGGGCTATCGGGCCCTTCCCAAAAATTCCCGTCTGCTTTTTCGTTCCTCCCTTCGCTCTTGCGAGTTCCGAAGGTGTGCCTGAGAGAGTGTACCACGAAGACTTTGCCCAGCTTCAGGAGCTTCCAAAATTGCGCCTGCTGACCGCCTGTCGTAAAAACCCAGGGTGGGGGCAGACGGTCTCCGCTCGTGGATATCCCAGTCGAGCCAGCCGTTAAGGCAGGCAACCGCACATGCCAGCAACCGAACTTGGCTCCGTGGGCAGGTTTCAGCACCACATCGTGCCATTTGGAAAGCTAAAGCTTTGCCAGGAGGTACGGTACGCTGCGTCCACCGCACTAGTAAGAAGGTCCCTATAAATTTGAGACTTTCCCTTCATTGCCACAGTTAGGATTAGGCCGCATAGTACTTCCTGTAATACGAATTTCAACATCCAAGGGTTTTGGCCAATGAAACAGACTCATTCCACGAAAACTGTGCTGCCCCAAGAGGGCCAGACAAATGAGGAAAAGACCTCCTACATGACGCTGTTTTGCGCGTTGATGACGGCAAAGCATTCCAAGGCCACGCTGGAGGAACTGATGAGCGTCATTCCCATGGGCAGCAAGGCGAAGCGTGTCGCCGGAGAATTAGCAAGTGACCACAGCCAGCAGCGCCTGCCAAAAGCTAAACAGAATGGCCTGGGAAGGGACCCAGTAGACATTTTGATCGAAGATTTAGTTCGGAGGTACCGAAATGACAGTTCTCTGCAGAAGGTGCGGTAAAGAGAAGCTTTTCGAACAATACTGGTGGGAGCTGCGAAATAACCGGGCTGAAGGAACCGTTCAGGTCGTTCAATTCCAATATTACTGGAGTGACCGCGACGCACAATTCTGCAGCAGGCGGTGCCTGCTTGAGAACTTAGAAGATTATTGCAAGCAGGCTGAAGAGAGGGTCCAAGCCTCTTCAGCAACCGAGGCGCCCCTGCCCGTCAACGCCGGAGCGGCCGAAAGTCAAAGCCCAGCGACGATAGCTCCGCATGACGAGGATGACTACCAGATGATCATGAATGAGGTCACGGCTTGGATGGATAAGGATGAGGCGACTGAGGATCAAGCCTCCAATGTGCTTTAAGCTTTAGCTCTTCGACAGACCCGCCACTTCCAGGACTCGCTTCCTGGCCCCTTCCACCGACGGTGGGTTACTTGCATGTTATTGAATAGATTACAAGTAACCCGCCCCCTCCTTTCCAAAAACGGTCCATCTGTAATGTTTAGCTTTGGATATAGAATTAGGAGTTTTGGGTCTATCTCCAGAAAATTTGGTCCATTTGTCGCCTGTCGCCGATTGCATTATTCTCCCCAATCGTGTAGGCTCTCTTAAAATTTTTTCAACCCGGTGGGGAGAAACAACGTGGCGTTTAGCTCGGGCACCCAAATTAGCGCTAGCGAGATACAGAGTCCTGTAGGTGAAGGTGGCACGGAGCCCTTTCCTTGAGCTATAGTCATATTCACAGCCGCATAACTGCGGTATAAATGCTCCGCTGTATGGTAAAGAATCTCGACCAGGCCATACGCCACCTCAGCGTTAATATTTTTTTAGAGATTGGCACGCTCGGCTTCACGAGAGTGCGAGATTTTCCAGGAGATATTAATTGACCTATCGTACAGAAAACAAGGCAAAAGCCAACTTCGACGATGCCTACGTACAGCCAACACCCCACGACTACGTCAGGAAGATGGCTTTACACGCCTATCAAATCGGAGACCGGACACGTCCATATTGCATTGCGGCGGCGGAGCTTCTGAAGGAGAGGAACGCCGAAGCTTGGCCTTTGCAAATGTTGGATGTGGGTTGTTCCTACGGTATGGGTTCAACGTTTATCAGGTACGGGTGTTCGTTTGACGAAATTGTTTCATTTTTTGCCTCCCGGGCGCCGGTGGATTACTCCGCGTGCTGTGCGGCAATGCGGAAGTGGCTCAATGTCATCCCTCCGGCTAGGGATATGCGGTGCGTTGGCATGGATCGTGCTGCTCCGGCGATTCAGTTCGGACTCGACGCTGGGCTATTGGATGGGGGGATTGGGCGTAACCTGGAGGATCCGGATGTCCATCCAACAGAAACAGACCTGAAGTGGTTTCGCTCCTCCAATTTGCTGGTGAGCACCGGTGCAATCGGATACGTTACGGAAACCACATTATCCAAGGTGCTTCCGCATCTAGGGCAGGATCACCCGGATGGCTTCGGTCCCTTGGCCGTGGTTTCGATCCTGCGCATGTTTGAAGTGGAACCAATCGTCAGCGCGTTCGAGCGGTCAGGACTCTGTATGACTTCCGTGCCGGGTATTCGGCTGCCCCAGCGGAACTTTGTCGATCAAGCGGAGCAAATCAGCGTGTGCCGCCTCCTGCACGAGAGGGGAATCAATACCAGGAATTATGAGGATGAAGGAATGCTCTACGCCGATCTGTTTGTGGCTGCTCCGGCTGAACAGCTTTCTGAACTGATAGAGACAATGAAATTGGCTCAATCCCAAACGTCATTTGCGGAAGAGTTTTCATACAGCCATCGTTGAAAAAAAGTCGAAAAATTAAGTTGAAAAAATAAAGTGTTGGCAAGCCGGATTGCCTGCCCGAGAGCATTCCAGCTCTTCGATGGAAATCTCCCCATTTCGCGGTGTTTTGGGGGCCCGCCGGGAAAGATACTAAGATACTAACTAAAGAAACTCAAACGATGCTCAGCGGCCCCGTATTCCTGCGGCTGCGCAGGAGCTGTGCGCGATCATCTGGCGAAATTCCGATAACAGATGCGGGTCCCACCATCCCTTCCGAACCTCATTCTCCATCGTATCCAACGCCTCCTCAGGTGAAAAAGCGCGCTTGTAGGGGCGCTCGGTAGTCAGGGCGTCGTAAACGTCGGCGACCTGCAACACTCGCGCCGTCAAAGGAATTTGATCCCCTTGCAGGCCGTCGGGGTAGCCCGAGCCGTCGAGCTTTTCATGGTGATGCCGGATGATGGGCAGCACCTCTCGAAAGGACTTGAGCGGGGCGCAGATGCATTCGCCTATCCCGGGATGCTTCTGCACAATCCTCCACTCCTCAGCCGTCAGCCGGCTCGGTTTGAGGAGGATGTAGTCCGGAACCGCCACCTTGCCGACATCATGAACAATGCCGGCGCGCCGCAAGGCGATGACCTCATCTTCCCGCAACCCAATGCGCTTCCCCAGCCGGGCCGAGTAATCCGCCAGCCGCTCACAGTGGCCTTCCGTATAAGGGTCTTTGGCCTCGATGCTGCGTGCCAGGGCAAACAGCACCGATTCCGCCTCCTCGAATTGGCCGGTGCGG
>JADFGZ010000319.1 GCA_022567475.1 Acidobacteriota bacterium | reverse complement strand
TGCGAGTCTTCGACTGGACGTAGCGGGCCAGGTTCTCGTCGGGAACGAAGAGAATGTTTTCCGAAGGCAGCGCCTCGACGATGCGGACCGCATTCGAGGAAGTGCAGCAGGCATCGGCCAGAGCTTTGACGGCGGCGGTCGTATTGACGTAGCAAACCACGGCCAAATCGGGGTAGACGGCTTTCAGCTCCTGGATGCGGTCCTCGACGTCATCCGCATCGGCGGTGTCAGAGAGCGAGCAGCCCGCGGCCAGGTTGGGCAGCAGCACCGTGCGGCCCGGGTTCAGCAGCTTGGCGGTCTCGGCCATGAAGTGCACGCCCGCGAAAACAATTACGTCACACTCCACTCGAGCAGCCTCCTGGCTAAGCCGCAAAGAATCCCCAATAAAGTCTGCGACCTCGAAGATCTCCGGATGCTGGTAGTTGTGTGCCAATAGAACTGCATTGCGCGAACGCTTCAGAGCACGAATCTCCTCCAGCATGAGCGCAAGCGATTGGCATCGCTCCTGAGTGTACCGGCGAGAGTCCAGAGGCTGGAGTTTGCGGTGCAATTCCTCCGCAGCGGGAGAAAGTGTGAGGTCCGCTTTGCCGGGCGGCTGCTCCGGCGGGCTGACAGGAATCGGCTGGCAGGTATCAGACATCGGAAAGCTCCCTGAGATAACCGGTAACCCTGCCCTAACAATGACGCAGCTATAGTTTCCCAAGGCAGGTACCCAAGCAGATGCCTAACAGGAAATTGTCCCGGCTGGATCGTTCATTAAGGTCCAGAATAAGGCAGGGTGTAGTGTCTTGTCAACTGACAAGACAGTAAGGCGTACACAGATCAGGTAGAACGCTTTCGGGAGGAGGCCCCCAGCAGGATGCCCCGCCGCCGCAGCACCGCGCGAGCCTGCCGCAAGGCGGAGGCGTTCGGCGGTTCCAGGGTGTGCAGATGCACCCCATTGGTAATGGAAGAGAGCAATTCAGCGTGGGTATTATCTACTTTGCGCATAAACCGGCGGACGTCGGCACGGGACTTCAGCATCAGCAACCCCCGAAGCTCTCCATACAACGGATGCTCGACGATTACGTCCACCACCTTGATGCCATGGTCCACCAGCACGTTCAGCTCCTCTTCCACTTCCTTCCGCCCGTGGCGGCAGGCGATCAAGGCACGCTGCGGGCTGTGCTCCAGGCGGTCGGCCAGAATGTAACCGCGCGGGGTAGCCAGAATTCTCACCTGAGAGGCCCGTAAAATCGCCATATCCTGCACCACGATCTGGCGGCTTACCCCGAGCCGCTGGGCCAGTTGCGAACCGGTCACCGGCTTGGCGGCGCGCTGCATGATCTGGAGAATTCTTTGGTGACGGTTTTCCTGCATCCGCTTCCTCAGGCGAAAGAAGTGGTGAAAAGCGCGAAGCGCCAGTATATATCAGTTCCACAACAGGGCGGCGGCACCCGCCACCTTCCCAGTGGCAGCCCACCTACTTGTCAATGTCGCGGTGGACGACTTTGGTTTGGAATCCGGTGCCAGCCAGGTTCTTGCGGATGGTCTCCGCCATCATCACCGAACGGTGACGCCCGCCGGTGCAGCCGAACGAGATGGTCAGATAGCTCTTCCCTTCCCGCATGTAGTGGGGAATCAGATAGGCCAGCAACCGGGAAATATTACGGGTGAACTCCTGCGTTTGCGGAAACGAACGGATGTATTTGGCTACCGCGGGCTGCCTGCCGGAGAGATGCTGGAACTTGGGAATATAGTTTGGGTTGGGAAGAAACCGCACGTCAAACACCAAATCGCTGTCGGCGGGAATCCCGTAGCGGTATCCGAAGCTGATGCAGGAAACCAGCATGGAGCGGTGGCTGGAATGACTGCGGAAGCGGTCCGTGATGAAATTTCGCAGCTCGTGCACATTGAACCGGCTGGTATCGATGGTCATATCCGCCAGACTCCGAATCTTCGCAAGCAGCTTCCTCTCCGCCGCAATGCCGCGAGGCAACGGCAGATTGCTGCCGAGGGGATGCGGACGGCGCGTCTCGCTGAACCGGCGGACCAGGACCTCATCGCTGGCGTGGAGAAAGATCAGGATCGTGGGCATCTGCTGGCGTAACCGGCGGAAGATGGCGGGAAACCGTTTCAGCGCCTCCCCTTCGCGAATGTCCACGACCAAAACGGCGCGAGGATTTTCGTTGCTCTTCCGGTATAGCTCCGCGAACGTCGGGATCAAATCCACCGGCAGATTGTCCACGCAGTAGTAGCCCAGGTCCTCGAAGGACTTCAACACGGAGCCTTTGCCCGACCCGCTCATGCCGGTAAGAATGACGAAGTTGGCTTTGCGGGGATGGGCAACCGCACTGCCGTCGGCGCGAGCGCCGGCCCCTTGGCGACCCTGCGCCCCGGAGGGTTTCCAGAGGGGAGATTTTTTCGCAGATTTACGGGCGGCCGCCTTTTTTTTCATGGGGCAAGGATACGGTCGAATGGCCCTGCTGGCAAGCCAATACAGACCGGCGGTTTTTCAAGAAAGAACGGCTCTGGAGAGGAAGACAAAACCGGAGATCAGTGCTTATCGCGCCGCTGATGCGTGCTGGGAATTTTCAAGTCCGCACGGTATTTGGCGACCGTGCGGCGGGTGACCGATATGCCCTGGCCACGCAGAATGTAGGTGATCTGCTCGTCGGTCAGCGGGTTACTTTTGTTTTCCTGCTCAATCATCTTTTTCACTTTCCGTTTCAGAATGAGCAGCGAAGTGGCGGCGCCGGAGGGGCCGTTCACCGCCTCCGAGAAAAAGTACCGCAGCTCGAATACTCCCTGGGGCGTATGCGCATACTTGCTGGAGACGGCGCGGCTGACCGTGGAAGGATGGACCCCCACCTCCTCCGCCACGTCTTTGATCATCATCGGCTTCAGGTAGTCCACGCCGTAGTCTAAAAAATCGCGCTGCCGTCCGATAATGGCCTCGCAAACCCGCACGATGGTGTGCTTGCGCTGCTCGATGTTTTTTAGCAGATGGATGGCCGAGGTGTAGCGTTCCTTTACATAGTTGCGGACTTCCTTGGTGGCTTTTCCATGGTCCAGCAGGCGGCGGTAGGTGGGGTTGAGCCGTAGCTGCGGCACGTCGTCTTCGTTTACGCGAGGGGTGTATTCGTCGCCTTGCTTCGTAATGAAGACATCCGGCTCGATCAGCCGCGCCTGCGCCCGGTTGTACCGCTGGCCGGGATAGGGATCCAGTTTCCGGATGACCTCCACGGCAGCCTCCACCTCCGCAACGGGCTGTCCCAAAGCGCGGGAGATTTCTTTATATTGCTTGTTCTTCAACTGTTGGAGGTGCTCGCTGGCAATCTGGGAAGCCAGGGTGCCGCCCATGCCCAGGGCGTGGAGTTGAATGAGCAAGCACTCGCGCAGATCGCGGGCGGCCACTCCCGCCGGATCGCATTCCTGCACAATCCGCAAAGCCTCTTCCATGACTTGCAGCTCCAGCCCCCCGCTTTGAGCAATTTCTTCCAGCGAGACTGGCTTCCCCGGCTCTTCTCCTGCGAGATACCCGTCCTCATTCAGGTTGCCCAGGATCAGCGTGACGGCCTCCTGCAACTCCGCAGAGTTATGGCCCATGGTCAATTGCCACTCCAAATGGTCGATGAGCGAGAGGGGTTTGGAGAGGAAATTCTCGAAGGAGGGAAGCTCCACAACCTCCGCCTGCGGGGTGCGGTAGCCGGGGTCGAGGTATTCGTCGAAAAAGGAGCCGAAATCTATCTCTTCAAAAGGGTCGCTGTTCCCATCGACGTCCCGGATTTCTTGATCTGCCGGCTCCGCCTGCCGCTCTTCATCTTCCGCCAGTTGTTCCACGGAAGGCGGCTCGTCCTCGAGCACCTCATCCAGGATCGGGTTCTCCACCATCTCCTGATCGATCATTTCCTTGAGTTCCAGCTTGTTCAAGGCCAGGATACTGACCATCTGCACCAAGCCCGGCGTCAGAATCTGCTTTTGGACGACTTTGAGACTTAGCCGGGGTTGCAAAAAGTTCATGGTGTCAGATACTCAAGGAAAAACTTTCACCCAGGTAGACCCGCTTCACTTCCGAGTCATTGCCCAGCTCGCTCGGAGTGCCGCTGCGGAAGATCCGGCCGTTGTTGATGATATAGGCGCGGTCGGTCACCGTCAGTGTCTCCCGGACATTGTGGTCTGTAATCAAGACCCCGATTCCGGAATCTCTCAACTGGGATATTATGTGCTGAATATCAATCAGGGCTATCGGGTCTATACCGGAAAAAGGCTCATCGAGCAGGATGAAATTCGGGGAAATCACCAGGCAGCGGGCTATCTCCACGCGCCTTCTCTCCCCTCCCGAGAGCGTGTAGCCCCGGTTGTAGCGAACCGCCGTCAACCCCAGCCGTTCCAGCAGCATTTCCAGGCGTTCGCGACGCTCCTGCCAGGAACAGGCCAGGGTCTCCAGCACGGCCAGGATATTTTCTTCCACTGTAAGTTTTTTAAAAATGGAGGGTTCCTGGGGGAGATAACTGATGCCGTTCCGGGCCCGCTGGTACATGGGCATGTGGGTCAGGTCAATATCATCCATCAAGATGCGGCCCGCATCGGGTTGAGTCAAACCCACCATAATGTAAAAAGTGGTGGTTTTGCCTGCTCCGTTCGGCCCCAACAACCCGACCACTTCTCCCCGCTTGACTTGCAAGGAGACATCATCCACGACCTTGCGTCCCTTGTATGACTTGGTGAGGTCTTCTGTTTGAAGCATCCGAGTCTCGCGGTTCCATTCCCGTTCTCTCAGGCTGGGGGGCTCCTGAGCCACGGGCCTCTGGAGAAGAAGCGTTCGCCGCTAGGGTGTTACAGGGTGCCGGGTCTCT
>JADFGZ010000318.1 GCA_022567475.1 Acidobacteriota bacterium | reverse complement strand
TACAAGTAATGACGGACCGCGACACAGGCCGGGCCCGCGGCTTCGCTTTCGTGGAATTGGCCGATGACGAGCAAGCGGCCAAGGCAATTACGGAGTTGAATGGAAAGGAGCTGGACGGACGCGCCTTGAACGTGAATGAAGCGCGTCCCAAGCCGGAGCGCAGCGGGCCGAGGGGCGGAGGGGGCGGCGGCGGCGGGGTGGCGGTCGTGGCGGTGGCGGCTACCAATCGCGCGAACCGCGCTGGTAGAAGGCAACCATATTTCCTCCGGGGGCGATTTCTATCGCCCTCGATACCATTCCGGGAGAGCGGTATCACGGCAAATTGGAGTTGCCGATTTATCGTGGCTACCCGACGCGGACGGCCCAGATGGAAGATCATTCTGACTCCTGACTTCTGGCTCCTGACTTCTTACCAATACCCCTCACACACATTTTTCCACTAACAAGAAATACGATGTAGCCGGTATTCTGTTTAGCATGATTGTTGATGCCCGCTCCATTTCAAAGCGTTTTGGAAACCGGCTGGCGGTGGATCAGTTGAACCTTCAGGTTCCGGCCGGAACCTGCTTTGGTCTCCTCGGCCCGAACGGAGCAGGGAAGACGACGACGCTGCGCATGATCTACGGCGTCACGAAACCGAGCAGCGGCACGATCCTGGTTTTTGGGTCCGACATCGCCCGCCATCTGCGCGCCGTGCGCTCCCGGCTGGGGGTGACCCTCCAACATAACGTTCTCATCGAGCAGCTCACGCCTGTCGAGAACCTGCGGGTCTTCGGGCGCTACCACCTGTTGCGGCATGCTGATCTCTCGCGCCGCATCGAGGAACTGATCGAATTGTTCGAGCTACGGTCGCACGCGCAGGTTCCCGTTAAAAACTTATCGGGCGGATTCAAGCGGCGGCTGGCCATTGCGCTTTCTCTCATCAACCGGCCCGAGCTGGTGATTCTCGACGAGCCGACGACCGGCCTCGACCCGGCCGTGCGCCTGGCCCTGTGGTCGCGCATACGAACCCTGCAGGCTGCGGGCACAACCGTGCTGCTCACCACGCATTACATGGACGAAGCGCAACGGCTGTGCGACCAGGTAGCCATCATGTGCGGCGGAAAGATTATCGACGAAGGAGTTCCAGCGGAACTGATCGCAAGCCGCCTGGCGCGGGAGACCGTGGAATTCGATTGCGATTCCGCAGAGGAAGCGGCGCTGCTCGACGGTGCGGGCGCCTTCCCCCGGCGGCTGCGCTCCGGCAGGCGGATCATGCTCTATCTCGACGACGCGACAACCCTCATTAATCATATCCGGCGTTGGGATCAAGGAGACCGGCGAGCGCTTGTGGTACGGCCCACGAACCTCGAGGACCTCTTCCTGTCGCTGACGGGGACCAGCCTGGAGAACGACCTGTGAGTGTATCGCTTCCCCATGCCGTTGCCGTGTGGCGGCGAAATGCGGCGATCTACAAGCGCACATGGCTGTGGAATATCCTGCCCAACTTCTTCGAGCCGGTTTTTTACCTGGTCGCAATCGGCGTTGGTCTGGGAGCCTACATCACGCAGATGGGCGGCACCTCCTACATCAGCTTCCTGGCTCCGGCATTGGTCTCGGTCGCCGCGATGCACGGCGCCAGCTTTGAGGTGACCTACAACGTCTATGTGCGGCTCACCTTCGAGAAGGCATACGACGCCATGCTGACGACACCCATCGAACCCGACGACATCCTGGCGGGTGAGGTTCTTTGGGCGGTGACGCGCTCCTCCATTTATGGCGGGACCTTCTTTATTGTGGTCGCTCTGGCCGGGCTCGCCCCGCTGCCTTCCTCGCTCCTGGTTTTGCCGCTGGTTCCTCTGACCGGGCTGCTGTTCGCGCTCATCGGGATGGCCTTCTCGCTGCGAATTCCAACCATCGACCTGTTCAGCTACTACTTCACGCTGTTTCTGACACCGCTGTTTCTGCTTTCCGGAGTCTTCTTTCCGCTGGAGGAGCGCTTGTCGGAGGGCTGGCTATGGGTCGCGGAAATTCTGCCGCTGCTCCATCCGGTTCGGCTGGCGCGGGCGGCCTTTCGAGGCGAGGCTTCTTTAGTTGTCCTGTGGGACCTGGCCTACCTGCTGGGCATGTCATTCCTGCTGGTGGTATTGGCGCGCCGCGGCGTCCAACGGCGGTTGACGGATTAGTAGCGCAGTTTTACGAATTGAGTATCCTGTCAGGGCACGGCTTCAGCCGTGCTGAAAAGCTCTCCAACCAAATGCGCTTTAGCGCCTGAGGTGAGTCCTGAACTCTGCGTGTTCCAGCGATTCAACCCTGACCTCAGCGGCTGAAGCCGCTGTCGTGATCCGAGTGGCGCCACGGTTAAAACCGTGCCCTGACGAAAGGTAATGTAGGATACACGAACCCTGAAACAGGTCTAGCGCGGGGAATCAGCGTGTATCATCTGTTGTCTTTCCAGTGTCGTCTTTCCAACGGGAGCTTCCAGGCACGATAGTTCAGGTCAGTTGCCGATGCGAGACAGTTCCTCGCCCACCGCGTCCATCAGCGGCTTCAGCGTATCGTAATCAAAGCTGAACCGCGCGCCGGCCGCTGCAAACAGTTCGGGCAGCGGGCGCGTGCCTCCCAGCGACAGCGCCGTCCAGTACCGCTCCACGGCGTCGCGGTAGTCGGTCCGGCTGCGCATCCAAACCTGCAGCGCGCCGATCAGGGCGATCCCATACTCAATGTAATAGAAAGGGACCTCATAGAGGTGAAGCTGGCGGTGCCACAGGTAGGTGCGCTGCTCCTCGTACCCGGACCAGTCCACCACAGCGGAGAACCGGCTGTGGATTTGCCGCCATGCCTGTGCGCGTTCGTCGCGAGTTTGGCCGGGGTGTGTGTAGACCCAATGTTGAAAAGCGTCGATCGTAGCGATCCAGGGAAAGATCAAGATGAAGTCTTCGAGCTTTGCGCGGTAGGCCCGGTTGCGGTCTTCCGGATTCTTGTAGAACACATCGAGATGGGGTGTGGCGAGCAGTTCCATGCTCATCGACGCCACCTCGCAGAACTCCATCGGCGCATGGCGGTAGTAGATGAGGGGCTCCTCGCGCGCGGCCAGCATGTGGAAGGCGTGCCCGCCTTCGTGGAGCAATGTGCGGATGTCCAGATCGCGGCCGACGGCGTTCATGAAGATGAACGGCCAGCGTCGTTCTTGCAGCGTCTCCTGGTAGCCGCCCGGAGCCTTGCCCTTGCGGCTCTCCAGTTCCAGCAACTGCTGTTCGACCATAAACCCAAACTGCTCGCCCAGGGCCGGATCGACGCGCGTGAAAATTTCCCGCGTGCCCTGCACCAGTTCCTCGGTGGTGGAAAACGGCCGCAGCGGAGGGCGGTTCAGTGGATCGGTTCCCAGGTCCCACGGCCTCAGGGTCTCCACCTGTAACAGCTTCCGACGCTCTATGTGGATCTTCTGGACAAGCGGCAGGACCGCCCGCTCTACGGCATCGTGAAACTGGAAGCATTCTTCCGGTCCGTAATCAAACCGCTGATGTTGCTGGAAGGAATAGGCTCGGTAGTCGGCAAAACCGGCGTTGGCGGCGATCTGTTTGCGGAGAGCGAGCAGTTGCTCATAGAGCCGCTCCAGCTTTTCTTTCTCTTGCAGACGGCGGTCTGCTATCGCTTCCCACACCTGCTGGCGCACGCGGCGGTCCGGGTCTTCCAGGGATTTGGCAGCCTGCTGCAACGTGCGTTCCTCTCCGTCAACCATCACCGTCATCGCGCCCGACAGCTTCTGGTATTCCTTGGTCTGCAACGCCTGCTCCGTTTCCAGCGGAACGTTCTCTTCCCGGAACAGAGCCACATTGCTCTCGATCATACGATTCATCACTGCATAGCGTTCTGCAGGCAGTGACTTGCGATGCGGATTTTTCAAGTAGGCTTTTTCCAGAGCCTGGATGAGCGGCTTGTACTTGGGAACGATCTGTTCGACAAAGTTCTGGTAAGCGGCCTCGCGAACCGGATCGTCGGTCTGCGTCGTCATCGCGATATAGCGTTTGGCCATTTCCTCGTTCAGGGCTGCGCTGAGTTCGGAGTAGTCCAGAAGCCACTGCTCCAGCTCTTCCGCCGTCGGTACGTTGCGCTGGAGCAGTGCAGTAAACAGCGGCTCGATCTGGCTCCAGTCACCCATGTCGGCGGCTTGGGGCACGAACTTTCTCGGGAACGGACGGCGCGGATCGACCTGCATCAGTTTTTGCACACGATCACCTTTCGATAGTTCAAGCTAGGGATACGCCAACACCTGCGGGACGAAAAGAACCGGCGCAAAACGCCGGTCTTCGTTAGAGTATCGGAAGCCTGCTTGCAGCGCAAGAAGCGTTTCGGGATTCCCCAAACTGCATGCAGGGATTATGGCTCAGGTTTTTTGCATGCGCTGGCGCAGAAACCGGGCCATCATCCAGTCGAGGAGGCAAGGGGACAATGCGTGCAGCCACACGAAGCCCCAGTTGGATGCCGGCACGATGATTTCTCTGGACCCGCGCAGGGAAGCCCGCAAAATAGCCCGTGCCACCCGCTCCGGAGAAATTCCTCCCGGATGGAAACTTTGGGAATGGGGGTCCTTCAATGCGTTTTCGGGAAAGGGTGTGCGGACTCGTCCTGGACAGACGCTGATTACATGGATATGATCCCGCTTCAGTTCCATGCGCAGGCCGTCGGAGAGGGCATTGAGGGCGAACTTGGTGCTGGAATAGGCTGTTATCCAGGGAATGACAACCTTGCCGACAACCGAGGAGACGTTGATGATCTGGCCGCCACCTTGCTGGCGCATATAGGGAACGACAGCCTGAATGGCATAAACGGGCCCCAGCCAGTTTGTGGCAACCAACTGA
>JADFGZ010000317.1 GCA_022567475.1 Acidobacteriota bacterium | reverse complement strand
TTCCGGAGTCCGTCTCGGCATGCTCGACCTTTCGCCACGGTTCACCGGGCCGCAGCGCCAGGAGCTGGAATTTTGGATCCGCAGTATGCCTCCGCTCTTTCGGTCCCGTCTTCCACGGCTGAAACTGGCCGTTGCGGACCGGCTGAGTTTGGCGGGGACGAGCGTCTTTATCCATAGCAATGAAATTCCGTTTTTGGAGGATTACTCTTCAGAGTATCCTTTTCCGGAAAAGACCGTCTCGTCAAGCCGCACGCATGCGGTCAGTTTCATTCCAGAGCGTTACGTGGTGCTGGATGCGGCGCTCTTCCACCGCCGGGTGGAGCTGGGGCGCATTCTGTATCATGAACTTTGCCATTTCCTGTGGCCCAGACTGGGAAATCCCAGCCGCGAAAAATTTGCCGCCCTGCTCGTTCGGGAGTTCCGGCAGGGCATCGCAGGAGAACTCGGCTATTCGGCTGAATGGCGCAAAGCAAACCTGACGGCGGGAGAGAAAGGGAAGCGCAGAAAGGACTTCCTCGGCCGCCCATGGCGGGAGTATGTTTGCGAAAGTTTTTGCGACACAGGGTCGTTTGTTTTGCTGGATCGCGAGCGAAGGAGAAATCACTTGGAATATACTTTAAGCGGGATGGCGCGTGACCGTCGCTGCTCGCACTGGTCCCGGTTGGTGTTCGGGCGCGGGGAAGCATCTTCGGCGAACAGAGGCGGCTTGGCCAGTTCGCGGGGCAGGAGACCGAAACATCTTCGCAGCAAGGTGGTCCGCTGAGTCTTAGCTTGTTTGCGGAGAGCCGGGAAGAGAGGAGATCGCTCCGATGAGGTCATGCAGCGCGCGCAGCATGTCGGTCACTGTGATGATTCCGACCAGTTTCCCCTCTTCCAGGACGGGCAGGCAGCCCAGGCGCTTTGTATAGAGCAAGACCACGGCTTCTCCCAGGGGCGAATCGGGGGTGGTGCTGAACGGCTCCTTGGTCATCACCTTTCCCACCTGCGTGCCTTCAAACACGCGGTTGTACTCTTCCTCCGGGAGAGGCGTCAAGCGGGAGGGAGCGGAGCGGGCCACGTCCCGGTCGGTGAGGATTCCCACCAGATGACCGTTTTCCACGATGGGGATGTGACGGAGATGAGACCGGCGCAGCAGCAGGGCAGCGTCCAGAAGGCTTTGGGTGATCTCCAGGGTTTGCGGCTCCGCCGTCATGTACTGGCGCACCTGAACTCGATCCGGCCACCCGATGAGGTCCGTCTGTGTCAAGAAAACCCCTCCGCCGCGATACCGCTGTGCCTTTTGTACTTTAACTCGCTAAGCCAATTTTAACAAATCCGCAGCCCGGCAACAATCAGGCCCTTTCCGCATTAGGTTCGCAAACCCGGATTTTTTCAGGTCAGGTTGCATAAGGAAGGATCAGCAACGCAGGCTGTCTGATGCGCCCAGAGTGAGATTTCCGGCTCTCACCGTAAAACGGCCTTGAGCGCAAACAGCGCGTTCGCCGGGCGTTCTGCCAGCCGCCGCATGAAATACGGAAACCATTCCTTCCCGAAGGGAATGTAGACGCGCAGCGGGTAGCCCTCCTTCACCAAGCGGTCTTGCAAATCCCGCCGGACCCCGTAAATCATTTGGAACTCAAAGCTGTCGGCGGCGAGTTGCTGCTGCCGGGCAAAGCGGCGGGTTTCTTCGATCATCCGCGGATCGTGCGTGGCGATGCCGTGGTAGATGCCGCTGGCGAGGAGCATCCGCATCAGCCGCAGGTAGTTTTGATCCACGTCTTTCTTGCGGGGGAAAGCGAGGGAGGGAGGCTCCTGGTAAGCGCCCTTGCAGAGCCGGATGCGGACACCCTGCAGCAGCAATCGCCGGACGTCATTTTCGCTCCGGTATAAATATGCCTGGATGACCGCCCCCACCGGGGAACCGCTTTGCCGCAGTTCTCCGATAGCCGCCAGCGTCCGGTCCGTATAGGCTGAGTTTTCCATATCGAGCCGGACAAAATTTCCCGTCCGCTCTGCCGATTGCGCCAGGCGGCGCGCATTTTCGAGGCAATCCGGCACGGAGATGTCCAGCCCCAGTTGTGTGAGCTTGACCGAGATGTTTGCTTGCAGTTGGCGCCGCGCTATTTCCTCAATCAACGCCAAATAGGCATCCCGCGCAGCGGACGCCTCTGCAAGGGTGTGGACGTTCTCGCCCAGGTGATTCAGAGTCGCCAGCGTGTTTCTCTGCTTCAGGCTGTGGGCGGCCTCCAAGGCATCGGCGAGATTTTCTCCGGGCACAAACCGGCGAGCCAGTTTTCGGGCGAGGAAGCAACGCAGCAGCAGTTGCTCCAGCTTCTTCTGCTTGGAAAGGTAAAGAAAGGCGCTTCGCAGCATGTCTCTGGCGCTCAATTCATCTTGCGCGACAACCGGCGAGAGTCCCGGCGGAGGACTGCGGATGCAAGTTCAGCTCATTTTCCTGGGGGAGCCTCGGTCTCTAGGAATCGCTCGGCGGCCATGGCAGCCATGCAGCCCGTGCCGGAGGCAGTGATCGCCTGCCGGAAGATGCGGTCCTGCACGTCTCCGCAGGCAAACACCCCGGGGACGTTGGTCTGGGGCGCAGGCCGGGTGATGAGATAGCCGTCAGAGTCCATGTCGAGCTGGCCGCGGAAGATGCCCGTGTTCGGAATGTGCCCGATCGCCACGAAAACGGCGCTGACATCCTCTTCCATCGTCTTCTGCGTCTTCACGTTTTTCAGCTTCACGCCGGTCACCTCGTTCTGTGCCGGGTCGGCAATGTCCTCGACGACGGTGTTCAGCGTGAAACCAATTTTGTCGTTGCTGCGGGCCCGGTCCAGCATGATCTTGGAGGCGCGGAACTGTTCGCGGCGATGCACCACGTTGACGTGCGAAGCGAACCGGGTGAGAAAGATGGACTCTTCCATGGCCGAATCGCCTCCGCCGACCACCATTACCTTCTTGTCACGGAAGAAAAAGCCGTCGCAGGTGGCGCAACTGGAGACTCCCTTGCCGACCAATGCCTTTTCCGAGTCCAGGCCCAGCCAGCGCGCGGAGGCGCCGGAAGCGACAATCAGAGTGCGCGTCTGAATCGGTTCGCCGTCCACCGTCAGCGTGAAGGGGCTCTTCGATAGATCGGCTGCTGTGACATCCCCCGCTTTGTACCCGGTTCCAAAACGCGCCGCCTGATCCTTCATCCGCTGGATCAGCTCCGGACCCTGTACACCCTCCGGGAATCCCGGGAAATTCTCCACCAGGGTCGTGAGCGACAATTGTCCCCCCGCCTCGCGTCCTTCGATGACCAGCGGATTCAGATTCGCGCGCCCGGTATAGATGGCGGCGGTCAGCCCGGCGCATCCCGACCCGATAATGACTACATCCCGCATGCTGCTTCGTTCCTCTCAAGAATTAAAATGGCTGTCACATTCACTTTGCAAATCAACCCATTGTAGCTGCTTTTCGCGTTCCCATCACAGTGCTGCCCTATGGGATGCGTCTCTGCGGCATTAAGGATTCAGCGTCGCCAGGACAGCGCCGTGACGCCGCTTCTCAAATTTGCGAAAAAAAGAACGCTGCGGCGCTTCCGCAAAGGTTTTTCCCTTGACAGGGAAAGGCGGGGAAAGGGATAATGTTAATGCAAGTCATTTGCAATAAGAGAGGCTGTTTTGGTTCCTCCAAACGACACCCGCTGCCCGAAAGACACGAGCACGAACCTCCGCCCTCTCGGTTGGTCCAAGATTTTCATCATGCAATTCTTCCTTTCATTGTAAGGGAAAAGGGAGTCAACGGGTCCACACATGCTGCAGGCACTGATCGTCACTCTCCGGGAGGGCGTAGAAGCCGCCCTGGTCATTGGGATTGCCGTGGCCTACCTGGGCAAATCCGGCAGGGGCCATTTAGTGAGGGTGGTCTACTTCGCCCTGGCTGCCGCCGTCGTCGCCAGCTTTGCAGGCGCAGTGTTGTTGCAGCGTGTCAGCTGGAACCAGGAAGCCGTGGAAGGATGGCTTCTGCTGCTGGCGGCTTTTTTTGTGGCGACGGTGGTGTACTGGATGCAGCGCACGGCCCGCACGCTGCGGCACCGCATTGAGCAGCGTCTGGAGAATATCTCCGCCCAGCACAAAACCTCCGCTCTCGGCGTCTTTCTTTTTGTCTTTTTCATGGTGTTCCGCGAGGGGATGGAGACGATCCTGATTCTCTCGGCGGTATCCTGGAACTCAACCGATTTGCTGAGCTTGATTGGAATCGTTGTCGGCCTGTCCCTGGCGGTCGTCTTTGGCATTATCTTTGTGCGAGGCACCCTCCGGATGGACCTGCGGAAATTTTTCCGCGTGACCAGCATCATCCTGGCGTGCGTGGTGCTGCAATTGCTGGTGACCGGCCTGCACGAGCTTTCCGAAGCGCAGGTTTTGCCGAGCAGCCAGCGGGAGATGGCCGTGATCGGACCGATTGTAAGCAACAGCGTGTTTTTCTTCGTCGTCATCCTTATGCTGGCCGCTCTCATGGTGCTGTTTGACTGGCGGTCCCGTCAGGCCGGTCTGTCTCCAGCCGGCGAGGTTTCCCGCGCCGAACAGCGCAAGCAGCAGTGGGGAGCCCGAAAGGAGAAGTTCTGGGCGGTTGCCGTTTGCCTGAGCGCATTTGTTTTCATAGTGCTCGTAACGGCTGAATTTATCTATGCCAAGAGTGCGACGGCGCTTTCTGAGGCCCAGCCTGTAGCGGCCGAGCAGGGCGTCATTCGCATTCCGGTCGAGAGCGTTTCCGACGGAAACCTCCATCGGTTTGTATACACGGCGGGCGATGTGACGGCCCGCTTCATCGTGATTCGTGTCGGCACCCGATTGGCCACCGCCCTGGACGCCTGTGACATCTGCGGCTCGCAGGGT
>JADFGZ010000316.1 GCA_022567475.1 Acidobacteriota bacterium | reverse complement strand
CAAAACTGGGAGTAAGTAGCACCGACATGCCATCCATTTTTTTACCGATTACATGCCAGAATAGCCAGGCATCACTTCCTTTTTCAGCTGCTGCAAAGTCTATTGTATATGACAAGCTATCATCAAGTTCAACTACACCCTTTAGTTCTTCTCTCAGCCCTATGGTAAACAGCCCATATGTTGAATATTTTGTTCCGTTAATGTTATACACGGGATCTAGCACATCGAAAGTGCCTTTGGCTGCAACAATATGTTCTGCCATTATTGTGCCATTTACATGCAAGGCATGTTTTGGGTCTGACACATTGATGCCTACAAATCCCGTAGTTCCATTCACCACAATGCGGGATGGGGAGTTCATATCTACAACCAGGGATGCGGCGACTGTGCAAACGATAACGTCGTGAGCAATAACGCGATCTACGACAACGCCGACGCAGGCGATCGAGGGCCGGGGATCCTTCTAAGTTCAGGAAGCGGGAACTTGGCCTACAACAACCTCATCTGGGGGAACGACAAAGGCATTCAGGTATCGTACGGAGCCGATGCGAAGGCATACAACAACGTCGTCTATGCAAATGACAGCTACGGCATCAAGATCCAATTAGGAAGTGTGAATGCCATCATTAGGAATAACATCGTCTATCAGAACAGCGGTGTTGCCATATCCAATGGGGGAGCCGGAACGATCCAAGACCACAATCTTGTAGAGACAGATCCGCAGTTCGTGGATGCCACGGCCCGTGATTTTCGCCTCCAACCTACTAGCCCGGCCATTGATGGTGGTATTTCGTTAAACGCGGTCCCTTACGATTTTGCCGGGGTGTCCAGACCGCGTGGCGAAGGATTTGATATCGGCGCTTACGAAATTCTATCCGGACCGGATATTTATCCTCCGGAAGTGATTGCAAATGTTTTGGGCGATGTGATAGATTTTAAATAAGTTGGCAAGGATGTGCAACTATGCCTGAAATTCCAGATTCGTTGACCCCGAAAGCAAGTGGTAACCAACCCGCTGAACCTGTCGTGCGTTGGCGCACGATCAGTTATCGTGCTCTCGGCATATGGTCCGGGGGAGCGCTGGTTCTGCTGGTTGTGGTTCTGCTGATCATCTTCCCACAGTGGAGGAGCGCGCTAACCGGCTTGTTTTTTTGGACCGGCCGGGATGGCCAAGCGGCGGGTGAGAACCTTGCTGCTCCCCAGGCCCGCTTCACGAACCTGGACGGGGGAGTCCGCGTCCGGAAGGCCAATCAAGTACAGTGGACTCCCGCCGAGCTTTCCATGGCGCTGGACGCAGGCGACATGATCCAAACAGGTGGTGGCGGAGTAGCGCGCATTGCTTTCGCCGACGGCACGCTCTACGTGGTTAAGCCGGAAACGCTGATTGTGATTGAGGAAAACATTATTCTGGGTGACCAATCGGCCATGAAGGTGACGATACAGGTTACTTCCGGCGTGGTCGACCTCTCTACTTCCCGGCTGACGGGGGAGTCCCGTATTTTGTTTGCTGATGCAGAGGCTCGAATTTACCAGGAGAGCAGGGCGCTGGTCACCAGTGATCCGGAGACCAACACCCATCGGATTACCATGACCCGCGGAGGAGCCAATCTGCGCCGGGGCGGGGAGCAGGTGACATTGACGGAGTATACACAGGCCTCTTTCGGAGGGCCTGACAGCCCCATCGTCATGGAAAAAATCGTAGCCCCGCCGATCTTGCTGACGCCGACGGATATGGCTCCGGTCGTGACCGCTGGCTCAGCGGCCACGGACGTGGACTTCGCGTGGACAGAGATGCCCGATATAAGTTCTTACCGGTTGCGGGTCTCTTCCTCTCAGCTGTTTTCCGATACGGTGTACAACCGGCGGATCCGGTCCAATACGGTTCAAGTGCCCTCGCTCCCGGAGGGCGACTACTATTGGACGGTGGCATCGATCGATGCGCAGAGAGGGGAAAGCCAGCCGAGCGAGGCGTACCAATTCTCCGTGATCCGGCAGGAAAACGGAGGAGAGATTCTGTTGATGGTGGAACGCTACATTCAGCATGGCAAGGTGATCGAGATCGTAGGCCGAACGGAGCCCGGCGCCACGGTGCTGGTCAACAATCAGCCGGTTTTTACGGTGGGTGAGGACGGCACCTTCCAGCATTTCACCTCTCCGCTACCCAATACCGGACCCAACCGGATTACGATCACCGCACAGAACCGGGAAGGGAAAATAGCCACTCTCCGGAAGACGATTACAATCCAATAAGATAGCGATGCGACTGCGGCGGCGGGAAGGTCCAGCTTGTAGAAGCAGGAAAGTATTCGGGCGTCTATTAACATGCATTCGTTTTTTAGTCTTTTCTCCAGCGATTTAGCAATTGATCTCGGGACTGCCAACACGCTTGTGTTCGCCCGTGGCAAAGGGATCGTGGTCAATGAGCCCTCGATCGTCGCCATCAACAAGCTAACCAATGAAGTGCAAGCGGTCGGCAAAGAAGCCAAGGAGATGCTCGGGCGCACGCCGGGCAACATCGTGGCGATTCGGCCCATGAAGGATGGAGTCATCGCAGACTTCAAGGTGACCGAGAAGATGCTGAACTACTTCATCCATAAGGCGCACAACCGCAAGATGCTGGTGCGCCCGCGCATCCTCATCGGAGTGCCTTCCGAGATTACCCCGGTGGAGAAGCGCGCGGTGCAGGACTCCGCGTACCGGGCTAAGGCCAGCGAAGTGCATTTGGTGGAACAAGGCATGGTGGCGGCCATCGGCGCCGGGTTGCCCATTACCGAGCCCTCCGGGAACATGGTTGTGGATATCGGAGGCGGGACCACCGATATTGCGGTTATTTCGCTCTCCGGCATTGTGTACTCGCGTTCGGTGAGGGTGGCGGGCAACGAGATGGACGACGCCATCATGCATTATTTGAAACGGAAGCACAACCTGTTGATCGGGGAGCGGACGGCGGAGCAGATCAAAATTGAATTGGGTTCGGCATACGCGCTGGACAAACCCATCACCATGGAGATCAAGGGCCGCAACCTGATTGAAGGGCTGCCCAAAACGATCACCGTGGGAAACGAAGAGATTCAGGAGGCGCTCTCCGAGTGCGTGGAAACCATCATGAATGCCATCCGGGTGGCCCTGGAACGGACTCCGCCGGAGCTGTCGGCAGACATCAGCGACAGAGGAATCGTTCTGACAGGCGGGGGCGCGCTGCTCAAGAACCTGGATAGGCGCATTCGGGAAGAGACCGGCCTGCCGGTTTCCATCGCCGATGAGCCTTTGCTGTCGGTCGTGCTGGGGACGGGCAAAATGCTGAGTGACTTCAAGCTGCTCCGCAAAGTGTCGCTCGAATAAAAGTATCGCTCGGATAAAGGCGTCGCTGGAATCAAAGCGTCGCTCGAATCGGAGCAGCCCGGGGATGGGAAGACGCCCCATAGTTCTCCTCGATAGTGCGCTGGGCTGTTTTCCCCTTCGCGGTAAATATAGTTCGAGGTGTTGGAACCGTGTTTTCGCGCCACCGTAAACGGATCATCCTGGCTGCGGTTCTGTTTCTCCAGCTTTTACTGGTGGCCTATCAGGTGCGCCAGGATCGGGATATTCCGCTGATCCGGCGAGGGACGGTTTTTCTGGTTACTCCGGTTCAAAAGACTTTCAACTTGGTTTTCGATGGCGTCGCCGGATTTTGGTACGGCTACGTGGACCTGCGCAGCGCGCGCAGGGAGAATCAGGAATTGAGCCGCGAGTTGGATCATCTTCGGCTCGAGCATCTCCGGCTCCAGAACCAGGCCGAACAGGCCAAACGCTTGCAAGTCCTGCTGGAGCTGAAGGGAGAGACGCCCTCGGAATCGGTTGCCGCCCAGGTCATCAGTTTCGGGGCCAGCCAGAACGCCCATTTGCTGATCCTCGACCGGGGGCGCGACGCAGGGCTGCATCCCGATATGCCGGTGATTGTTCCGGAAGGGATCATCGGTAAAATTCTGCATGTCTTTCCCTCTGCGGCCCAGGTGTTGCTGCTGACCGAAACCGAGAGCGGTGTTGCCGTGCTGCTGGAGAACTCTCGCGTCCATGGGGTGCTGAAGGGCAGAAATCCGGAGCTTTGCGTGTTGCTGTACGTCTCCAATGATGAGGAAGTTGCGGTGGGGGACAGATTGTTTACCTCCGGCGAGGACCGTATCTACCCGAAAGGCTTGCCGGTGGGCGTGGTGGTGGAGGTTCGCCGGGGCGAGACCTTCCAGGAAATTTTGGTGCGGCCGTTTGCCAAATTGAACCGCCTGGAAGAGGTTCTGGTGCTGGTCGAGAAGGTGGACGTGGAACCGTCGGCGGGGGACAAGGTCGCGGAGTTGCCGGACGAAGCTCCTGCAGAAAGCCGCGTCGCTTCTCCTTAAATTTTCCCAAACTATAGTTGCCCCATACTAAAGTTATCCCAAACTACAATTCTCCCAAACTCTCCTCGCTGCTCGTGGTGCAGACAGCCGGTTAGTGAGCACACCTGCGGCGCGAATGCTTTCCAGTCATGTCGTCTGCCAACAATTGATTTGCCCTCCTACCTCGTGTAATCTCTCCCCATTATTTACAATCCAGTGGAGGCAGGAACTGGGCGCTGGCAAGACAGCCGTGCCTTGAGGAGGTTGTTGAAAAACTAGTGTATGGGTCCGCTTGCTTATCCCTCGGCTTTTCTCTCGGCTTCTCCCTCGGTTTCGCTCGGGACATGGCTCGGGACAGGCGCGTGCGGCTCGGTTTTGGGGCTATTCTGACTTCTGTCTACTGGCTCCTGACTTCTTTTTTTGTGCCGAAAGGAACTGAATGGCATTACTGACCACACATTCGCGTGAGGTGGAGGTTTACCGCCTGAAACTTCCGGTAATCATCCTGATTCCGTTC
>JADFGZ010000315.1 GCA_022567475.1 Acidobacteriota bacterium | reverse complement strand
GTCGGCGTCCGGCCCAGTTGATAGGTAGGCAACTGCGCCCACACGAACGCGCCGCCCGCCGATGCCATCACGATGATCCAAAAGGCTGCCCGCAACATAGCGCACTCTCCTTGTCTACTTTCCTGCTTAGGTCCTTTTTCGCCTACCGGCTAACCGACCGCCAGGATCGCAGGGGGCGGCTCGAACAGATTGTGCACGGTGCCGTCTCGCGCAATGCGCCAGCGTTGAATCAGGGCGCGATTGGCTCTGCGCGGCGTCCGGTTGCAATCTTCGACTCCGATGGCGTCGGTGCAAGCAGCGCTCTGGTCCGCGATCCAATTCTTTTCCACCTCTTCCATGGACGGCTGCATGTCGCCGAATTCATCCGTAGAACGGGACTGCAGCACGGTCGCCCCGCCATCCCAATTCCAGGCCATCCGGAACCGCGTATGCGCTTTGGACAGCACCGGCTCCTGCAACTCCGCGTCCTTCCAGGTCTTGCCGTCATCGGTGGAGACCTCCACCCGGCGGACCTTTCCGGCGCCGGACCAGGCCAGCCCGGTGATCTCGTAAAGGCCCTTGCGGGGCAGCCTGTGTCCCCCGGAGGGAAAAGTAATGATGGACTTGGTAAACATTTCATAGCGGTACTTGCGCGACTGTTCCGACAGGGCAAAGAACACTCCCTCGCCTGCCGGAGAATGCCTCATGTCCGAAGCACGGTCCTGCGTGGTCATGTAAGGCTGATCCACCACCTTGATCTGATTCAGCCACTTCACATGAATCCGCCCTCCCCAGCCGGGCACGACCAGCCGCAATGGGTAACCCTGCTCCAACCGCAACGGCTCGCCGTTCTGCGCGTAGGCCACCAGGACGTCCTCCATGCACTTTTCCATCGGAATGCTGATGGCATGGTTCGCCGTATCCTGCGAAACCGCCAGCGCCCAACTTCCTCCCGTCTTGACGCCTACTTCCTTCATAAACAGCGATAACGGCACCCCCGTCCATTCCGCGCAACTGGTCCGGCCGTGCGATTGCTGCAAAGTTTTCGCAGCCTTTCGCCGGGTCAGGCTGGCGTTCCCGTTGCATTCTAGAAAATAGACACGCGAAACGGAGGGAAGGAGTTTGATCTCATCCAGCGTCAGAATCACGGAACGCTCCACCATGCCGTGTATCGCCAGCCGGTACTTCTTCGGGTCGATCACGGGAATCACTCCATACTCGTGATTGACATAGAAGTGAAGGTCGGACGGGGTGATGATTCCGTGGGAGTCTTGCAGCGGCGTCAGCCCCTCCGTGGGCGATCCAACCCGGTAGGGATTCTCATAAGGCGAACGCTCCCCCAGGCGCCGCACGTCCGCCGGGTTGAGCGTGTCTTGGTGGGACGGCACCTGAGCTTCGGCAGCCTTCAGTCCTGCCATGGCCATGCCCACCACCGCTGCACCGCCCTGCAAGAACCGTCTCCGGCCAGTCTCTTTGGGTTCCATGTGTACCTCCCGCCATATACGAGAATTGGAAAACGCTAATTGTAGGGATACCAGAACTCGATGCCAAATTCAATAAAATAAGGTTGGTGATAAGTCTGGGGGATCAAGCGACCATCGTTTGCTGCAACTCCTGCGATGGCTCATCCGGTTCGTGAGAATCGAGGTAGGAGGTAGGTTCCTCGCTCCGCCGGCTTGCCCAAAAATTCGGGAAGCCTTTTTCGCGCCGGTTTCCGTAGCGTTCATTTGCCGGCGGCAGGCCCTACTCCATCTCCGGCATCAGCGTGACCGGCTCGCCGAGGTTCCACTGCGCCCAGTGCAGGTTCATGTCGGCGAGCTTCACGGTGCGCTCGATCAACGGCAGGTCGGTCCCTTCGATCACCTCGCCCAGCAAGGCGCGCGCCTGAGCTATGCGCTGCAACATCTGTTCCCGTTCCACGGTTGTTCCTCCTGAAAAGAAAATCTTTGATTGCGTTTCTGAATCGCGCGCGTCTGGTAGTCATTATTCCATCGCGGCGATTGCTCCTCACGCCGTGGGTTTTTATCCGTAAACCAGCCCACGGCGAGAACAAGCGCTCACCGTGGCTACCCCCGCAGTCGCGGCTCGGATTCCCTTACTCGCGGTCCAATGCCCGGCGGACTTCCTTGGGCCGCTGGTCCACAATGCGGCGCGTCTTCAGCTCGTAGCGCGGCAGCGTGCCGGGCGCGACCAACTCTACCTCCAGCCGGATCTTCAACGCGTCGTGGATGTGTTTGTCGATCCCACGGCTCAGCTCCGCATATTTCTCCTGCGGCAGCCCCGGCTGCGGCTCGGCGCGGATGCACATGCGGTCCATGCTGCTGACGCGCGTCAGCACCAGCTCATAGTGGCTGCTGAGGCCCTCCACCTGGCCGATGACGTTCTCGACCGCCGACTGATAGACGTTGGTGCCCCGGATCGTCACCATAAAATCGGTCCGCCCCAGCACAACGCCCTTCAGAAACGCCCAGGTCCGCCCGCAGGCGCAACTGTTGTGGCGCTCCACCAGGTCGTGCGTGCGGTAGTTGAGCAGCGGCTGCGCGTTGTTGACGTAGGTCGTCAGAATGTTCTCGCCGATGGCTCCCTCGGCGACTTCTTTGCCCGTGGCCGGGTCGCGGCTCCACGAGAAGCAGCTTGTCTCGTCCACGTGGACGCCCTCGCGCGTGGGGCAGCCGGGAGCAAAGGCGTGCACCTCGGCGACGCCCAGCAGCTCGCCGGAGATAGCGCCCCAGCTTTCGTCCAACTGTTTCCGCATCGCCGGAATGGCGCACGGGCCGGGCTCGCCGGCATGGTATGTGAATTTCAACGAGAGGCTGGCCGGGTCGATGCCCATCCGGCGCGCCACCTCGGCCAAGTGCAGGGCGTAGGTGGGCGTTGAGATCAGCACGGTGGGCTTCAGGCGCTGGATCATCTTGACGTGGCCTTCTGAATTCTGGCCGCCGCCGGAATAGAGCGTCGCCCCCAAGCGGCGCACGCCCCAGTAGGCGCTCCAGAAGCCGGAGAACAGGCCCCAGCCGAAGGCAAAGTAGAAGCTGTCGCGGGGCCTGATGCCGACGGCCCAAAAGCCGTAGTTCCAGGACTCGCCGTACCGCTCGGTGTCGTAGGTGGTGAAGGGGATGCTTAATGGAACCCCGGTCGTCCCGGAGGTCTCGCAGTGATGCGCGATATGGTCGGCGGGCAGCGAGAGGGTGTCGCCGTAGTGGGGCCGCTCCTGTTGCAGCATGATGAACTCGGATTTGTCGGTGATCGGCACCTTGCGCTTGAAGTCCTCAAGCGTTTGGATGTCGTCGGGGCGGACGCCGGCTTCGTCCAGCTTGCGGCGGTAGAAGGCGCTGGTCGAGTAGGCGTGCGCCAGCAACGCCTTTATGCGATGCAGGTGCAGGCGGTCAAGCTGCTCGCGCGGCATTGTCTCGTAGTAACGGTTCCAGAAGGGAGTGTCCTGATTGCGCAGGAAGGGACGCATGGAAGTGCGACGATCTCCTTTCGAGCTTGCATGCCGATTGAACGGATAAGAGGACGGCGGCAGGCCGCCACGCGCCATATTCTAGGGGCGTAAGAAGAGCATGTCAAACGGCTAAGAAAGAATGGAACGGTTAATCCGCCGAAGGATCAGCCTTGGTCAGCATGCATTGCACCCGTGCTTGCTGTCATCCCGAGCGTAGCGAGGGATTTGCTTTTCCTATGCGGCGTCAGGCGGCTGAGCGTTGCTCTCCCTTAGCCGTTTTGCTGAACCCCGGATTCCAAGATTCTTACGAGTTGATCCGCGATCTCTCGCAGGTCTTCTGGAGAATTTTCGACAATCCGCTCGGTCAATGCAATTGAGTGTTCGATCTTCTCGTATCTAACGCGAGTTTCTGAGAGTTGCGCAAATAGAGCACTCAGTAGCTTTGCACCATTGACATCGTTCACCCAGTTCTCCGAATTCCCATCATAAGCAAAGGGAGAGAAATACTTATTATCTTTGAGACTGTCTTCGAAGAACTTCTTAACCTCTTCCTCTGTGATAGGTGGGCTGCGAAAACCTTCAATTCCATTTACTACGCTACAAATGGCTTTAGGATTCAGAAGATAATTTTCATACATTCTCCGATTCGTGAAGACGATTTGATTGTTGCATCTCCGATTCAGGGCATCCCGTTCTTGCGGGGTTAGACACTCGCGGTCCAGACAGAAACCAATCGCTGGTGGGATGAGAGTGCCGCTTCTACTGAGGCGATTGTAGATATCTACTATTCGCTCCGCGTCCTTCCCCTTAAGTTCCCCTGTGCTTCTTAATCCGAGAATGGAAGTTCCCATCAAGGGCTTTTGGGCAATTTTTTCCAGGATTATTGGAAGAGAAATCTCCTCTGTTTTTCCTTCCACCCATAAGACATTATCCGCGCCGAACACATCCGCCAACCGAGCGCCAACTTCAGCGAGATAGACCTGTAGCTGTTTAGCATCATTTGAATCAATTGGCTCAAGAACGCTTTCGCAGTCTTGAAGCCGAATCATCGTAATCGTCTGTGGATTCGACGATGTAATTACAGTAGGAGAGTGCGTCGCAATTATGAACTGATGTCGCGGATAACCCCGCAAGATTTCAAGTAATTTTCGGACTGCCCCAGGGTGGAGGAAGCTCTGTGGCTCGTCAATAAGAATTACACTGGACCGGTCAGTATTCATCACCACATAAAGCATGCCCAGCACTTGCCCGATGCCACTCCCACTTTTATCAAGGGGCACAGTCAGATCAATTCTTTGTGTGTTAGCATCAATAGGCCAGACTCGTATTTCAGCCCCACCTTTACTGGGATTGGTTGACACCCACCGCACTTGAGTCAAGACCCGCTTCACCAATCTGTGGAATTCGTCGAACCTGCTTCGATTGCCTTGCATAATGTTCAACACCTCT